>NZ_JAGPXU010000014.1:0-168602 GCF_018070385.1 Micromonospora sp. C97
GGCCACCGCGCCCGACCACGGCCACCGGTGCCGCCTGGGTCAGCGCATCTTCTGCTGCGCGTCGGTCAGCTTCGCCTTCACCGACTCCTCGGTGACCGGCTTGCCGCTGGCCGCGTCGGCGAACAGCTCCTTCATCGCGGTGCCGACCAGGGTCTCGAAGGTGCTCTCGTCAGGCACCTGCGGCAGCGGGGCCGCAGTGGTGACCAGCGTCTCCTGGATGGTCTTCTGCTCGGTGGCGCTGAACGCCGGGTCGGAGGCGGCGGTCTTCACCGCCGGCAGCGAGCCGTACGTCTTGTTGAGGATCGTCTGCTCCTCGTCGCTGGTCATGAACTTCACGAAGCTCAGCGCGCCGTCCTTGTTCTTGGTGTGCTTGAAGACCGCCATGTTGATCCCGGCGACCATGCTGTTGACCTTCTTGCCGCCGGCCGGAGGGTTGGCCAGGAACGGAACCGGGGCCACCCCGTACGCGTCGGCGGGCATGTTCTGCGTCTTCAGGTTCGACCCGGCGGACTGCCACAGCAGCATGGCGGCCTTGCCGTTGGCGAAGTCGGAGACCGACTGGTTCTGCGCGTACTCGGCGTTGCTCGGGTTGGTGATCTTGTCAGCGGCCATGAAGTCGATGTACCGCTTGATCGCCGAGACGTTCTGCGGGGTGTCGAAGGTCGGCTTGCCGGCCGAGTCGAACCACTCGCCGCCGTACTGCTGGCTGAAGGTGAAGGCGTGGTGCGCGTTCTCCGACGGGTTGGCCCCTTCGATGGCCAGGCCCCACTTGCCGCCGGTGCTGAGCTTCTTGCCGTACTCGGCGAGCTGCTCCCAGGTGGTCGGCGGCGCGGTGATGCCGGCGTCGGCGAACGACTTCTTGTTGTAGTACAGGCTGTACGCCATGCTGTAGAGCGGCACGGCGGCCGGCGGCTTGCCGGGCGCGCCGGCGGCGGCGAGCGCGGCGGGCACGATCCGGTCCTTGCCGCCGACGGCCTGCAGGGTGGCGTCGTCGAACTCGACGAGCGCGCCGGTGGCCTGCAACGACGCCGACCAGGTGTTGCCGATGTTGACCACGTCCGGGCCCTTGCCGGAGGCGGCGGCCGCGAGCAGCCGGTTGAGCAGGTCCGACCAGGGGACCACCTCGACGGTGACCTTGATGCCGGTCTGCTTCTCGAACTTGTCCAGCTCGGGCTGGAGGATGGTCTTGTCGGCCTCCAGGCTGGCGCCCTGGTTGCTGGCCCAGTAGGTGAGCGTCTTGGGCGATGCGGCGGAGTCGTCGCCGGAGCCACCGCAGGCGGTCAGCGAGGCGGCGGCCAGTACGGCGGCGGTGAATATCCCGAGGTGTCGTCTCGACACGGGTCAGCCCTTCCGGTGCGTGGTGGGGGTCCGCTGGCCTTCGTCGCCGATAGGGGTCGGGCGACGGGGGCCGGCTGCGGGCAGGGTTTCGGGGGTGCGCCGTCGGGGTCCGTCGGCGTTTCCCGGGAGTTACATCACGGCTTAATTTATGTCGTCATTAAAGTTGCTGGTCGGTGGGTCGTCAAGCACGAGGCGGTTACAGTCGCCTCGAACGGCCGACGGGAACGAGGTGACGAGTGGAGCTGGCGCGTGCCACCAACCGCAGCGTGCGGCTGCGCAACCGGTCCGCCCTGCTGACCAAGCTCTTCCTGGACGGCCCGCTCACCCGGCAGGACCTGGTGCGCAGCACCGGGCTGAGCCAGCCCGCGGTCAGCAACGTGGTGGCCGACATGATCGACGAAGGGCTCGTCGCCGAGGCCGGGGCCGCCGAGTCCGACGGCGGCCGGCCCAGCATGCTGCTGCGGATCGAGCCCCGCTTCGCCTTCGTGGTCGGCGTGGACGTCGGCGAGACGCGGGTCCGGATGGAGCTGTTCGACTTCGCGATGACCCTGCTGGCCAGCGTCGAGTACCCGCTCGACCCGGCCCGCACCGAGCCCGACCTGGTGGCCGGGCACGTGCTGGCCGGCATCGACGCGCTGACCGGCCAGGCCGGGGTCGCCCCCGGCGACGTGCTCGGCGTCGGGATCGGCGTCTCCGGCGTCGTCGAGCAGGGCGTCGAGGCCGTGGTGCACGCCCAGGCCCTCGGCTGGGACCGGGTGCCGCTGGAGCGCCTGATCGGCGCCGGCACCGACGTGCCGCTGCACATCGACAACGGCGCGAAGACCCTCGGTCAGGCCGAGATGTGGTTCGGTGCCGGTCGGGGCGCCCGGCACGCCGTCTTCGCGCTTGTCGGCTCCGGGGTGGGAGCGTCGGTGGTGACCAACGGCGTCACCTACCGGGGGGCGTCCAGCAGCGCGGGGGAGTGGGGGCACACTACCCTGGTGTACGGCGGCCGGGCCTGCCGGTGCGGCGCGCGCGGCTGCCTGGAGGCGTACGTCGGTGCGGAGGCGATCATCGACCGCTACCGAGAGGCGCGTCGGGGTCGCGCCGTTCCGGGCGAGGACGAGGAGTCCCAGCTCGCCGCGCTGGTCGCCGCCGCGCAGACCTCGGCCACCGCCCGACGGGTCCTCGATGACACCGCCGGTTACCTGGGCGCGGGCGTGGCCAACCTGATCAACCTGTTCAACCCGGAGCGCGTGGTGCTCGGCGGCTGGGCGGCGATGGCCCTCGGTGACCTGCTGCCAGCCGTGCGGGAGGCCGCCGGTCGGCAGGCGCTGCGCCAGCCGTACGAGCAGGCGTCGATCGAGCTGTGCCGGCTCGGGGTGGACGCGGTGGCGCTGGGTGCGGCCACCCTCCCGATCGCCCGCTTCCTCACCGAGGGTGGCGTCCGCCGCTGAGCGGGGGCGACCGCGCGGGCGGCCAGCAAATTACCCAAAAAGAATCCTCGGGATAAATAACGAAGTTATAGATCGATGTCTTGACGCCGTCGCAATCTCGCCGCAACACTCCTACGAGAGCGCTCTCCTCCCTCGGTGTCGCGTCGGCGGCGACACCATCCACGGCGCTACGGGCGCGCCCGATCCCCTCCGCGTGGCAACCCGTAACCCCCTAGCGACAGGCGATGTCATGACATCTCGTGCTACATCCGTACGCCCGCGTCCCCGGGTCGTCCGACACCTGCTCGTCGGGCTCACCGTGGCCCTGGTCGCGGCGCTCACCCCGGCCGTGGCCAGCGCCCCCGCGCAGGCCGCGCCCACCCTGCTGTCCCAGGGCCGCCCCGCCACCGCCTCGTCCACCGAGAACGCCGGCACCCCGGCCTCCGCCGCCGTCGACGGCAACACCGCCACCCGCTGGGCCAGCGCGTTCAGCGACCCGCAGTGGCTCCAGGTCGACCTGGGCGCTCGCGCCACCATCAGCCAGGTCAACCTGCTCTGGGAGGGCGCCTACGGCCGGGCCTTCCAACTCCAGACCTCCGACGACGGGGCCACCTGGACGACGATCTACTCCACCACCACCGGCACCGGCGGCACCCAGAACCTCACCGTCACCGGCGCCGGCCGCTACGTGCGGATGAACGGCACCGCCCGGGGCACCGGCTACGGCTACTCGCTCTGGGAGTTCCAGGTGTACGGCGAGAGCGGCGGCAGCACCCCCACCTGCGGCAGCACCAACGTCGCACAGGGCAGCCCGGCCACCGCCTCGTCCACCCAGGACGCCGGCCTCGCCGCGTCCGCGGCGGTCGACGGCAACCCGGGCACCCGCTGGGCCAGCGCCGCCAGCGACCCGCAGTGGCTGCGCGTCGACCTCGGCAGCACCCGCACCATCTGCCGGGTGGTGCTCACCTGGGAGGCCGCGTACGCCCGGGCCTTCCAGCTCCAGACCTCGACCGACGGGACCACCTGGACCACCATCTACTCCACCACCACGGCCACCGGCGGGACGCAGTCCCTCACCGTCGCCGGCAGCGGCCGCTACCTGCGGATGTACGGCACCGCCCGGGGCACCGCCTACGGCTACTCGCTGTGGGAGCTGGCGGTGAACACCACCGGCGGGGGTACCAGCGAGCCGCCGGTCGGCACGACCGACCCGTACAACCCCAACCTCGGCCCGAACACCTTCGTCTTCGACCCGAGCACACCGACGTCGACCATCCAGAGTCGACTGAACACCCTCTTCACCCAGCAGGAGACCAACCAGTTCGGCCCGCAGCGCTACGCGGTGCTGTTCAAGCCCGGCACCTACACCGCCGACGTCAACCTCGGCTTCTTCACCCAGGTCGCCGGCCTCGGCATGAGCCCCGACGACGTCAACCTCAACGGCCACGTCCGCACCGAGGCGTTCTGGATGGGCGGCAACGCCACCCAGAACTTCTGGCGGGCCGCCGAGAACCTGTCGGTCACCCTGCCCGCCGGGCAGACGGTGGAGCGCTGGGCGGTGTCCCAGGCCGCGCCGTACCGGCGGATGCACCTTCGTGGCGCGCAGAACCAGATCCAGCTCTGGAACGGCGGTGACGGCTGGTCCAGCGGCGGCCTGCTGGCCGACACCCGCATCGACGGCCTGGTCGTCTCCGGCTCGCAGCAGCAGTGGTACTCCCGCAACAGCGAGTTCGGCAACGGCTGGACCGGCTCGGTGTGGAACATGGTCTTCCAGGGCGTCGTCGGCGCCCCCGCGCCGAGCTTCCCCAACCCGTCGCACACCGTCATCCCGCAGACCCCCCAGGTCCGGGAGAAGCCGTTCCTGTACGTCGACGGCAGCGGTGAGTACCGGGTCTTCGTACCGGCGCTGCGCACCAACTCCACCGGCACCAGCTGGTACAACAAGACCCCGGCCGGCTCGTCCATCTCGCTGTCGCAGTTCTACGTGGTCCAGCCGGGCACCAGCGCCGCCACCATCAACGCGGCCCTCGCCCAGGGGCGGCACCTGCTCTTCACCCCGGGCGTGCACCACGTCACCGAGCCGATCCAGGTCAACCGGGCCGACACGGTGATCCTCGGCCTCGGTCTGGCCACCATCCAGGCCGACAACGGCGCGGTGGGGATGCGGGTGGCCGATGTGGACGGCGTGAAGGTCGCCGGCATCATGTTCGAGGCCGGCACGACGAACTCCCCGGTGCTGATGGAGGTCGGGCCGGCCGGTTCGTCCGCGAGCCACGCCACCAACCCGACCTCGCTGCACGACGTGTTCTTCCGCATCGGCGGGCCGCACGTCGGCAAGGCCACCAACACCCTGACCGTCAACAGCGACAACGTGATCGGCGACCACATGTGGCTGTGGCGGGCCGACCACGCCGCCAGCGGCGTACCGACCGGGTGGACGCTGAACACCGCCGACACCGGGCTCACCGTCAACGGCGACAACGTCACCATGTACGGCCTCTTCGTCGAGCACTACCAGAAGTACCAGACCATCTGGAACGGCAACGGTGGCCGGACGTACTTCTACCAGAACGAGCTGCCCTACGACGTTCCGAACCAGGCGGCCTGGATGAACGGGTCGACCCGGGGCTACGCCGCGTACAAGGTCGCCGACTCGGTGACCAGTCACCAGGCGTTCGGGCTGGGCAGCTACAGCTACTTCAACGTCAACCCCGCAGTGGTCGAGGAACGGTCCTTCGAGGTGCCCACCAACCCGAACGTGCGCTTCACGAACATGGTCACCGTCTCGCTCGGTGGCGTCGGCACCATCAACCGGGTGATCAACAACGCCGGTGGCACCGCGAACGCGGCCAACCAGACGGTGTACCTGACCACCTACCCCTGACCCGGGCGCCCCGCGCCGACCCGAACGTCTGACGGACGGGTCGGCCGGGTCGCACCGTGGGCCGAGGCCGGCCCGGTCCCGCCGAGACCGGGCCGGCCACGGTCGCGTCCGCCGCTCAGCCGGCCAGCACCTCGGCGGCCGCCCGCTCACCGGCGCGCACCGCGCCCTCCAGGTAGCCGGTCCACCGGGTCGCCGTCTCGGTACCCGCCCAGTGCACCCGGCCCACCGGCGCCCGCAGCCGTGGGCCGTACGCGCTCCAGGCGCCGGGGGTGAGCGCGCCGCAGAAGCAGCCCCGCGTCCACTCCTGGGTCGTCCAGTCGTACTCGACGAGGTCGACGGGGTCCCCGGCGCGTGGTCCGAGCACCGCGGCGAACGCGTCCAACAGGCAACGGCGCCGCTGCTCGGGAGACATCTCGCGCAACACCGCGGCGTCCGAGGCGTAGCTGAACCCGGTCAACACCCCGAGCGGCGAGGTCGGCGTGGAGTTGTCGACCGTCTCGGTGAGCGGACCGGTGGTGCTGGTGGACACCCCGGAGAACCCGTCGGCGCGCCAGAACGGCTCCGGGTAGACGGCGTGCACCTTCAGCGCCGAACCCATCGGCATCCGCTGGGTCAACCCGTCGCGCTGCGCGGGCAGCGGCGGGGCGTACCAGATCCGGCCCGCCAGCGTCGGGGGCAGCGCCACCACCAGGAAGTCACCGTTCACGCGCCCGGTGTCGGTCCACGCCGTCACCCCGTCGACGCTCTGTTGGACGGCCCGCACCGGGGTGGCCAACGTCAGCACCCCCGGCGGCAGGGCGGCGGCCATCCGTTCGGCCAGCGCCGGCGGCCCGCCCACGATCCGGTCCTGCTGCGCGCCGCCCGCCATCCCCAGCAGCGGTCCGGTCCCGCCGCCGCTGCGCAGGTAGAACAGCAGGTGCAACAACGACACCTCGTCCGCGCCGGTGGCCAGCAGCCCGCCGGCGAGCACCCGCCCCAGGTAGTCGGCGGTGTCGTCGTCCCCGGCGGTGGCACGCAGCCAGCCGCCGAGGACCGTCCGGTCCCACTGCCCGGCCTCCGGCGCCTGCCAGGGCGCGGCCGGGTCCAGCCGGGCGGCGTACTCGTCGAGCAGGCCGAGAACCCGGGCAGCCTGCGCCGGCGGCTCGGCTCGACGCTCGCCGGCCCAGAGCACAGTGGGCGCGCCGAACGCCGCCGACGCGAACGTGGTCAGCCCGTGCTCGGCGACCAGCGCGTACATCCGATCCTGCGTCGGGCCGATCCACTGCGCGCCCAGGTCGAGTTGGGTGACGTCGGGCAGCCAGCGGGTCAACACCCGACCGCCGACCCGGTCGCGGGCCTCCAGCAGTCGCACCTGGGCGCCGGCACGGGTGAGTGCCAGCGCGGCGGCGAGCCCGGAGAAACCGGCGCCGACCACGACCACCCGCAAGGCGTCAGCCACGCCGGGGTCTACCCACAACTGTCGTCGCTATGACTGTCGGCTCCGGTCCCGGCACCGGCGGACGCGACCCCTGTCCTTCGTCCTTTGCTCTGCACCCACCGATGCGACACCTGGCCTGCGCCCCCGTCGCCTCCGCAGGTGCAGAGCAAAGGGCGCATCACCGCCGGGTTCGGGTCGGGCGCCGAGAATCTTCTGCCGACCTGTCGATTGGAACGGCGGCCGATCGTATGGAGGATGAGAGGTCGGCGAGCGGCCGGCCGCCCCGCGAGGAGGAACGATGACGCTGTACCTGCTCAGCCTTCACCAGCCCCAGGGCGAGCTACCGCCGGACCCGGAGTTCCTGGCCGGGGTGATGCGCCAGCTCGCCGGTTTCCGCGACGAGTTGGCGTCCACCGGGTCGTGGGTGTTCGGGCAGGGCCTGCACGGCCCGGAGACCGCCACCGTGCTGCGCGCCCGCGAGAGCGGCGAGGTGCTGGTCACCGACGGACCGTTCGTGGAGGGCAAGGAGTACCTGGGCGGCATCACCATCATCGACGTGCCGGACCTGGACGCCGCGCTGGACTGGGGTCGCCGCTACGCGCTGGCGACCACCCTGCCGGTCGAGGTGCGCCCCTTCCAGGGCGGGGCCGGCGACTGACCGTGTCCGACGTGGAGGCGGTGTTCCGCGCGGAGTACGGCCGCGCGGTCGCCGTCCTGGTCCGCCTCCTCGGCGACATCGACCTCGCCGAGGAGGCCGTCCAGGAGGCCTTCGTCATCGCGGTGCGGCGGTGGCCGCGGAGCGGCCCACCACCCAGCCCGGCCGGTTGGATCATCACCACCGCCCGCAACCGGGCCATCGACCGGCGGCGTCGGGAGGCGTCCCGGGCGCACCGGCACGCCGAGGCGGCCCTGCTGTTCGCCGCCGACCCACCCGTCGAGGAGGGACCTGTGCGCGACGACCAGCTCCGGCTGATCTTCACCTGCTGCCATCCGGCGCTCGCCCCGAACGCTCGGGTCGCGCTCACCCTGCGACTGCTCGGCGGCCTGAGCACCGCCGAGATCGCCCGCGCCTTCCTCGTGCCGGAGCCGACCATGGCGCAGCGGCTGGTCCGCGCCAAGTCGAAGATCCGCAACGCGGGGATCCCGTACCGGGTGCCCCACGACGCCGACCTGCCCGACCGGCTGCACGGCGTCCTCGCGGTGCTCTACCTGATCTTCAACGAGGGGTACACGGCCAGCGCCGGCCCGGACCTGGTCCGCGGCGAGCTGTGCGCCGAGGCGATCCGGCTGGCCCGGTTGCTGGTCGCGCTGATGCCCGACGAGCCGGAGGCGATCGGCCTGCTCGCCCTGATGCTGCTCACCGAGTCCCGCCGTGGCGCGCGGACCACCGCCACCGGCGACCTGGTGCCGCTGCCCCGCCAGGACCGCGGCCGGTGGGACGCCGGGCTGATCGCCGAGGGGCAGGCGCTGGTCCGCCGCTGCCTGCGCCGCGACCGCCCCGGGCCGTACCAGATCCAGGCCGCGATCGCCGCCGTGCACAGCGCCGCGGGGCGCGCCGCCGACACCGACTGGGCGCAGATCCTTGCGCTGTACGACCAGCTGACCGCGATCGCCCCCAGCCCGGTGGTGGCGCTGAACCGGGCCGTCGCGCTCGCCGAGGTGGCCGGTGCGGCGGTGGCGCTGGCCGAGGTGGACCGCCTCGATCTTCTCGGCTTCCACGTCTACCACGTGGTCCGCGCCGACCTGCTGGCTCGCCTCGGCCGGGGCGGGGAGGCCGTCGAGGCGTACCGGACAGCCGTCGCCCTGACGGACAACGCGGCGGAACGGGCCTTTCTCACCGCCCGCGCGACGGCCCTGGCGACGCCCTGACGGGGCGTTTGTCGCAGAGGTGGTCGGGAACCCCGACGCACCGGCCGGCCGCAGCAGGGTATGGGGAGGGGTCATGGCCTACCGTCCGACCGCCGTCGACACCGTGCCCGACCTGTCCATCCTCACGCTCGGCGTGGAGGAGGAGTACCTGCTGCTCGACCCGGACAGCGGCCGGAACCTGCCGGTCGCCGACCGGGTGCTCGCCGCGCTGAGCGGCACCGCCCGCGACCAGAGCCGCCAGGAGTTCCGGCACAGCATGGTGGAGATGGTCACCCCGGTCTGCGCCGACCTCACCGAGCTGCGCGCGCACCTGGTGGCGCTGCGCCGCTCCGCCGCCGAGGCCGCCACGGCCGCCGGGGCCCGACTGGTGGCGGTCGGCGCCACCCCGGTGGCCGAACCGCACCGGACCGTGCCCGACGAACCGCGCTACCACGCGATGTCCCGCCGGTACGGGCCGGTGGCGCACGACCCGGCGGTGTGCGGCTGCCACGTGCACGTCGGGCTGCCCGACCGGGAACTGGCCGTGCAGGTCTGCAACCACCTGCGGGTGTGGCTGCCGGTGGTGCAGGCGATCACCACCAACTCCCCGCTGCACGACGGGTACGACACCGGGCACGCCAGTTGGCGCTCCATGCAGTTGGAGCGGTGGCCCAGCATCGGCCCGACGCCGTACTTCGACTCCGCCGCCGACTACGACCGCACCGTCGACGAGCTGATCGCCGCCGGCATCATGCTCGACGCGGCGATGGTCTACTGGTACGCCCGGCCGTCGTCGGCGTACCCCACCGTGGAGGTGCGGGTCGGCGACGTCTGCACCGAGGTGGACGACGCGGTGCTGGTCGCCGCGCTGGTCCGGTCCCTGGTGGCCACCCTCGCCGACGACGTCCGCGCCGGGGTCGACGCCCCGAACGTCCGGGACTGCCTGGTCGCCGCGGCGCACTGGCGGGCCGCCCACGACGGCCTCGACGGCGAGCTGATCGACCTGCGGGCCGGCGGTACCCGCCCGGCCTGGGCGCTCGTCGACGAACTGATGGCGGTGATCGCCCCGGCCCTGCTGCGCCACGGCGACCTGGGGTACGTGGTGGCGCAACTCGCCCGGCTCCGCCGGGACGGCACCGGCGCGACCCGGCAGCGGCAGGTGCTGGAGCGCGACGGGGACCTGCGCCTGGTCCTCGACGACCTGATCACCCGCACCGCCGCCAGCTGACCGCCCGCCGATGGCGGCGGACGACGGTTCAGCTGATGTCGTGCGTCTGCAGCCACAGCTCCAGCAGACCGAGCTGCCACAGTTTGTTGCTCCCGGCCGCCGCCTGCGCCCGGTCCGGCTCGGCGAGCAGGTGCGCCACGTACTCCGGGCGGAACAGTCCCCGCTCGCGGGCGACCGGCGCCTGCAACGCCTCGGCGACCATCTCGCGCACCGGGCCGTCCACGTTGCGCAGCGCCGGCACCGGAAAGTAGCCCTTGGGCCGGTCGATCACCTCGGCGGGCAGCACCTCCCGGGCCACCTCCTTGAGCACGCCCTTGCCGCCCTGGGCGACCTTGTGCTCCGGTGGGCAGTGCGCGGCCAGGGTGACCAGATCCTGGTCGAGAAAGGGCGTACGCACCTCCAGGCCCCACGCCATGCTCATGCTGTCCACCCGCTTGACCGGGTCGTCGGGGAGCATCAGGTGGGTGTCCAGGCGCAGCACGGCGTCCAGCGCGGTCTGCGCCCCGGGCGCGCCGAGGTGGCCGGTGAGCAGGTCCCGGCTGGCGTCCTGCTCCAGCGCGTACGCCGGGTCGACGATGCGGCGCAGCTCGTCGTGGTCGCGGTCGAAGAACGCGGCGGCGAACGTCTCGGCGGCCCCGTGCCGGGGCGCGTCGACCAGTGGCTGGTGGTAGCCGTAGCCGGCGAACACCTCGTCGGCCCCCTGCCCCGACTGGGCCACCTTCACGTGTTGCGCGACCTGTTCGGAGAGCAGGTGGAAGGCGACCACGTCGTGGCTGCCCATCGGCTCGGTCATCGCCAGCACGGCCCGTCGGACGGCGGGCACCAGGTCGCCGTCGGCGAGTCGGATCCGGTGGTGGTCGGTGTCGAACGCGCGGGCCACCAGGTCCGAGTAGTGGAACTCATCGCCGGACTCGCCGCCGTGGCTGTCGAAGCCGATGCTGAACGTGCGCAGGTGTCGCTGGCCGGCCTCGGCGAGCAGCGCCACGATGAGGCTGGAGTCCAGTCCGCCGGAGAGCAGGACCCCCACCGGCACGTCGGCGACCAGTCGTCGGCGTACCGCCGCGCGCAGCGCGTCGCCGATCGCGGTCCGCCAGTCGGCGGCGTCCATCCCCGCGTCGGCGGGTTCCCGCACGTAGTCGGGCCGCCAGTAGACCTCCTCACGGCTGCGTCCGTCCGCCTCGATCACCCGCACTGTGGCCGGCGGCAGCTTGCGTACGCCGCGCAGCACGGTGCGTGGGGCGGGCACGATGGAGTGCCAGGAGAGGTAGTGGTGCAGCGCCACCGGGTCGATGCCGGTGTCCACGTCGCCGGCGGCCAGCAGCGCGGGCAGGGTGGAGGCGAACCGGAGCCGCCCCGGTGTCTCGGCGAGGTAGAGCGGTTTGATGCCGAGCCGGTCGCGGGCCAGGATCAGCCGCCGCCGGGCCCGGTCGACCAGCCCGATCGCGAACATGCCGACCAGGTGGTCGACGAAACGTTCACCCCAGTGTGCGTACGCCACCAGGATCACCTCGGTGTCGCTGGTGGAGTGAAAGGCGTACCCGGCGTTCTGCAACTCCTCGCGCAGCTGCGGGTAGTTGTAGATGCAGCCGTTGAAGACCAGCGCCAGGCCCAGATCGTCGCGGACCATCGGCTGCCCACCGGCGTCGGACAGGTCGATGATGGTCAGCCGGCGGTGCCCGAGGGTCACCCAGCCGTCGGCGAACAGGCCCTCGTCGTCCGGGCCGCGTGAGCGCATCGCCTCGGACATCCGGCTGACCGCCGCCGCGTCGGGAGAGCGGCCGTCGAACCGTGCCTCCCCGCTGATCCCGCACATCAGGCGTTGCGGTGCTGATCCAGGGCAGACATGGCCCCTCCTGTCAGGTCTCCCCGACTGGTGGTGGCGGGGCCCGGTGGGAACGGGCCGCTGGCTACCCGCGCATCGGGCCGACAAACCCGCAGGTGATCCTGCGCGGGCGGCTCAGTCGAGCAGAGTGCGCAGGATGCGGGCCAGCTCGTCTCGGTCGGTGTCGTCGAGGTGGCCGAAGAAGCGGTCCGCCTCGGCCCGGCGGGCGGCCCGGATGGCGGTGCTGACCCGGTCGCCCTCCTCGGTGAGCGCGACCAGGGTCGCCCGCCGGTCGGCCGGGTCGGGCCGACGCTCGACCAGGCCGCGGGTCTGCAGGTCGTCGACGACCTCGGTCGCCGAGCGCGGCGCGATGCGCAGATGCTCGGCGAGGGTGCCGGGTCGCACCTCGCCGTGCCGGGTCAGCACGCGCAGCGCCCGGGACTGGCTGGGGGTGATGTCCCAGGGTGCCAGCGAGTCCCGGGCCTGCCGGCGCAGCCGGGACGCCACCGCCCAGAACGTCTCCGCCAGGCTCTCGTCGTCGGCGCTGTCGGCGGTGTGCTCGGTCACCGGAATACGGTAGCAGGAGATGTGGTTGCTACCTCATGATGAGGTAACCTCAGCAATATCGCCGACGAAAGGCAGCACCCCCTTGGAACCCACCCCGATGGGCCGCGACCGCGGCCACCGCACCGTCAGCGCCGAAGAGAAGACGCAGGCCCGTCAGGTCTCCCTGCGCCGCATCGGTCGCCTGTTCACCCCCCACCGGCCCGCCCTGGCCGCCGTCACTGCGATCATCGTGGCCTCCTCGATCATCGCGATGGCCAGCCCGTTCCTGCTGCGTGCCGTGATCGACCGGGCCCTGCCGCAGGGCGACGTGACACTGCTGGTCTGGCTGGTCCTCGGCATGGTCGCCGTCGCGGCGGTGACCTCCGCGCTCGGCGTCGTGCAGACCTGGATCTCCACCCAGGTCGGCCAGCGGGTCATGCACCGGCTGCGCACCGACGTCTTCAGCCACCTTCAGCGCCAGTCGCTGGGCTTCTTCACCCGCACCCGCACCGGCGAGGTGCAATCCCGCATCACCAACGACATCGGCGGCATGCAGTCGGTGGTCACCTCCACCGCCACCGCCGTCGCGGCCAACCTCACCACGGTGGTCGCCACCGCCGTCGCCATGGTCGCGCTCTCCTGGCAGCTCTCCCTGGTCTCGCTCGTGGTGCTGCCGCCGGCCATCTGGCTGACCCGTCGGGTCGCCCGGATGCGTCGCGAGATCACCGCCCAGCGGCAACGCGAACTCGCCGACCTCAACGTCACCGTCGAGGAGGGGCTCTCGATCAGCGGCGTACAGCTCGCCAAGACCCTCGGCACCGGCCCCGCGCTGATCGACCGTTTCACCGCCTCCTCGGAGCGACTGGTCGACCTGGAGCTGCGCAGTGAGCTGGCCGGCCGCTGGCGGATGGCCTCGATGAGCATCATCTTCGCCGCCGTACCGGCGGTCATCTACCTCGCCGCCGGACTGCCCGGCACCGCCGGGACGCTGAGCATCGGCACCCTGGTCGCCTTCACGGCCCTGCAGGGCGGCCTGTTCCGCCCGCTGATGGGCCTGCTCAACGTGGGCGTCTCGCTCACCGCGTCGCTGGCGCTGTTCGCCCGGATCTTCGAATACCTGGACCTGCCGGTCGACGTGGCCGACCCCGCCGACCCGGTCCGCCTCGACCCCGCCCGGGTGCGCGGTCACCTGCGCCTGGAAGACGTCACCTTCGGCTACCCGGGCAGCGACACCGCCGCCCTCGCCGGGATCACCCTGGACGTGGCCGCCGGCACCAGCCTCGCCCTGGTCGGCGAGACCGGCTCCGGCAAGAGCACCCTCGCCGGGCTGGTCAGCCGGCTGCACGACCCGACCGCCGGCCGGATCACCGTCGACGGCGTCGACCTACGCGACCTGCGCCTGGCCGATCTGGCCGCGATCGTCGGCGTGGTCAGCCAGGAGACGTACCTGCTGCACACCACAGTGCGGGAGAACCTGCGCTACGCCCGGCCGGACGCCACCGACGCCGAAATCGAGGACGCCGCCCGCGCCGCCCAGATCCACGACCTGATCGCCGGGTTGCCCGACGGGTACGACACCATGGTCGGCTCGCGCGGGCACCGGTTCTCCGGCGGCGAGAAGCAGCGCCTGGCCATCGCCCGGACGCTGCTGCGTGACCCGCGCATCCTGGTCCTCGACGAGGCCACCAGCGCGTTGGACACCGAGACCGAACGCGCCGTGCAGCGGGCGTTCGACGTGCTCGCCCAGGGCCGCACCACGATCACCATCGCGCACCGGCTCTCCACGATCCGCGACGCCGACCAGATCGCGGTGCTCGACCACGGCCGGATCGTCGAGGCCGGCACCCACGACAGCCTGCTGGACCGCAACGGCCGCTACGCCACCCTGGCGGCCTGACACCTGCCGGCCAGGCCCCGGCTCACAACAATCTCAAAACGTTCTTAGAACTGTCTCGTTATGGCGCGGTCAGGTGCCGGTAGACGGTGGCCCGCGAGACACCCAGCGCGGTGGCGATGGCGTCCACCGAATGGGTGCCCGCCTCGTGCATCCGCCGGGCCGCCTCGACCTGCTCCCGACCCAGCGCCGGAGGTCGTCCCGGCCGCCGCCGACGGGCAGCCGTCCCGCCGCCCGGTGCCGCGTCCGGCCGGCTCGCGGGGGCCAGAGCCGCGGCCGCCGGGTCCGCAGGGCGCACGGCCACGCCCGCCGCGTCGGCGTCCGGCGGATAAGCGGCGTCCGCGGCCGCCGTGGTCAGCAGGCGGCGTACGCCGTCGAGCATGTCGGCGCGCAGCACCTCGTCAGACACGTCGGTGAAGAAGACGATCGGATCGCTGCAGGCTGCCACCGCCTGCACCGCCCGGACCCGCTCCCGACGCCCGGCGTCCGGCCCCGCGATGAGGTCGTTGGCCCGCATCGCGATCACCATCAGCCGGTGGTACGTGTCGCCCCGGCCGACCAGCGCGATGTCGTGGAAGAGCATGCCGAGTGGCCGGCGGTGGGCGAGCATGACGTCCACCCAGCCCTCCAGCACCGTCCACCGGGCCTGGTCGGTCGGCTGTCCCTGGGCGGCGTCGAGCAGCCTCTCCAGGTCGGCCAGCAGCGGCTCGATCAGGGCGGCGAGCAGATGCTCCTTGGCCGGGAAGTGGTACAGGATCGCGGTCTTGGTCAGCCGCAGCCGCTCGCCGATCTGACGCAGCGAGGTGCGCTGGTAGCCGTGTTCGGCGAACAGGTCGAGCGCGGCGCGCAGGATCCGGGTGCGGGTGTCGTCCGCGGGATCGGCGGTCATGCCGGCCAGCCTAGCGACGTCCTGACCGGTGGGCACGATCACCGTTGATTCCACTGACCAACGGTCAGTACAGTGAGGGTGGTCGACGAAGCAGCCAACAGCAGGAGGGGCCATGCCCGTCATCTCCATCGGCAACCTGGTCAAGACGTTCGGCGCCATCCGGGCGCTCGACGGGCTGGACCTGCACGTCGAGCGGGGGGAGGTGCACGGCTTCCTCGGCCCCAACGGCTCGGGAAAGTCCACCACCATCCGCATCCTGCTCGGGCTGCTCCGCCGCGACTCCGGCGACGCCCAGGTGCTCGGCGCCGACCCGTGGCGCGACGCGGTCCGCCTGCACCGCCGGCTGGCGTACGTGCCGGGAGACGTCAACCTCTGGCCCAACCTCACCGGCGGGGAAGCCATCGACCTGCTCGGTCAGCTGCGCGGCGGCCTCGACCGGCGCCGCCGCGACGAGTTGCTGCACCGCTTCGACCTGGACCCGACCCGCCGCTGCCGCACCTACTCCAAGGGCAACCGGCAGAAGGTCGCCATCGTCGCCGCCTTCTCCTCCCCGGTGGAGCTGTACGTGCTCGACGAACCGACCTCCGGTCTCGACCCCCTGATGGAGGCGGTGTTCCAGGACGAGGTCCGGCGGGTCAAGCAGGCCGGCGCCACCGTGCTGCTCTCCAGTCACGTGCTCGCCGAGGTCGAGGCGCTCTGCGACCGGGTCAGCATCATCCGCGAGGGCCGCACCGTCGAATCCGGCACCCTCACCGAGCTGCGCCACCTCACCCGCACGGCGGTGACCGTCGAGACCGCCCGCCCGGTCACCGGCCTGGACGTGCTCCCCGGCGTGCACGACGTGCACGAGGTCGACGGCCGCACCCACCTGGAAGTGGAGCCCGCCCACCTCGACGAACTGCTCGGGCACCTCATCGGCTTCGGCGTCCGCGCGCTGACCAGCACGCCACCCACCCTGGAACAGCTCTTCCTGCGCCACTACGGCGACGCCTCCGCCGCGGCTGCGGCGTCGGCCGATGGTCCCGCCGACCGTGCCGGGTCGGCTGGTGCTCCTGGCACGGGTGCTGGGCCGGCCCACGGTCCTGCCGCGGGTGCTGCTCCGGCCGGCGAGGGCTCGCACGCCGACACGCAGGCCGACGTACCGCAGGCGGGTGCCCGGTGAGCGCCCTCACCGGCACGACCCGGCTGGCCCGGCTCGTCCTGCGTCGCGACCGGATCCGCCTGGCCATCTGGATCCTCGGCACGCCCCTGCTCGGCTACGCCCTCGCCGGCAGCGTCGCCGGCATCTACCCGGACCAGGACGCCCGGCTGGGCTACGCCACCACGTCGGCGTCCAGCCTGGTCGCCCGCGCCTTCAACGGCCCCATCCACGGCACCGACCTCGGTGCGGTGGTGGTCGCCGAGACGTACGTGACGCTGGCCCTGATCGTCGCGCTGCTGAGCACCTTCGCGGTGACCCGGCACACCCGCCAGAACGAGGAGACCGGCCGCGCCGAACTGCTCGGCGCCAACGTCGTCGGCCGGTACGCGCCGCTGACCGCCGCGCTGCTCGTCATCGTCGCCGCTAACGCACTGGCCGCCGCGCTGCTCGCGGTCGCGCTGGTCGGTGCCGGTCTGCCGCTCGCCGGTTCCGTCGCGGCAGCGGCAGCGATCGGCGGCGTCGGGGTCGCCTTCACCGCGATCGCCGCCGTCACCGCCCAACTCTCCGTCACCGCGCGCGGCGCCAACGCGCTCGCCGCCGCCACCGTCGGGCTCTCCTTCGTGCTGCGCGCCGCCGGCGACGTGCTCGGCGAGCAGAGCGCCGACGGCACCCGGGTCCGCAGCGCCTGGCCGTCGTGGATCTCCCCGCTCGGCTGGGGCAACCAGGTCCGCGCCTTCGACGGCGAACGCTGGTGGGTGCTCGCCCTGCCCGTCGCGCTGCTGCTCGCCGGGGTGGCGCTGGCGTACGCCCTCGCCGAGCGACGCGACCAGGGCGCCGGGCTGATCGCCCCCCGACGCGGCCCGGCGACCGGCGCGCCACTGCTGCTCAGCCCCACCGGGCTGGCCTGGCGGACGCAACGCGGCACACTACTCGGCTGGGCCGTCGGGGTGGCCGCGCTCGGCCTGCCCATGGGTGTCGCCGCCGACGAGTTCAACGACATGATCGACGCGAACCCGGCCGCCGCCGAAGCGATAAACGCGATGGGCGGCGGGGACGACCTGATCAAGGCGTACCTGACCGCGATGCTCGGCCTCTTCGCGCTGACCATCGGCGCGTACGTCGTGCAGGCCCTGCTCCGGGTCCGCGGCGACGAGGCCGACGGGGTGTTGGAGGCCGCCCTCGCGACGGCGGTCAGCCGCACCCGCTGGCTCGGCACCCAGGTGCTCGCCGCGACGCTCGGCGCGGTGGCCCTGCTGCTGCTCGCCGGCGTGACCACCGGCCTCGGCTACGGCATCGTCATCGGCGACCCGCTCGGGCAGGCCGTCGAGCTGGGCGGCGCCGCGCTGCTGCGCCTGCCCGCCCTGCTCGTGGTCGCCGGGGTGGTGACAGCGCTCTTCGGGCTGCTGCCCCGCTGGTCGGTGGTGCTGTCCTGGACGGCGCTGCTGGTCTTCCTGCTCCTCGGGCAGCTCGGCGCGGTGCTGGAGCTGCCGCAGGCCGCGCTCAACGTCTCGCCGTACACCCATGTGCCGGCCGTGCCCGCCGTCCACCCGGCGGCGCTTCCCCTGGTGGTGCTGGCGGCGGTGGCCGCGGCCCTGCTCGCCGTCGGCGTGGCCGCCTTCCGCCACCGCGACGTCCCGTCCTGAGCCTGCGTTTCATGATCGTTGGCAGCTGAGCGACTCGACACGCCGACGCCAGCCCTCCTCAACTGCCACCGATCACCTGACGTAGCCCACCGGGGCCGTGGTGGGGCGTTGTGCACAGGGTGGCGGCTGTCCACAGAGGGCCTGCTGGTGTGTTTGCGGAGGGCTGGGTGGGGCTTCACGGTTCTGTGCGTGAACCTGGTGCTTCGGGAACTCGTCGAACGTGGCGCGGGTCTGGTGACGTTCGGGGCGGCCGGGCAGGTGGTGCCGTCGTGGACGGTTCGGCAGGCTTGTCGCAACGGCGAACTGGTACGGGTGCTGCCCGAGGTGTTCGTGGCGGCGCACCTCGTCGGTGGGCGACCCGGTGCCCCGGTCCTGAGTCGACTCGACAGTGCCCTGAGTCTGCGGGCTGCTCTCGCCTGGGCTGGCGGAAACGGCGCGCTCAGTCATCTCAGTGCGCTCGCCGTGTGGGGGTTGCACCCGCAGGCGGTCGGTGACCTCGTGCACCTGAGCGCACCAGCGAGCACCGGTCTGCGCAGTCGGCCTGGAGTGATCGTCCATCGACGCCGGAGCCTCACCATCGAGCCGCCGCAGGTGGTCGTCCGGCGAGGGCTGAGGGTCACCCGCCTCGAACAGTCGCTCGTCGACTGCTGGCCGACGTTGTCGCCCGCCGACCGGCGGACGCCGGTGATCCGAGCGGTCAACGACCGGCTGACCACACCCGAGCGGTTGTCGGCAGCACTGGAGCGGGTGCCCAAGCTGATCGATCGGGCGGCGTTCCGGCATCTGCTGACGAGGCTTGCCGACGGCTGCCGCAGCCCGTTGGAAATCTGGGGGCACGAGCACGTCTTCACCGGTCCCGGAATGCCGGCGTTTCACCGGCAGGTGCCGGTCCGTGTCGGGCGGCGCACCGTGTACCTCGACATGTTCGCCGAGCGGGAACGGGTCAACATCGAACTCGACGGGGCGACCACCCACGGCAACCCTGGTCAGCGGGAGATCGACCTGCGCCGCGACGCCCTCCTGGCGGCCATCGGGATCCTGGTGGTCCGCTTCGCCCACCGCCGCCTCGTGCACGAGGTCGACGAGGTGCGCCGGGAAACCCTCGCCATCCTGGCGACCCGCCGGACCTGACGCGGTCGGGCAGCGGCCACCTCCATCACGCCGTGGACGCCCGCCAGTTGAACGTGGCGGTGTCGGAAGCCCGACGTGGACGGGGTTTCCGGGCGGACGCGGGTCGACCACAATCGTGCGGTGCGTCGTCGCGGGTGGAAGTGGGGATCGCTGGGCGTGGTGGCCGCGCTGTCCGCGGGCGGCACGGCGTGGGTGTGGCTGCGGTACGACTTCGAGAAGGTCAACTGGACCTGGGGCGTCGTCGCCGGGATCATCGCCGTCTACGTCCTGCTGGATCAGCTCTTCCGCACCGGAACGGCGGGTCTCACCGAGGTCGCCGCGCACCGGCGCGCCGCCGCCGACGAACTCGTGGAGCTGATCCGACGCGACCCGACAGACGAGGCGTTGCTGCGGACCGTCGACGAGCCGTACCCACTGCCGGTGCGGTGGCGCACCGCCCCCGACCGGTTCCTCCCCTCCTGGCGGGCCATCGGCCGATCCAGCGCCGCCGTGCCGGTGGACCTCGCCGGCGGCAACGGGCCACTGTGGAGCTGCTACCGTCGCGTCCCCTCCGGTCGGCTGCTGCTGTTGGGGCCGGCCGGCTCCGGCAAGTCGATCCTCGCGCTGCGAATGGCCCGGGAGTTGCCCGTGCACCGCGAGCCGGACGCACCCGTCCCGACGCTGGTCCCGGCCGACTCCTGGGATCCCGACCGGCAGGGCTTCCACGACTGGTTGGTCGAATGGATCGCCCGGCGCTACCCGCAGCTCGCGGCCGGCCACCCACGCCGCGACGCCGTGCTGCGCGACCTCATCGAGACCGACCTGGTGGTACCCGTCCTCGACGGACTGGACGAGGTGCCCGAGGATCGGCTGATCGCCTGCCTGGACGAGCTCAACGCGCTGCCGACGCAGCGTTTCGTCCTCACCTGCCGCACCTCGGTCTACGAGCGCTACCTGACCCAGGGGGAGAAGCTGCGCGGCACCGCCGTGGTCATGCTCGAACCACCGGCGCCCGCCGAGGTCGCCGATTACCTGGTGGACGCGGCCCCGCTGCATCAGGTCGACAACTGGACCACCGTCGTCACCACGATCGGGGACGCCCCCCAGCTGACCGCCGCGCTGTCCACCCCACTGATGGTGGCGATGGCCCGCAGCGCCTTCGACCAGCCGGGCACCGATCCTCGGGACCTCGTGCCGCTGGCGCGGGAGCGGGGCCAGCGCTCCGTCGAGGACGACCTGCTGACCAGGGCTGTGGACGCCGCGTTGCGGTCCCGCCGCGGGGCGCAGGGGCTGCGGCGCTGGGAACCCGACACCGCCCGGCGCTACCTGACGTTCCTCGCCGCGCACCTGGAGTCGCTCGATGTCCGGGAGTTCCGCTGGTGGCAGCTGCCCAACGCGCTGTCCGGTTCGTTCTGGGCGGCCGTCGCCGCTGCGCGTACGGCGGCGGCGGTGTGGTTGACGTTGACCCTCTCCGCGGATGCGCTCACGGCGACGGCGCAGCTGGTGACGCACGCACCGACCCGGGATTTCCTCGGCTATCTGGTCTACACGACGGACGCCTTGGCGATCACGGCCCTTGTGCTGGCCTACGCCGCAGCGGTGGTCAGCGGCTCGGGTTGGGTCGGTCGAGAACGACCCCGCCGGGTGGCGTTCGTCGGCGGGCTCCGGGCGTTTCGCCAAGGGCTGCCCGGCGCGCTGCTCGGCGGGGCCTTCCTGGCACTGCTCACGTTCGGCTTCCTCACGGCCTCCGCGCCCACTCCGCAACTGGTTGCGCTGCTGGACGAGGTGCCGGGGCTGCCACCGTGGCCCGACCCGGTCCGGGCCGCCGTCGTGGTCGGTCTGCTGAATGGGGTGTTCGCGGCGGTCCAGGCTGGACTGCGGGTGGACGTCGCCGCATCGGCCCCCGAGCTCGGGGCGACCAGTGTGCTCGAGACCGTCGAAGCCGACCGCGCCGCGAGCGTCGCCTCCGCACTGGCCAGCGCGGCCACCGGCGTCATTCGGCTGCTCGTCGTCGTCGCGGCGCTGCGTCTCACCGGGGTGCTGTCCGCAGTGCCGCCGCTGCCGGCGCTGATCTGGGCCGGGGTGGGGCTCGGGCTGGGCTGGTGGCTGCACCGGCAAGGCGGCGCGGCGTGGATCCGCTTCGCCCTCACCCGTGCCATCCTCGCCGTCCGTGGCCGTACGCCCCACCGGCTGCTCGCCTTCCTGGCGTACGCGGAGGCCGTCGGTCTGCTGCGCGACGGCGCGGGAGCCTACCGGTTCCGGCATGGACGCCTGCAGAGCCGACTCGCTGCGGGGGCGGTGAGCGCGCGACGGGGCAGCCGGCTGCAGGAGGAGTTCGGCGTCGAGCTTGCCCGCGCCGGCTACTGGCCGGAGGCGCTCGGCGTCTTCGCCGACGTCACGCAGGCACGGGCCGCGAGCGTCGGGCACGCCGACGACCTCACCGTCGCGGCGCTGCGCCGAGCACTGCTGGCCGGGGCGGCGGCGGGGGAATGGACCCGACTGGCGAACCTGCTGGCGCTCATCCCACCACCGACCGAGCCGACGCCGTTGACCGTGCAGCGGCAGCGGCTCGCCCAGCTGATCGCGGACGACGCGCCGGCGGCCCAGCTGATCGCCGCGGCCGAGGAGTTGGATCGGGCGGCCACCGACGTCACGCCGGGGTCTGCGTCCGCGACCCGCCCGGCAGCACACGAGTTCCTGGCCGTCCTGCACCACGTCAACGGGGACGCCGAAGCGGCGCGCACTCACCTGGACCTGTTGCGCGCCGCCGCCGACCAGCACGTCGGGGAGCCGGCACCTGTCGGCGCCGGCCTGCTCGCCAGCATGCTCGTCGACGCCGGTGAACCCGCCACGGCCCTGGTCGTCTGCCATCACGAGCTGCTCCTCGCCGATCAACCGCCCGACCGGGTCGACTTGCTGCTCCTCGCCGAGACGTGGCGCTGGTCGGTCGAGGTGATGCGCCGCAACACCGACGAACAGGCCGAACTGCGCCGCCGCATCCGAGCGGTGCTGGCCGGGCGACGGGACCATCCGCGGCGGATCGAGCTGGGCCGACGCGAGCTGGCCGAGCTGGGACTTCAGCTGTGCCACACGGTGATCCAGGACCAGACGTGGGGCCCGCTCGCGGTCGCGGCGTCCCGACGGCTGGTCGCCGTCCTCGCCCAGCCGGCCATCGTCGTGCGGACCGTCAACCGCAGCGCCCCCATGTGGCACGACAGCTGACGGGTACCTGACATCCTCGGCGATCGGCTGCGCGGTGTGTCGCACGCGGCCGCCACACTGGGGCTTCCTCGACCGGGGAGGTGCCTCGTGCCGTACGTCAGGTCACACACCAGGAAGGGCGGCGCGCGAGTTCGGGCGCACTACCGACGGCGGCGCGCCGGCAGTGTTCGGCGCAGGTCGACGGTCCGCCGCGTGGCCGGTGGCGGCGGCTCGGCCAACGGCTGGCTGCTGGCGCTGGGTGCCGTCGTCGCCTTCGTGCTCCTGCGCGCGGTCGTCGACGTCGTGCGCCGCCATCCATACTGGACCGCGCTGCTGGTGAGCGTCGTCGTCGCGACGGCGGTCGCGGTGGTTGTCATGGTGTCGAAGCAGCGGGCCCGCGAGCGGGCCGACCAGGCCCAACGGGACCGGCTGATAGCGGTGACCGACACGATGAGCGGCCCCGAATTCGAGCAGTGGTTCGCCCGGCTCCTGATCGCCTCCGGGTTCCGCGACGTGCGGGTGTGCGGCGGCTCCGCTGACCGGGGAGCCGACGTCACCGCGGCAGCCCCCGACGGCCGACGCGTCGTGGTGCAGTGCAAGCGGCAGAGCGTCACCAACCGGGTGGGCAGCGCCGCGATCCAGCGGTTCGCCGGCACCTGCCGGGTGATCCACGGTGGCGAGATCTGCCTACTCGTGACAAACAGTTTCTTCACCGCCGGCGACGGCATCCAGATGGCCCGACAGCTCAACATCGACCTCGTCGACCGGCACGCGTTGCAGATGTGGGCCTGGACGGGGATTCCCCCGCTGCGGTCCGGTACTGAAAGATCGAGGACAGCGAATTGACAGGGCGGGAATTACTGTCTCGACATGGCACCGTCCATTCCCAGAAGTGTCAGTGCGAAAGACGTTGCCGACCCACTGCGCGGCCGTAGCGGCGGAGGGTCGACGCTGCCCTCGGTGCCGAAGGACCTGGCCAGCCGGCAGATGTGCTGCGCCATGCATCTGCGTCCGCCGCTGGCGGCACAGGTGTTGCTGCTGTACAGCCTCGACAACCCGAAGGCATGGTGTCCCTCTTTCGGGGTGGACGCGGTCGCGCTGGTGCGCCACGCCCAGGCCGCCGACGCCCATTGGCGGAGGCTGTACGACGCGGTCGCGATGACGCGTTACGCGCTACTCGGTCTGGTCGGGCTGGGCATCCTGCTCCTCTGGCGTGACGGGCCGGTGACGGCGCTGCTCACGCTGCCGCTCATCGCGGTGGCGTGCGGGGTCGGCTGGCGCACCACCTTCCTCAGCCTCCAGGAGACCCGCGCGGCGGCGATCGGCGCCATGGCGGAGGAGGAGGCGCTGGCCGCCCAGGCGCCAGAGGTCGAGTCCGAGCTGGAGGACGAGCTCGCCGCCCTGCAGGACGCCAACATGATCGTCTTCGAGGTTGCCGCGGACAACCCGTTCGTCGGCAGCGGCACCGAGATCGGCCGCTGGGCCCTGCCACCCATCGACGTCACCCGCGGTCGAGAAAAGCATCAAGACGGTACGCGGCCACCCGCGACCTTCTCCATCCGCGACCTGCACGACGATCTGATCCGGCTCGCCCGGTCACGGCTCGGGCTCAGCGACATCGAGGTCACCAAGCGGATCTACGTGCGGGGGGACGTGCTGCCGGATTGTGAGGGCCTGTTCCATCCCGACGAGGTGCGCCCGCCGTCCCGACTGGAGACCTCCTGGGTTGATCTGGGCAGCGACGCGCCGGGGGAGCAGGCCAGGACGTACGTGTGTCTGGCGAAGAGCCTCGTCGGTGGCCAGATCGTCGTCACCCTCTTCGCCCGCTACACCCTCGACCAGGGCATTCTGTCCTGCGAGTTCGCCGCCTTCGTGCTGCCGCCCGTCCGTCGCGACTCCGCGCCCGCCACCGGCTTCTACGGCCTGTTCGGGGAGGATCTGAGCCCGCTTCACGGGCGCTCGACCACCTCGGCCCTCGCCCTCGCGGCGTGGCGCACCTACCTTGCCCAGCTGTTCCTGCGCTCGGACCGGGGCATCGACCTGGCCGAGGCGCACGAGGAGCGGACGCAGCAGCACTACGAGGCGCTCCAGGAGGGGCGACGCTACGACTACGGGGCGCCGTTCAGCGCCCGGGAACTCGCGGCCAGCACGAGCATCGAGAGCTATTTCGAAGTCGCCGATGTGCGCGACTGTCTGTTGCGGATGCAGCGCGGAGTGATCGACTGTCTGGTCGCGTTCCTGACGGACAAGGGCATCGACACGTCCGAGATAGCCGCCGGAAAGCAGCGGATCATCAACAACATCACCAACATCGGAGAGGTGTCCGGCCGGGGCAACATCTTCGGAAGCCACGGACGCGTGACGAATGTCGATCGCGACGACCAGACGGACTGATCGGTTGGTGTCCCGCAGACCCGGTCAGCGGGCGACCCGGAAGGACGAGTCAGTGAGTCAGTTCAACTTCAGCGGCGACATCAACGGTGAGGCGAACGTCTTCGGTGACCACGCGCAGGTGCACAACCGGAGCAACGATTTCAGTCGAGGCTCGGACCTTTCCGGGCTCGTCGCTGCCCTGGTCGACGAGATCGCGAAGCACCGGACGGAGGTTCGTGAGGCCGAACGGCTGACCCAGTTGGCGAGCACGGCTGCGGCGTACGCCGCCGAGCCCCGCCCCAACGTGGAGGGCATCCGCGGCCTGCTACCGGCCCTGCTGGCAGGCGCCGGAACGGTGACCGCCGTCGCCGACGCCGTGCTGCGCGTCTCCCAGGCCGTCAACAGCCTGTAGCGGATGTGAACGTCGCCCTGGCGGCCTCAACCGGCGAGCACGAGGGAGGCGCGCCCCAGTCGGCAGGGTGAGGTGGCGGTTCGGCTGGACCGGATGATCGACCGCTCGGCAGCTCGGGTTGGCCGGTGTCGGTGAGCCGCACGGGGGTCAGTTGGCACCTGCAGACCAGTGTGGACCGCTGTCTCCCAGGTGGCCGACACGTTGCAGCTGCGCCAGATCGTGAACGACGATCTGCCGGTAGCCGGTCCGAATGACTCCCGCGTGCCGCAGTTCGCGGAGGGCCTTCTCGACCGTAGGCTCCGCAGCACCGCAGAGTGACGCCAACTCCGGCTGAGTCAGCGCCACACCGACGGTGCGTCCGTCGCTGATGGGCTCACCGTGCGCCGTCGAGAGCTCGGCCAGAACGCGTGCCAGGCGGATCTTTGCCGGGTAGGCGGTGAAGTCGACTCGGCGGCGGTTCGCCCACCGGAAGCGCGCCGCGGTGGTCCTCGCCAGGGCAAGCGCCGCCTCCGGCTGGTCGTGTAGAAATGGATACCACTCTCGCTTGTAGATGACGGTGACCAATCCCGCACCGCACGTCGTGACCGTCGCCGTCCGTGGGGTGTCATTGAGCGCGGAGATTTCGCCGACCAGGTCACCGGAGACCCGGATCGCCAAGAGCGTTTGACGGCCATCTGCCATGTTGACGGTTACCTTTGTTACGGCTTCCCTGAGCAGTACCAAGTGATTACCGGTGGTTCCCTCCCGCAAGATGTGGTCCCCGGCTTTAACCGAGACGGTTGTTCCCAACGTGAGAAGGCTGGCTCTTGTCTTCGGGCTGAGACACGCGAGCAGCGTGCCAGGAGGCCAGCGAAGGCTAGTCGGCGGCTGCTCGTAGTCGCGTCGCACCTCAGCACCCCGTTCGTCGGCGGGCAACCCTGCTCATGTCGGATGAGGCACGGGCAGTCAACGGATGCAAGTATTTCTGATTGCGGATCCTGGGAGAAGGCCCGCACTGCCTCTTTCAATCGCTCATCAGGGCAATGGCCAGCCAAACTGCGGCGGCGCAACTCGCCACCACGCTCCATGGCACAGCCGCCTGCACCCGCCGGTGCTTCCTGAGTGCGATGTTCGCGAGAACTGTTGCCAGAGACCATGCTTCGATGGCCTCCCGACCCGCGTCGAGGCGTGGCGGCTCGATGCGGGCGGTCGGCTGCGCTGGGAACCCGAACCTGTTGGGCGAGCGGGGGCCGGACGTCTGTGGTCGGAAGCCGATGGCGAGGTGTCGCGCCGCGATCAGAAGAGTGATCACGAAGAGCGAGCCAACCCCGGAGACGACGATGGACAGGACGGGGGAATCCATGAGGTGGAAGACCGCGGGCGCCTTGCTGACAATGAGCGCCACCACCGAGCCGTGGAAGGCGAACAGCCGAGAGATCTTGGCATCGGCGTGTCGGATGGCGTCCTGGTGTAGTCGGGTCGCGGCGAGTGCCCGATCTACCTCCATGTCGGACCGGCGGTGTTTCACATGGCGCGATGAGGTGGTCATGCATCCAGTGAAGGCAACGGGGTGCCGTCGACGTCCGTAGGAATATGGGATCTCGCGTATCCGACACATGCTCAGCTACTTCCTGACAACCCGTACTTCGACGGGTTTCCCACGGCTGGCCATCGCTATAAGTGACATGACCAGGAGCGCCGAGCGTGCGGAGGCAAAATGGCAACGCTGCAGCCAGACCGCAGATTGATCATGTTCGTCGACATGGAGAGCTACAGCCGGCACGACGACGCCGGCCAGATCAACGCCCAGATGAACTTCCGCCCGCTCATGCGAAGGGCGGCCGAGCAGTGCGGCCTGGACCGGGACGGCTGGGAGATCCAATCATCCGGGGATGGGGAACTCGCGCTCTTTCCCCTCGGGACGCCCGAGCCTCGGCTTGTTGCCGACCTCGTACCCGCCATCGACCGGATCCTCCGCGACCACAATCGCGATGCCGGCGCGCATGCGCAGGTGCGGATGCGGGTCGCGTTCCATCAGGGACTTGTGACGAGGACCGAGAACGGTTACGCCGGATCAGCAGTGGTGACTGCGGCTCGCCTGGTGGAGGCGCCCGCGCTGAAGGAGGCGTTAGCCTCGTTCCCCGAGGCGGCGGTAGCGATGATTGTGTCTTCAACGATCTATCAGGACGTGGTGAGCCAGTCGTACAGCGGGATACGGAAGGAGCGTTACGGTCGGGTCAGCGTTCGCGTCAAGTCGTTCGGCGATGAGGCCTGGATCTTCATTCCCGATGAGAACGTCAACGCGGCGCCAATCGCATCTGTCGACGCCTCGACACCAGCCCCTCGGACTGACCTGGGCGGAACCGAGCGAGCCGGGGCCGAGCCGACGAGTGGCAGCCGATTCGCCTTCGGCTCGGTAGTCAACCACGGTCCGAGCGTCTTCGGTGACCATGGCCGAGCGTGGGGCACGGGGGATGCACAAGCTCATCGGCAGGGGCGACAGTGAGCCCGGAGTCCGCAACAGGGGCGGTGCAGGCGGGTGCGCCGGCGGTCGAGCCAGCCGCCGATTCGGCTGCGCCGGCTGCGCCGCAGAGCCCAGATTCAGCGGAGTCGCGAGCTGTTCCAGAGCAGGGTACGCAGCGCGAGGCGAACTCGGATGACAGAGGCCATCGCGATTCGGAAGGCCCGACAGATGTATCCGACGAGCGGAATGATGATCGCGACTCGCCCGACGATTTCATTCGCGCTAATCCCACCCTTCGCTCCTTCACGTCACGCAGGGGCAGTGGGTTCCGGATCGAGGACTTGAGCAACGCTGGTCCCAGTGCGTTCGGCGATCGGGCGACGGTCATCGGAAATCTGAATCTAGGGCAGGGCAACTCGAAGCCGAGGTTCTTCGCCGACCGAATCAGCGACCTGACCGCGAGGCGTCACACCTTCGTGCGCCCAGCCCACTTCGGTGAGTTGCAGGATCGGTTGCGTCGTTACCCAGTAGTGGGACTTGCTGGACCAGTGGGCAGCGGTCGTTCGACGGTCGCCTGCGTCGCTCTCGCAGAGCATATTGGATCCGACGAGGTCATGGAGATCGTGATGCCTCCCGGATTGGACGACGTCCGATTGATCCGTGAGCAGCCCGATTTTCTGGAGAAGGGTGTTGGTTACATCATCAAGGTTGGCGGTCGGCAGGTCCGGAGCGCCGTCCGATCTATCGAGGCGGCGTTTCACGAGAACGAATGTAGCGGGGTCATAATTCGTGACACGGAGGAGTCCGAGGCGTCCCTCCATCGGGCGGAGGTGTTCCACCACTCATCAGTCTCGCGCGTAGAGGTCTTCCGTCAGCATCTCTTGTATTACCTCAGAGAGAAATGCGTTGGCAACTGCATCGATTGTGATCGCAGTTGCGGGAGAGCGTACACGGTCCAGATGATCACACCAGAGGTGAGCAGGTTAATTGATCTGCTGACGAGACCGGGTGAGTGCGTCCTGCACGCGGAAACGATCGCGCGTGAACTCCCGGCAGACGCTCATGGTTTCGTTGCGCTGCTGCCATCTGAGAACAAGCGGTACCGCGATAAGGCGCGGCAGATCCTCTTGCTGCCCGACGACAAAGCACCGGTTTTTCAGAACAGACCCGCACAACATAGACGAGCGCTGCGGATCGCCTACGCTGTGTTCGCTGGACAATCCATGGCGCGGGTTTCAGAGGGTGCTGGTCTGCTGCTCGGAAAACTCGATCGACTCTTCAATGAGCCGGCCATCGGCCGACCCGCCCTGCTCAACGACATGCCGGCCCTGCTGGGTCAGGAACTCGGAGCTGACTGGCACGACAGAGCCATGGAGGGAGAGTCTCCGCATACGAAGGCGAGAGTGGCCCATATAAAGCCCGAGATGGTGAGGGCGATCCTCGACGTTGCCTGGAACGATTTCGACAACACCCGTCCGGCCCTCATCGAATGGATCGACGAACTCGCCGCCCATCCCGCCCCAGGGTTCAGCAACTGCGCCGCCGTCGCCGCCGCGATCTTTGCCACTCATGACTTTGAGCAGGTCTACGAGGAGGTGATTCGGCGATGGGCGAGGGATCGAAGGCGCGGGAGGCGGAAGGCAGCCGCAGCCGCCATGGCTTCCGCCGCAAACCTCGACGGTGCGGTGCCGGTTGGCTTGACGGTGAGCTCTCAGGTCAGGGCAGACGTGGGTAAGAAGCTCGAATGGCTCGCCCACTCCAGGTCGGCGTTCGAACGAGACACCGCAGCGATGGTGTGGGGGATGGGCTACACGCCACGGCACCCCTTCCAGACCGCACGCGCCCTCACTGCCGTGGCAGCAAATGCCAACGCGTCGTCCATCTGGACCGTCACGGACGCGATCGATAATCTGTCTCGAAAGTATGGCAGCGCATGGACGATCAACGTCCTTTCCTGGTGGCTCGAAAGCGACGGCGTGACTCTCCGCGCTGGTGCCACCCTCGCCTTCCTGAACTGGCTGGAGGAGCCACTCACCGAGCGAGTTGATCAGCTCGTGGCTCTCCTGGAGGCCCAGCCATCCATGGTCGATCGGGTGGCCACGCTGTGGCGAGTCGTACTCCTCGATCCCGGATGCTCCGTCGCCGCGTGGCGGCGCCTCGCGGCTTGGTTACGCAGTGGCGCCAGCGACGCACGGCTCAGGGAGCCGGTCCGAGCGCTCGCGATGAGGCTTGCCGCTGAACCCGCGATCCGCTCCCGGCTGAACTACTGGCTCTCCAAGGCCCCAACGACATCCACTTCCCTCGCCTGATCCAGGAGCCACTGTGACCGCCGATAACCAGATTCCTCCCCAATCTGAACCTCCCCAGGGCGCCGGCCCCGTTCGCCGCCTGCTGACCCATTTTCGAGCGGCGTTCAGCTATTGGGACCGACCGCCGGCACCCGACCTCACCCAACGCCGCCGCCACCCCAGGCCGGTCATCGTGCCAGCTCGGGGTCATGTTTTCTCGTTCGAAATACACGTGGCTCTTACCTGGTACTCGGAAGGTTTGAGGGAGGATCAGCTCGGCGCATGGTCACTGCAGTTCGCGGACCTCGCCCGTCGCGACGTCGAACACAAGGCGGCGGACCTCGCTCGACATTTCCATCCTCACCAGGCAGGCGCCCTGGAGATTCAGCTCAACCGTGAGCTCTCTCGAGCTCGTCGACGTTATGAGCGTCAGGGTGTCGTATTGCACTGCAGGCCAGAGGTGCGGGTGAAGCTCGACGAGGACGTGAAGGCAGAACTCCGGCACGTCCACCTGCAGCGGCTCCGGGAAGAGAGCGAACACGAGCTGCGGATTCGGCGGATCCAACTGACCGACCAGCTGACTCAACGCTGGGTCGCTCTGATCGATCGCCTACGCCTGAGCCCACTGGCGCCCGCGGCCCTCCGCCTCACCGACCAGGAGCTTGCCAACGTCCTCGACCAATTCGTCCTCAAGGAGGAACGGTCAAACGTCGAGCGTCTGGCGGCCCTACTGGAGGAAGCCCTGCGCCGTAGCGGCCGAGTCGGGCAGCCCTTGGAAGAGCACGAGGCCGCAGAGATCATCAAGCTTCTCGACGACATCCTCCGGGACGAGGCGACCGCGACTCCTGAGGCTTCCGAGATGAACGGAAACGGTCGGCAGGCAGCACCGCCAGCGGGTAGGCCGTGATAGAAGGTCGGACGGGAATGCCCCGAAGCCGACGTTGGAGACCGCGCTCAGCGCGGGCAGCGTTCGACCCTCCGCGCACGGCCGTTTTCCCGACAGCGTCCGCAGCCCCAACGGCGTACCGTCCGGGTCCGAACAGGGAGGAGCCGGATGAGTTTCCTACGGCAGGCAGAGCGGTCCCCGGACACCGAGCGGATGTTCGACACCGACACAAAGGCGATGGGCTACCTGCCCAACTACACCAGGTTGTTCGCCCACAACCCGGCGGTGTACCTGGCGTGGCAGCAGCTCAACGGCGCGGTGAAGGACGGGATGGAGCTGCGCCGCTATGAGTTGGCGACCCTCGCCGCGGCCCGGGCCCTCAAGTCCTCCTACTGCGGTCTGGCACATGGGAAGTTTCTGCGCGACAAGTTCTTCGACGCGCCGACTGTCGCCGCCATCGCGTCGGACCACGGCAGCGCCGGTCTCTCCGCGCAGGAGGTCGCCGTCGTCAACTTCGCCGGCAAGGTCGCGGCGGATGCGAACTCCGTCACCGAGGCCGACGTTGAGGACCTGCGCGCTCACGGTCTCGATGACACGGACATCTTCCGCGTGATCCTCACCGTTGGCGCCAGATGCTTCTTCAGCACCGTCCTCAGTGCTGCCGGGGCCGAGCCCGATCCGCAGTACCAGGAGAGCCTGGACGCGGATCTGCGGCAGGCGCTGAGCTTCGGCGGGTAGGCCCAGCGAGACGCACCCTGCCCGGAGTTGACGCAGCGGGTGCCGGAGCGCGGCGAAGGCCGGCGAGTTGGACGAAGACCTCGCGTCTGGCTGTCGCGTTACCTCGGCGGTTGAGGACGTAGCCGGTCAACCAGACCCAACCCTCGTACGTCGGCTGGTCGCAGACCGAGACGACGCGGAAGGTCAGCGCGCGATCCCCGGCGAACTGCACCGATGCTCGGCCGTCGATGACGAGCAGGTCGCCGGGCGAGGGGCGCGTGGTCACCAGTGGCCGGAGTTGCGGCTCTGCTCCTGGGCCGGCGGGCACTCCCGGGCGTGCATGGTCTGCCAGTCGCGCAGCGCCCGCTTGATCCGGTCGTTCTCCTGGCTCAGCAGCCGTACCGTCTCGTTGGTCATGGCCAGCTCGTCGGCCACCCGGGCCTGGAACTCGCGTACCTCATCGGGGTCGACGCCGCGCCGACACGTGGCGAACTCGCGGGTCCGCACCTCGTGCGGCGTCAACCGGCCTGGGTAGCCGGCGGGGTAGGGCTGGCCACCTCGATACACCTGAGCCACGGCGGTCCTCTCTGAGGGCAGGCGGGAGCGCGGAAGGTCCGTGCGGTGGGTCGGGAAGGGCGGGCCGTCCGCTCGAGGGCCGCGGGCGACCCGCCCGCTCCGCCGCCGCAGCCCCATTCGGCGGTACGACAGCAGAGCAGTCCGGTGGGTCGGGACGGGCACACGCACCCGCCTCGACCAGGGGATGAGCCGAACTCGTTGCCACGCGAGGAGCAGCTCTTACATAACCATATATGCCTAAGTTGTCGGTCGCAACGCATAGTTGTCTCGCCGGTGCGTGTCGTGATCAAATTGGCGTGCCACGCAAGGAGTGCCATGCCACAGACACCGGACTACATCCGGATCTCGGACGAGATCATCGGGGACCTGCGCAGCGGGAAGGTCAAGCCGGGGGACAAGCTGCCCTCGATCGCTGACATGTCTGATCGCTTCGACGTCAGTTCATCAACAATCCAAATGGTCTACGTCCGTCTGGAAGCGTTGCGGGTGATCCGGAGGCATCAGGGCAAGGGCATCTTCGTGACCGACCCGAAGACCTGGATGCGGGAGCCGAGGTAACGAGCCTGCTCGCTGGGCGGCCTCAACCCGGCAGGTCACCACCGGTGTCGAGGCCACTTGGTCGGGGTGCGACGGTCGGCGAGGCGAACTGACCCTGCTGCGGGCGGCGGCGCTGGGCCAGCAGTTCGTCGATCCACCGGACGGCGTCGCGCTGTCTGCTGAGCATGTGCTGGCGCGCGGCGGCCAGGTCCGGGTCGCCGCCGGCCACCGCCAGGTGGTCGTCCAGGATCGCCACCCACTGGCGGCTGAGCTCTTCGGCGTACCGCGCCTGCCGCAGGTGCTCTTCGAGGCGGCATTCGAGGGTGACCAGCCGGTCGATCTGTGGCTGAACGGCTCGCCTGATGTGCTCGTCGAGCCGGACGGCGACGTCCGGCGCGCAGCTGACCTCAAGGTCGCCCCGCTGGTAGCGCCAGGGGCCCTGCGCGGCGAGCGTCTGTTGCAGGTGCATCTCCAGCTCCGCCGCACGGTGGGGGGCCAACTCCCGGGCGGTGTCGGCTGCGAGCCGGGTCAGGCGCTGGATCGCCTGCGGCATGAAGTAGTCGGCGTACCAGGTCAGCACCTCGGCGCGCAGGCTGACCGTCGACGACCAGGCGAACGTCGCGCGGATGTGGAAGGAGTACACGTAACCCTGGGCGGGCACCACGATCTGCCGGGGCGCGGTGCGCTGCTCGACGAGCGGGCCGGACGGCGTCGCGGGCGCGGCCAATCCGACCGGCTCCTCGTCCTGGAGGGCCGCCACCAGTCGATCCCAGTTTCGCGCCCACCACCGCCAACTGCGGACGCTCGTGTCGCGGGTGGCGGTGAGGCCGCGGATTGCCCAGTGCCGCCGCGGCTCCGCCGGTCTCGGCCTGCCGTCGGGGGCGTCGGACATACCACCCCTCCCTGGTCACGGATTCGCGTCCCACGCTAACAACGGGTAACCGATCTGGCCGCCGCCACGCCGACGTGACGCCGCAGCGAAGCGGTCACACCCATTCGGGCCCGGGGGTACGAGGGGGGCCGGGCCTCCGGAGGGGAGAGGGTCGTCCGGGGTTCACCGAGCATTGTGGCGACGTTGGGGCGGCAAGGGCTGTCGCCGTCGACCGGCAACGGTGAGACTGGTCCTGGTCCGACAATCACGCGGATCGATGGATTGGATGGTCTGGAGGCAGCCTGTGTCCACCCTCGTGTCCCCGCTGGCCACGCTCGGCGCGATCCGCCGGCGTACCACCAGCGTCGCCCTGCTCCTCGCCATGGTCGCCGCCGCGCTGGTCGGCGCGTCCGTGGTCGCCCCCCGGTTGACCGACCCGGCGTCGGCGGCGGTCTACAGCTCCTGCACCATGAGCCGCTGCGCGGACGCCCGCACCGCCCGCTCGGGCTGGTCCGCCAAGGGGTTCCCGACCAGCCGTGGCTGGTACTCCTGGAGCGGCGGGAAGTCCAATTTCGCCGGTGGCCAGTTCTACAACTACGAGGGTCAACTGCCCACCAACGCCACCTACTACGAGTACGACGTCTACCCGCGAACCCAGGGCGCCGCCCGGGACGCGTACCGGATCGTGGTGAACCGCAGCACCGGGGTCACCTGGTTCTCGCCCAACCACTACACCGACTTCTACCGGCTCTGACCGGCCCGGGCGTCGGCCGGTCGTGTCTTCGCGGCCGGCCGACCACGCGGTTTCGGTGCCCGCCAGGACCAGGAGGCACGTGATGGCCGACCATGACGACAGGCGATGGCCGGACTGGTTGACGGTGTCCCGTGCCGGCGCGCAGGAGGTGCCGGACGCCGTGGTGCTGCGCGGTGCGGCCACCCGGACCCGGCCCGCGCTCTTCGCCGCGCTGGCCGACGCGCTGGCCCTGCCGACCCACCTCGGACACACCTGGGACGCCCTCGCCGACGCGCTCCGGGATCGGCTGGACGCCGGACCGCTTACCCTGGTAGTCAGCGACGCCGGTCAGTTGCTCGTCGACGAGCCGGCCGAGCAGTACGCCCTGCTGCTCACCGTGCTTGGCGACCTCGCCACCACCGCGCCCCACCCGCTGCGCGTCGTCCTCGGCGAGGTCTCGCCCTTCTGATCGCACCTCCCGCCGACTCTCCCGCCTCGCGGTGGGCCGGCTGTCATTCGCAGAGTCGACGGCGTCTCACCGTGGGTGACGGCGTCTGGAGGCGCATGGTCGGCTGAGCGATATGACCCAGAGGTACAAATATGACTCTGAGGTATGTCGCGCGTCAGCGACACCGCCCCGCGCCGCCGCCCGTGCTGGAGGGCAAACCTGGGCTAAGCGCTGGGGGCGCTCGCCGAGCGGCTCACCACGCAGGGCCGGTACGGCGAAGCGGTTCAGGTGGCGTTGACCGCCGTGCACCTGGCCGAACGGAACATCAACGAGGCGGTACGCCGGTTCGAGCTGTTCCGCGCCGACCTCGGCCGGAAGTTGGGCGTCGCCCCCGGACACCTCTCCTTTGTCCTTTGCTCTGCACCCACGGAGGCGACAGTCACCGTCCGTAGTGGGTGCGCCCATGGGTGCAGAGCAAAGGACGCGCATGAGGTGAGGTGAGCCGAGCGGGGCGCGATGAGGCCGGTCAGTGCGTCGCGGGCGGGATGCTCTGCTCGTACTGGAAGACGTTGTGCGGGTCGTACTTCGCCTTGATCTTGCGCAGTCGGGGGAAGTTGCGCCCCCAGTAGGCCTTCTCCCACTCGGCCATGCCGATGTTCGGCACGTTGACGTAGGCGCCGTCCACATAGGGGCGCAGCGCCTGGCTGAACTCGGCGATCCAGGTCTGCGCGATCGGGGTGACGGCGTCGTCGCTGTCGGGTTCGCCTCGGGTGCCCCAGCCGACGCCGGGCTCGGAGTAGAAGAGCGCGTCGCGGTGCGGGAAGGCCGCGCCGCCGAACGGCTCCTGCCGCTGCGCCCCGCGGCCGAAGGCCTGGGTGAAGAAGTTGCTGTCGGGCGAGGGCGCCTTCTCCATGAACGCCTGGACGATGCTGACCGCCTTCTCCGGGAACGGTTCCCGGGTGAACTGGGAGAAGAACTTCCACTTCGCCGGCTCGTCCTCGTTGGGGATCTGGAAGCCGGCGTAGACGTCGCCCCAGCCGCCGGTCTGCACGGTGACAGTGGGGTTGCCGATCGACAGGATCGGCGCCAGCAGCTTCCTGGCCTCTGCCTCGGAACCCTCCGCGAGCACCGCGAACAGCAGGATCTCATCCGGGTGGACCTCGACCTGGCTGCCGAGCCGGGGGTCGGTGAACGGTGCGAGGCGTTGCCAGGCGTCGAAGACCTCGTGCAGGTCTCCGAGACCGGGCCAGGTCACCTGCAGGTAGGCGACGCTGGTCAGCGGAGCGACCTGGTAGGTCAGCGAGGTGACGATCCCGAAGTTGCCGTTGCCCGCGCCGCGCAGCGCCCAGAGCAGGTCCGGGTAATTCCACGGGTCCACCTCGAGCACCTTCGCCCCGTCGGCGCCCGCCGCCACGACGATCTCCGCGCCGATCAGGTTGTCGCAGGCCATCCCGAGGTAGCGGGTGAGGAAGCCGAAGCCGCCGCCGAGGGTGGCCCCGGAGAGGCCCACGGTCCCCTCCGTGCCGGTCGTCGCGGCGAGGTCGTGCTCCCCGAGGGCGGTCACCGCCTCCGACTGGTTGAGCCCCGCGCCGAGCTTCGCCGTGCGGCTGGCGGTGTCGATGTGGACGTCCTTCAGCTCACTGACGTCGATCACGATGCCGTTGTCGACGTTCGACCAGCCTTCCAGGTTGTGCCGGCCACTGCGTACCCGCAGCGCGACGTCGTGCTGCCGCGCCCAGGTGAGCGCGTTGACCACGTCCTGGGTCTCCTGGGCGAAGACGATGACCAGCGGATAGTGCACGAACAGCTCGTCCCAGCCGAGGCTGGCCTGCGCGTAGTCGGGGCTCTGCGGTCGGACGACACGGCCGGTCAGCTGCGCCGGTGGGTACTTCGTGTCCGCGGGCCACCCGGGACCATCGGCCGCGTTCGCCGAGCTGCCAGCGATCACGCTCGGGATAGCGACCGCTCCGGCGCCGACGGCTGTGGCTCTGAGCAGATCCCGACGGGAAAGGTCGCGCATGATCCAAATCCTCTCGATTGGTGGCGCGCCCGAAAGATGAACCACGAGGGGATATACCGCTCATCTGGCGCAAACCAACCGTAATGCCCGAGGCTTCCCGGTAGACCTGAGAACTTGTCACGGAACCCGGTCGGGTGATCAGGGGACGGGTCAGTTCGGCGCGGGCTGGTCCAGGATGGCGCTGAACCGCTCCTCGGCCAGGTCGAGCTGGCCGAAGATGTGCCGCTTCACCGCCAGCGACAACGGGGTGTCGGGTCGGCCGATCAGGTCCCGGAAGAGCGGCACCAGCGGACGGTACTTCCGGGCCGACGAGATCACCTTCGGCCCCACCGTGTGGATCACGCCAACCCCGTTGTCGGTGAAGTCCGATACCTTGATCACCCGGGCCCAGGGCTCGCGCTCCAGGCTGACCGCCAGGTGCTCCCGGTACTGCGCGTTGCGGTCCCGCTCGGGGTCGTACACCGGATTGGTGACCGCGGCGACCAGGGTGGCCACCCGTGGCCCGAACCGCGCGGCGAGCGCGGCCAGCGCGGCCCCGGTCGGGTCGGCCCCCGGGTCACCGTCGGCCAGCTCCGCCGGATGGTCCTCGACAGCGTCGTGCAGCAGGCCGGCGACGATCACGTCCACGTCCCGCACCTGGTAGTGGTGCATCAACCGGATCGCCACCCGCAGCAGGTGGTTGAGGTACGGCTCGCGGACGCGTCGATCGTCGCGGTGCAGGTCGGCGGCGAGGTCGAGCGCGGCGGTCAGCCGCGTCCGGGCAGCGTCGTCGAACTGCTGGACCTCCAACCGGAAACGTTCCAGCAGGCCAGGTTCGCCGTGGATCTCGGTGATCGCGTGCATCGGCATGCTGCCCAGGTGCGGCGGGAATTCCATGCGTCACTTATAGCCGATCTTCTCCGCATCGATGAGCCCCTAAGTCGCCGACCCGACCGCGAGTCGCCCGCGCGCCGAGCCGCTCAGATGGGCAGCCGGTCGGCGCCGGCGAGCGGGCCCACCAGGACGGGGACCAGCGGTGCGGGCAGGACGGGGTCGCGGCGCAGGGTGGGCGTCCAGCCCGCGTCCGCGGCGAGGTCGGGGTCATGGGTCGCGTTGTACGCCGCCAGCAGGTCGACCGGTCGCGCCACGCCACCGCCCTGGCGCACCCAGGAACCCCGCTCGGTCACCGCGGTGCCACCCCAGTCGTAGAGCAGGTCGGCCGGGTCGACCGGCGCGTCCAGTGTGAAGAAGTTGTTCTGCGCGTAGATCGCCGACTGGACACCCACGCCGAGCGCGTACTGAAAGTCGTCCCCACCGAGCCGGTAGTGGTTGTTGTAGACGTCGACCTGCCCGAAACGGACCCGGGGCAGCCGTTGCACGACACCGTCGAAGAGGTTGTGGTGCAGGGTGACCCGCAGCCGGCCCACGTCCGGGCCCACGGTGTTGGACGATCCGATCAACAGCAGCTTGTCCCGACCGGAGAAGCGGTTCCAGGAGGCGGTGACCAGGCTGGCGGTGTGGGTGACGTCCAGCGACCCGTCATGCACCTGGTAGGGCCGACCGAAGTACACCGGCTGGGCGCTGTCCGGGTTGTCGCCGTCGGTGAAGGTGTTGTGGTCGACCCAGACGTTCTCGCTGCGGCGTACCGAGATCTGGTCGTACTGGCTGTTCCAGTTGCCGGCCTCGCCGTCGGTCGGTGACCAGGCCGGGAAGCAGTCCCGGGCGTCGACGAGGGTGAGGTTACGGACGATCACGTTCGACGCCCGGTCGATCATGAGGGTGAGCCCGGTCAGCCGGGCGCCGCGCAGCCCGACGATGGTGGTGTTCGGGCCGACGTTGATCTGGGTCTGCCGGGTCTGGTTGGCCACCGAACGCACCCGCGCCTCCTCCAGCGGCCCACTCGGCGCCACCCGACCCCACACCGCCGGGTCGTACGCGGCCAGGTAGGCGTCCAACCGGTACCCCGGGTCGGCCAGGTCGGCGCAGTCCAGGGCGGTGCCGTCCGGCCCTTCGAAGCCGTCGATGGTGCCGTCGACGTAGATCAGCTTCGGGGTGGCGTCGGCGGCGTTGCTGGCGTTGTCGCCACCCAACGCGGCGACGAGTTCGGCCCGGTTGTGGACCACCCGGCTCCGCTCGGGGGTGGCCGCCGAGCCGCCGGTGGTGCCCGGTCCGTCGGCCGCCCAGCCGTCCCGCGCGGGCAGCGCCTGCCGGCCGAGGTGCCGGGCCGTCCAGGAGAGCCGGTCGGCGGACGGAACGTCCGGGCTCGCCACGGCGGCGGCCGGGGCGGCACCGAGGAGGACGGCGATCACGGTGGCGCCGCCGAGGATTCTGCGCATCGGCTCTCTCCGTTCGTTGTGGTGGAGGTCTATCCCGCCAGCTCGGCGCGGTACGCGGCGGACGCCCACGGCACCGCCAACTCGCTCGGCAGCGCCCCCCGCTCAGCCGACTGGCGCAACACGTCGACGACGCCCCGCAGGTGGCGGACCCGCTGCCCGCCCTCGCCGAGGGTGGTCACGAGATCGCCGTCGAGCAGCCGGGGCTCCGGCGCCGGCCGCAGCGCGTCCAGCAGCGCGGTGAACGGCGCGGTACGGGCCAGCGGCGCGATCAGCGGCACGCCCACCGGATCGACCCGATGGGCGAGCAGGTTCTCCAGCAGCCCCAACCGCCCCGGCACCCGACGGGTCACCACGTCCCCGGGCAGGCGCAACCGGTCGGTCGGGTACTCCAGCACCGCCTGCCCGGTCGTCCCGGTCACCACCACCTCGCCCGCCACGAACTCCTCCGCGGCCAGGGTCACCGCCACCAGCACCGGTGGCCCGGCCCGGAACCGGACCCGCAGCACGGCGGTGTCCTCCACCTCGATCGGCCGGACCCGGTAGCGTTCCACCTCGATCGCGACCGGCCAGGGCGTCGCCCCGGCGAGCGCCTCGGCGATGGCCAGGCACTGCATCACCGCGTGCGCGAGCGGGTTGGCGAGCGCGCCGTCCAGCACCGGCCGGCCGTCCAGACTCCGACGACCGGCCCAGGGGGAGCGGGCGTAGTAGGCGTCCGGCCGTTGCCAGGCGGCGATGGTGGAGATGCCGGTGACAGTGCCCAACCGGCCGGCGGCCAGCGCGTCGGTCAACGCGGTGAGCGCCGCCGAGCCGAGCGCCTGGAAGCCGACCTGGGCCACCCGGCCGGCGGCGGTGAGCGCCCAGGCCAACTCCTCGTGCTCGGCCAGCGACAGCACCGGAGGCTTCTCCAGCAGCAGGTCCGCACCGGTGGCCAGGGCGTCGCGGGCGATCGTCAGGTGGGTGTGCGGCGGCGTGCAGATCACCACCACCTCCGGCCGGGTGGCGGCGAGCATCGCCCGGTGGTCGGTGAACACCGCCACCCCGGGCGGCACCGGGGCGGCCGGGTCGTCCTCCACCGGTCGTACGTCGACCAGGGCGACCAACCGCAGCCGACCGGCGTCGTGCAGGGGCGCGATCACGCGCCGGTGCCACCGACCGTGCCCGTTCGCCCCGATCACCGCCACCCGGGGCGGCGTCGCCCCGCTCACCGCCGGCCGGCCGGTGTCGACCCGGTCACCGGGCACCGGGCAGGGTGGCCTCGACGCCGTGCCGTTGCAACGCGGTCAGCCAGGCGATCACGTCGGCGCGTACGTCGTCGTCCTCGGCCACCTCCGCCGGGATGACCTCGCGCAACGCGAAGACCGCGTCGACAGCGCCGGCCGGGGTCTGCACCCCGTCGTCCAGCGCGGCCCGGATCGGCCCGGCCAGGGGGTCCTGCAACGGCAACGACCGGCCGTCGTCGGCGTACCCCTGCGCGAAGCGCAACCAGGACGCCACGACCAGCGCGCCCCAGCGCGCGGACCGTCCGGTCGCGCGCAGGTCCGCGATGGTGTGCAGGACGCGCTGCGGCAGCTTCTGCGAGCCGTCGATCGCCACCTGCAGGGTGCGGTGGTGGATCGCCGGGTTGCCGAACCGGGCCAGGGCCTGCTCGCCGTAGTCGACCACCCGGACCCCGTCCGGCGGGGTGAAGCTGGCCGCCACGTCCTCGGCGATCAGCCGGCGCAGCACGTCGCGCAGGTGCGGGATCTCCAGCGCGTCGGCGATCGTCTCCCGACCGGCCAACGCCCCGAGGTACGCGATGGCCGAGTGCACACCGTTGAGGGTGCGCAGCTTCAGCCGCTCCCACGGGCCGGCGTCGTCGGTGAGCACCGCCCCGGCGAACTCCCAACCGGGCCGCCCACCGGGGAAGTCGTCCTCGATCACCCACTGCGCGTACGGTTCGGCGGCCACCGCGGCCAGGTCGGTCACGCCGAGCGCCCGGCGGGCCGCCTCGATCGTGCCCGGGGTGCTGGCCGGCACGATCCGGTCCACCATGGTGCCCGGGCAGGTGACGTTGCCGGCCACCCACTCGACCAGCCCGGCCGGCACCCCGGCCGCCCGGCCGACCGCCTGGTCGAGCATGCCGCGCAGCCGTCGACCGTTGGCCGGCAGATTGTCGCAGCTCACCACTGCCACCGGCCCGGCGTCCGCGGCCGCCCGGGCGGCCAGGCCGCGCAGCAGCAGACCCGGAACCGTGCTCGGGGGGCCGCCGCCGGCCAGGTCCGCGGCGAGCGCCGAGTCCGGGGACAGCTGGCCGGTCACCGGATCGAGCTGGTACGCCTTCTCGGTGACGGTCAGGGTCACCACGCGTACCGCCGGGTCGGCGATCAGCGCCACCACCGCGTCCGGGTCGCTGGGCGCGTGGCGCACGCCGCTCAGCGCGCCCACCACCTGGGTGGTGCTGCCGGCGGCGGAGAGGGTGCTGACGCTGAACAGGTTGTCCTGCGCGGCGAGCGCCTCGACCAGCGCGGTGCTGCGGGGGGCGACGGCCACGATGCCCCAGTCGCCGCCGGCCGCGCCGACCGCCGCCTCGGTGAAGACGGCCTGGTGCGCCCGGTGGAACGCGCCGAGCCCCAGGTGCACGACGCCGGTCGGCACGGTGCCCGGCCGGATCAGGGGTCGGGCCTCGGCGGGCAGTCGGCGCAGCGCACCCAGGCCGAGCCGGGAGGCGCCGACGGTCACCGCCATGCCGGACCGTCCGGGAAGCGGAACTCGGCGATCGACGTGGGCTTCATGGTGGCGCTGTAACCGGGCCGCTCGGGCAGCAGGTAGCGCCCGTCGCGGGTCCGCACCGGGTCGACGAAGTGCTCGTGCAGGTGGTCGACGTACTCGATCATCCGGCCGTCCAGCCCCGTGCCCACCCGCAGGTAGTCGAAGATCGCCAGGTGCTGGACGTACTCGCAGAGGCCCACCCCGCCGGCGTGCGGGCAGACCGGAACGCCGAACTTCGCCGCCAGCAGCAGCTCGGCCAGGACCTCGTTGACGCCACCGACCCGGCAGGCGTCGACCTGCATCACGCCGATCGCCTCGGCCTGGAGCAACTGCTTGAAGATCACCCGGTTGGCGGCCACCTCACCGGTGGCGACCCGGCAGCGTCCGCCGGTCAGCTCGTGCACCGCGCGGGCGATCCGGGCGTGCCCGAGGATGTCGTCGGCGTGGGTGGGCTCCTCGATCCAGTACGGGTCGACCTCGGCCAGCGCCGCCATCGCGGTGATCGCCTCGTCGACGTCCCAGACCTGGTTGGCGTCCATCATCAACAGCGCGTCCGGGCCGATCTCCTCGCGGATGATCCGGGCCCGCCGCAGGTCGTCGGCGAGCGGGCCGCCGACCTTCATCTTCATCGCCCGCCAGCCGTCGGCGTACGCCTGCCGGGTCAGCGCCCGCACCTTGTGGTCGGGGTAGCCGAGCCACCCGACCGAGGTGGTGTACGACGGGAAACCGTCCCGTTCGAGGGCCGTCAACCGGTCGGTCAGCCCGTCACGTCCCTTGTCCAGGATGGCTGCTGCCTCGTCCGGCGTGAGCGCGTCGCTGATGTGCTTGAAGTCGATGCTGGCCACGAGCTCGTCGGTGGGCAGCTCGGCGAGGAAACGCCACATCGGCTTGCCGGCCAGCGTGGCCCGCAGGTCCCACACCGCGTTGACCAGCGCACCGGTCGCCATGTGGATGACGCCCTTCTCCGGGCCCAGCCAGCGCAGCTGCACGTCGGCGCTGAGCGAGCGCCAGAACGCCACCGGCTCGGCGGTGATCTCCTCGATGGTGCGCCCCCGCACGTGGTGGGCCAGGGCCCGCACCGCCGCGCAGGTGATCTCGTTGCCCCGGCCGTTGGTGAAGGTGAACCCGGCACCGGTCGGGCCGGCGTCGGTGCCCAGCTCGACGTACGTCGCCGAGTAGTCACCCCGGTTGATCGCGTCGGAGCCGTCGCCCCGGGCGGCGGTCGGGAACCGCACGTCGTGCACCTCGACGGAGGTGATGGTGGTGGTCACTGGTCAACGCCTCCAAAGTTGAAGACCCGCCTGGGCAGCCGGTACGCCAGGTCGACGATGGTCTCGGCGGCCTCGTCCCTCGGCAGCCGGTGCTCGGCGACGAGGCGGGCCAGGAAGCCGGCGTCGACCCGACGGGCCACGTCGTGGCGGACCGGGATGGAGCAGAACGCCCGGGTGTCGTCGACGAAGCCGGCGGTGTTGTAGAACCCGGCGGTCTCGGTGACCGTCTCCCGGAACCGGCGCAGCACCTCGGGGGAGTCCAGGAACCACCAGGGCGCGCCGAGCAGCAGCGCGGCGTACCCGCCCGCGAGGGGCGCCAGCTCGCGGGTGAAGGTGTCCTCGTCGAGGGTGTAGAGGACCACCCGCAGCCGGGGGTCGTTGCCGTAGCGCTGCAGCAGCGGGGCGAGCGCGTGCACGTACTCGGTGGCCTGTGGGATGTCGCCGCCGACGTCACGTCCGTGGCGGGCGTGCAACCACCGGTTGTGGTTGCGCACCGCGCCGGGGTGCAGCTGCATGACCAGGCCGTCGTCGAGTGACATCCGGGCGAACTCCACGAGCATGTGCGCCCGGAACGCCTCCGCGTCGGCGGCATCGGCCTCGCCGCGCCGACCCCGGTCGTAGAGCCGCTCGGCCTCGGCCAAGGTGAGGTCCAGGGTGCGCGCGGTGGGGTGGCCGTGGTCCGAGGAGGTCGCGCCGGCGGCGATGAACGCGGCGCGCCGGGCCCGCAGCGCGGCCAGATAACCGGCGTACGTGCCGGTGTCCTCGCCGGCTCGGTCGCCGAGCCGGTCCACGTTCGTCGACCAGCCCTCGAACTCCATGTCCACCACGTCGTCGGGGCGGAACGTGGTGACCACCCGGCCGCCCGGCCCGCCCCACCCGTCGGCGGCGAGCTTGGCGTGCGCGGCGAGGTCGTCCAGCGGCGACTCGGTGGTGGCCAGGACCTCGATGCCGAACCGCTCGAACAGCGCCCGGGGCCGGAAGTCCGGCTCGGCGAGCCGGGCCGCGATCTCGTCGTAGACGGCGTCGGCGGTGGCCGGGCCGAACACGGTGTGCACCCCGAACACAGTGCGGAAGGTCTGCTCCAGCCAGAGTCGCGACGGGGTGCCCCGGAACAGGTGCCAGTGCGCGGCGAAGCGTCGCCAGATGACCCGGCCGTCGGCCTCCACCGGGCTGCCGTCGCGGGTGGGCACCCCCAGCTCCGCCGGGGGTACGCCCTGACTGAGCAGCATCCGGGTCAGGTAGTGGTCGGGCACGATGAGCAGTCGCGCCGGGTCCGGGAAGGGGCGGTCCTCGGCCAGCAGGGCCGGGTCGACGTGCCCGTGCGGCGAGATGATGGGTTGTTCCGCCGCCAGGGCGTACAGCTCCCGGGCCAGCGCCCGTTGGCCCGGCTCGGGCGGCAGGAGCAGATCGGTGTGGTCGAACGTGGGCACGGGGTGCGGCTCCTCGTCTGCGGTGTCAGCGGGGGGTGAGCAGGTCGGCGACCCGGACGGGTTGACCGGTCTCGAAGGACCGGTTCGCGGCCAGCCCGGTCAGCAGGGCCAACGCGCCGTCGTCGGCGGTCGCGGCGCGGCCCAGCGGGTCGGGTTGACCGCCGAGGAGCACCCCGGTCATCCGGGCGTCCGCGCCGCCGTGCCCGTGCCGACTGCGGCCCTCCACCGGGATCTGCCGGGGCGGGGCCCAGAACGGGCGCACCGTCAGCGTCGCACCCCCGCCCTCGGGCGGCGCCTCGGCACCGTGCAGGGCCGCGCCCTTGACCGCGCCGGCGGTGCCCCGGTCGACGAAGTCGTTCTCGGCCACGTCCAGCTCCAGCCGGCCCCGGCTGCCGTTGACCATCACCCGGTAGCCCTCCCAGGGCGCGTACGCGGTGAGGTGGTAGGTCATGGTGGCGCCGGTGGAGTAGCGGGCCAGCACCGCCATGTCGTCCTCGATGCTCACCCCGGGCGCGAAGACGTTGCGGTCGCGCTGGTAGCCGTCCTCGGCCTCGGCGTCGAGGTACAGCTCGCGCAGCCGGGGGTGCGCGTCCAGGCGCAGCGCGAACGGGTCGTCGGCGGCGGCGGGGGAGCCGTGCGCCCGGTCGTAGTCGCGGGCGTAGCCGTGCCGGCGGCCCTCCTCGCCGTAGAAGAAGAGCCGGCCGGCCGCGTACACCTCGACGGGGGTGGCGGCCAGCCACCAGTTGACCAGGTCGAAGTGGTGGCTGGCCTTGTGCACCATCAGCCCACCGGAGGTGGCCTTGTCGCGGTGCCAGCGGCGGAAGTAGTCGGCGCCGTGGCGGACGTCCAGCAGCCACTCGAAGTGCACCGAGCCGATCTCGCCGACCGCGCCCTCGGCGAGCAGCCGGCGAACCTGTTCGTGCAGCGGGTTGTAGCGGTAGTTGAAGGCGACGGTCACCCGGCCGCCGGTCTCGCTCACCGTGTCCAGGATGCGACGGCAGCGTGCCGCGTCCACTGTCATCGGCTTCTCGGTGACGACGTCCCGGCCGGCGCGCAGCGCGGCCACCACGTACTCGTCGTGGGTGACGTCCACGCTGGTGACCAGAACGACGTCGACGCGCTCCTTGTCCAGCATCGCCGCGAAGTCGGCGGCCGGGTAGGTCGGCACCGGGCGGTGACGCAGCTCGGTCAGCCAGCGGTTGTGCGCGTCCATCCGGGCCTGGTTGGTGTCGGCGAAGGCGACCAGCTCGGTGGTGTCGGCGTGGTCGAGCACCAGCGCCCGGACGAACATCTCCGCCCGCGCGCCGGTGCCCACGACGGCGTACCGGACCCGTCCGGCGGCTCTCGGTGACATGCGGTGCGCCTCCCGTGGTGCTGCAAAGGTTTGCAATGAAGTAATCACGATCGATCCGTTGGCGTCAACGACGGCGACGGGATCGGCGTTATATGTCAGGTTTTGTGCGGCGGCAGCTCACCAAGGGGAGCGTGGGTGCAACAAAGCCGTAATCATTGACCGTTGACACTGGCGCAACCGTTTGCATTAATGGGCCACACCCGTGACCGCCACCACATCGGACGAAGGGGCCGCCGTGCCAGTCACCATCCGGGACGTCGCCCGGGCGTCCGGTGTGCACATCTCCACCGTGTCCCGCACCTTCTCCGCGCCGCACCTGGTCAACCCGGAGACGCGGGTCCGGGTGCTGGCCTGCGCGGAGGATCTGGGCTACCGGCCGAACCGCGCCGCCCGGGCCCTGATCACCGGGCGGACGCACAACATCGGGCTGATCATCGCGGACATCGCGAACCCGTTCTTCCCACCGCTGATCAAGGCGGCGGAGAGTCAGGCCCGGCACCGCGACTACCACGTCTTCGTGGCCGACACCAACGAGGACCCGACCGCCGAGGAAGAGCTGGTCCACGCGCTGGCCAAGCAGGTCGACGGGGTGCTGCTGTGCAGCCCCCGGATGAGCAACAGCCTGATCGAACAGCTCAGCCGCGAGGTGCCACTGGTCGTGGTGAACCGCCAGGTGACCGGCCTGCCCTGCGTGCTGATGGACGTCGGTCAGGGTGCCCGATCGGCGATCGAGCACCTGGTCGGCCTGGGCCACCGCAGCATCGCGCTGCTCGGTGGCCCGCGCAGCTCGTGGACCAACCGGGAGATGCGCCGTGCCGCCAGTGCGGCCGCCCGAGCCGATGGCGCCGAGCTGACCGTGCTCGGCCCCAACGCGCCCACCGAGGTCGGCGGCTCGGCCATCGCCGAGCAGGTGCGACGCAGCGGCGTGTCGGCGGTGCTCGCCTACAACGACCTGATGGCGATCGGCCTGATCGAAGGGCTGGACGCGCTCGGGGTCCGGGTGCCGCAGGAGGTGAGCGTCGTCGGGGTCGACGACATCACCCTGAGCCGGCTCACCCGACCCAAGCTGACGACGGTGGCCACACCCACCGGGGCCGCCGGCCGGACGGCCGTCGACATGCTGCTGCAACAGGACATCGAATCACCGCGCGGTGCGCGGGGGTCCGGTGCCGGCACGGCGCTCGGCGTCCGTCGTACCACCGCACAGGTAATGCTCCAGACCGACCTGGTCATCCGCGACTCGACCGGCCCGGGCCCGTACGCCCGGCCGGCACGTCCCCTGGCCGCGCCGCGTGGCCCGGACCCGCATTGCCCTGCGGGCCCGGGCACCCCGACCACGGCCACCGGTGACGCCGTCGCCTCCTAATGCCGAGGAGTGAGCGCACATGCACCCCGCAACGCCCCCCACCACTGGCACGCCCGTCGGGCGCGCCCACCGTACCCCGCTGCCCCGGCGGCGACTCCTGCGTGGCCTGCTCGCCGTGACGGTCGCCGCACCGCTGATGTTCGGCGCCGCCGCCTGCGGAGACGACGGCGGCGCCGCCGACCCGAACGCGCCGGTCAAACTGTCCATCTTCTGGTGGGGCGGCGACGCCCGGGCCAAGCTGACCGAGGACGCGCTGGCCCTCTACACCCAGAAGCACCCCAACGTGACCTTCGAGAAGACCTGGCAGGCCAACCAGGGCTACTTCGACAAGCTGGCCACGCTCACCGCCGGTGGCAACCCACCGGACCTGTTCCAGATCGACGACAACTACCTCGCCGAGTACGCGGCCCGCAACACCACGCTCGACCTGACCCCGTACCAGGAGTCCGGCAAGCTGGACACCTCCAAGTTCCCCGAAAGCCTCTGGCAGTACGGCGTGGTCGACGGCAAGCTCGCCGGCCTGGCCGCCGGGGAGAACACCCAGGGACTGGTCTACAACAAGACGCTGCTGACCAAGCACAACCTGCCCGAGCCGACCACCGGGATGAGCTGGGAGCAGCACATCGCCTGGGCCGAGCAGGTCACCGCCAAGACGAAGGTGCCCGGCACCCAGGACCCGAGCGCCGACTACAAGGCGTTCTGGGTCTGGCTGCGCCAGCAGGGCAAGGACCTCTACAAGGGCAAAGAGCTGGGCTTCACCGCCGAGGACGTGACCAAGTGGTTCGACCTGTGGAAGGGCGCCCGGGACCGCAAGGCCACCCCGACCGCCGACGTCATCCACGAGGGCAACGCCAGCGACGTCACCAAGCAGTTGGTGGTCACCGGCAAGGCGGCGACCTCCTGGGTCTGGGCCAACCAGATGCCGGATTTGAAGAAGAACACCAAGGACGAGCTGGGCGTGATCGCCTACCCCGGTGACCCCAGCGCCCAGTGGGCCCGGGCGTCGATGTACTGGTCGGTGTTCAAGGGCAGCAAGAACAAGGACGTCGCGATCGATGTGATCAACTTCCTGAACAACGACGTGGCGGCGGTCAAGCTGCTCGGCACCGACCGTGGCCTGCCGTCGAACCTGGACCTGCGCCGGGTGGTCAGCGACGACACCACCGATCCGGCCATGAAGCAGTCCATCGCCGTCGAGGCGGAGCTGACCCAGAAGTTCGGCGAGTCCCCGCAGGTGCCGATCAAGGGCCACAGCAAGGTGAAGTCCGAGTTGATCAAGGCCGCCGAGAACGCGCAGTACGGCCGGGCCACCCCCGCCGAAGCCGCCGCCCAGTTCGTCGAGGCGTGCAAGTCCGCCATCGCCTGACCGCCCCCGAGGCGAGGAGAGGAGCCGTTCGTGGCGTTGACCACGGCGCCCGACCCGACCCGACGCGGCCCCGGATCCGCCCGGGCCCACCCGCAGAGGCGTGGGCCCGGGCGCTTCCGGCACAGCGAAGGTCTGGCGGGGTACGTCTTCCTGTCGCCGTGGCTCATCGGTCTGATGGGTGTCACGGCGATCCCCATGCTGCTGTCGCTCTACCTGAGCTTCACCAACTACGACATCCTCACCCCCTTCTCCGAGGTGGAGTGGGTGGGGCTGGCCAACTACGAGCGGATGTTCACCGCCGACCCGTCGTACTGGCACGCGGTGCGGGTGACGCTGACCTTCGCGCTGATCGCCGTACCGCTGAAGCTGGCCGCGGCGCTCGGCGTGGCGCTGCTGCTCAACCGCGCCTGGCGCGGCGTCGGGCTGTTCCGGGGGTTGTTCTACCTGCCGTCCCTGCTCGGCGGCAGCGTGGCGCTGGCCATCGTCTGGGTCAACATGTTCAACCGCGACGGCGCGTTCAACTCGCTGTTGAGCCTCTTCGGCATCACGGGCAAGCCGTGGGTCAACGACCCCGACTGGGCCCTCGAAACGCTGATGGTGCTGGCCATCTGGCAGTTCGGCGCACCGATGGTGATCTTCCTGGCCGGGCTCAAGCAGGTGCCCACCGAGCTGTACGAGGCCGCCTCGGTCGACGGGGCCGGCCGGCTCCGCCAGTTCCGCGACGTCACCCTGCCGATGCTCTCCCCGGTCATCTTCTTCAACCTGGTGCTGGAGACCATCAACGGCTTCCAGGGCTTCACCGCCGCGTTCGTGCTCAGCAACGGCACCGGCGGCCCGGTCGACTCCACCCTGATGTACACGCTGAACCTGTACATCACCGGCTTCACCGACCTCAACATGGGCTACGCCTCGGCGATGGCCTGGGTCTTCCTGATCGCCATCGCGGTCATCACCGCGGTCTTCTTCAGCACCGGACGGTTCTGGGTGCACTACTCCGACGGGGAGGACCGGTGATGGTGGCGGTGACCCCGACGACCGCAGCAGCGCCGAACGCCCGCCGACGAGCCGGCGGACGCCCCGTGCTGCGACTGCTGATCCTGCTGGCGATCGTCGCCGTGGTGCTCTACCCGCTGATCTGGATGGTGGGCACCTCGCTGAAGTCCCAGGAGGAGATCGTCAACAACGTCGGGCTGCTGCCCGAGCGGTTCAGCCCGGGCAACTACACCGCCGGCTGGTCCAACTTCGACGTCAGCTTCGGCCGGTTCTTCCTCAACAGCGCGATGGTCAGCCTGCTCACCGTCGTCGGCAACGGGCTGTCCTGCCTGCTGGCCGCGTACGCCTTCGCCCGGCTGCGGTTCCGGCTGCGCGGCATGTGGTTCGCCGTCATGATCGGCACGCTGCTGCTGCCCCAGCACGTGCTGATCGTGCCGCAGTACATCCTGTTCCGCACCCTCGGGCTGGTCGGCGGCGACTGGCCGTACCTGCCGCTGCTCATCCCGCAGTTCCTGGCCACCGAGGCGTTCTTCGTCTTCCTCATGGTGCAGTTCATGCGTGGCGTGCCCCGGGAACTGGACGAGGCGGCCCGCATCGACGGTGCCGGGCCGTTCGGCATCTTCCGGCACATCATCCTGCCGCTGAGCCGCCCCGCGTTGGTCACCACGGCGATCTTCTCGTTCATCTGGACCTGGAACGACTTCTTCCGCCAGTTGGTCTTCCTGTCCCAACTGGAGGACTACACGGTCCCGGTCGCGTTGACCCTGTTCATCGACTCGACAAGCCAGAGCGCTGTCGGTCCGATGTTCGCCATGTCGGTGCTGTCGCTGCTGCCGGTCTTCCTGTTCTTCGTCGCGTTCCAACGGATGCTCGTCGAGGGGATCAACACCAGTGGCATCAAGGGCTGAACCGACATCGCGGGCCGAACCCGCCGAACCCGACGACACCGCCGGGCGGCGGGACTGGCGCGACGTCGCCCGCGATGCCGCCGACCTCGCGCTGCTGGGCATCCTGCTCACCCTCGCGGCGGCACCAGTGCTCACCGCCGCATCGGCGGCGGGCACGGCCAGCGCGGCGGTGCACGACTGGACGCGGACCGGCAGTTGGCCGTCGGCGCGTACGACGGTGCGCCGGTTCGGCCGCGCGGTACTGCCCGGTGTGCCGGTCAGCCTGCTCGGGCTCGGCGGCGCCGCGCTGCTCGCCGCCGACCTGGCGGCACTGGCCACCGGCCGGGTGCCGGGCGGCGCGGCGGCGCTGCTGGTGACCGCGCTGATCGCGGCCGGCCTGGCCGGGTACGCCGGGCTGGTCGTCGTCGAGGTGGGCGGCAACGGGGGCGGGCGGTGGCGGGCCTCGGCCCGCCGCGCCGCCCGCGCCTGCCTCGACGCGCCCACCCGCTGGGCCGCGCTCACCGGGGTCGTCGCGCTGGCCGGGCTGCTCGCCGTCCTGGTCACCCCGGTCGCGGTGCCGATCCTCGCCGGCTACACCGTGGCCGCCCTGCACGCCGTCGCCGCCCGCCGACCGGTCCCGGTCGTCGGTCAGCCGCGCCCCGCCGAGCCGGTGCCGGTCGCCGGCGTCGGGCGTGGGGGACTGCGATGACCGGGGTGGGGGAGTCGGTGCGGCTGACCGTCGGAGCCACCGAGGTGGCCGAGTACGTGCTCGACCCGGCGCTGGACCCCCGGCACGGGCCCCGACCGTATCTGCACCCGGTGCGTACCCTCGGCGGAACGGTGGTCACCGACGCGCTCCCCGACGACCACGTGTGGCACCTCGGCGCGTCCCTCGCGGTGCAGGACGTCAACGGCAGCAACCTCTGGGGCGGGCGCACCTACGTCCGCGACGTCGGCTACACCTGGCGGGACGACCACGGCGTCATCGCGCACACCGGCGAGGTGGAGCACTCCCCGGGCCGGTACGCGCACGACCTCCAGTGGCGCGACCGGGCCGGCGCGGTGCTGCTGACCGAACGGAGGTGGCTCACCGCGTCGGTGGTCGCGCCGCACGCCTGGCGGCTCGATGTGGAGTCCGTCCTCGTCGCCCCGGACGACCGGGCGGTGCGCCTGGGCAGCCCGGCCACCAACGGTCGCCCCGGCGGGGCCGGCTACGGCGGGTTCTTCTGGCGGGCCGTCGCCGACGGTGAACCGGCGGTGTTCACCGCCGACGCGGCCGGGGAGCAGGCGGTCAACGGCAGTGCGGCGCCGTGGCTGGCGCTGACCGGGTCCGGGCCGGGCGACGGGGCGTACACACTGGTCTTCGCGGGCCTCGGCCACGGCGACAGGTGGTTCGTGCGGACCGCGATGTATCCGGGGGTCTGCGTGGCGTTCGCGTTCGACCGCCCGGCGGTGGTGCCGGCCGGCGGGAGCCGGCACGGCCGGTACCAGGTGTGGGTGACCGACGGAACCCTCGACCGCGACGGTGTGGCGGCCCTGGTCCGCTCACATTGATCGGGTGGGGAGGGCGGCGGTGACCCGGACGGCCTTGACGATCGCGGGGATGGAGCCGATCAGCAGCACCAGCCCCCAGATGATCGCGACGATGGCGAAGACCAACGCCGCCACGTCGTCGACGATGCTGACCAGGATCACCGGCACCAGGCTGTGCAGGAACTCCAACACGACAGTGCACAGCACTGTGGTGAGGATCAGCAGGACGAGGCCCTTGTTCTGCAGGAAGCGCGGCTGGGCCAGCACCAGCATCCCGGCCCACACCAGCTTCAGCAGCAGCACCAGCCCGAGCAGCACCGCCGCCTCGCCGACCGGGAAGAACCCCCACAACGCCAGGTACGCCAGGGTGCCGAAGGGGACGGCCAGGAAGAGCGACACCATGATGGACAGCTCCACGAACGCGATCACCAGCGCGACCAGCCCGACGATGATCAGGATGATCGAGAAGATCAGGCTGGCGACGCCCTGCACCCGACCCTGGACCCGTTCGGGCAGCAGCAGGCCCAGGCAGAACAGCCCGGTGCTCCAGACCGCCACCGCATCGATCAGCGCGAGGTAACCGGTACCCCGCCCGGACGGCTCGCTGACCCCGGACACGTCGTCGATCTCCACGTCCAGCGCCCCGGCGCTGTCCGCGAGGGCCGCACCGGCGTCGGCACCGCCGAGCAGCAGCCCCGCCCCCACCTCCACCCCGATCGCCAGGACGATGGCGAGCATGGCCATCAGCAGGAACGGCTTGCGCAGGTCACCCACGGCGACACCTTCCTCTCAGCCCGGGTCAGGATGTGGCCACGACGACAGTGCAGCCGCCCAGGCCGGGGCAGACCAGGCCCACCTCGGTGGCTTGGTCGACGGCGATCTTCGCCACCGCGCCGGTGCCGTCCGCCGCCGGTTCCACCTCGTCGCGGATGGTAAGGTCGGCGTCCCCGGGTGCCGGGGCGACGACAGTGAACGGCGCCGCGCTGCGCAACACCAGCGTGCGTAGCCCGCCCGGGTCGGCGACCCGCAGCACGCAGGTGCCGGAGAAGACCAGCCGACCGGGCTCCTCGAAGCAGTCGGCGCCGACCGCCGCCGGGTCCACCGCCGCACGCTCGCCGCCCAGCGCGGCCAACCGGTCGACCAACCCGTGCCGGGCCGCCGGATCACCCCGGTCGCCGCGACCCGCCCCGACCGCGACCACGAACAGCGCCACCAGCAGGACGGCGAGCAACCCCAGCAGCGCCTTCTGCCGACCGCTCATCGCGCCACGGCCCGCGCCACGATTTCGGTGAACCGGATCTCGTCGACCCCCGCGAAGTAGCGGTTCGTGCCCTGCGTCTTGCCCACCACCAGCAGCGTGACCTGGTGCGGGCCTTTGCTGAGCCGCACCGTCCCGACGTCCAGCAGCTCCGTCCTGCGCACCGTCGGCGTGAAGCCGAGGAACGTGCCGCCGACCTGGGTGCCGTCGATCGTGAACACGGTGTTGGCGTAGTCGAGGGAGGTGGTGCGTACCGCGGCGAACCGCCAGGTGCCGTCGGCCGGGATCTGCACCGTCACGGTGACCCGGTCGCCGATGGCCAACCCCTGGAAGAACAACTGCGTGTCACCGGACCAGGTCACCCCGCAGCAGTTGGGTTGCGCCTCCACCTTCGCCCCGCTCTTCGCCGGGGAGTCCACCACCGCGCCCGGGACCAGGCTCTCCGCCTCGACGGTGACCACTCGCGGCTCGCCGGGGGGCGGCTCGCCGTCGCGGGTCAGCAACACCACCCCCACGGCGACCACCACCAGCACCAGCGCCGCCGCGGCGGCATCCACAACCATGGGGTACGCCGTGGCGGCGCGACCGCCCGCACCTCGTACGTGACCCGGCCGCTGGAGCGGGAACTCTCCTCCGGCGCGGTGTTCGCCGAGTACGCGAACCCGGTCATGTCGTAGCGCCGGGGCGCGGTGCCGGCCGGCACGGCGAGCTTGACCAGGAACGACACCGAGCCCTGGCCGGGTACCACCCGCTGCGGCTCGGCGACGGTGAACCACGACCGCTGGGAGCCGTCACCGGGCGCCACGTCGAACACCACCGTGTCCGGCGCGGTGCCCGGGTTGAAGACGGTGAAGGTCAGCTCGCCGCAGTTGCGCGGGTCGACTGTGAACTGTTCGGCGGCGGCGACGACCGCCCACTCGGTGGTCATGACGACTCCTCTTCCAGGACGATCTCGACGGTGGCCGAGGCGGGTTTCTCCGTCTCGACGATGCGGGTGATCACGGCGAGCTGGCCGGCGGCGGCCACCGGCACCCGCACCACGACGTGAAAGGGCCGCTCGGCGGGTTCCTCGATGACGAAGCCCGACGTCCCGGTGGCCAGTTCCAAGGCCCGGCGCAGCCCGTACGGGGTGCCGCGCCAGCGGGCCAGCAGGGCGGCGTTGGCCACCAGGTCCCGCAGCCGCCCCACCGGCAGCGGCAGCGGGGCGTCCGGGCGGGGCGAGGCGACCACGTGGTCCATCGCCACCCAGCGGGTCAACCGCACGACCAGCCCGTCCGGCGCCCGGTACGGGTCGAACAGCGCGTCCACCTCGGCGAGGATCGCCTCGTCCGGGGCGTGCAACCCCTCCATCACGTCCAGCAGCGCCCAGAGCACGCTGCCCGGCACGCAGGCCCGCTGGTAGGCGGCGGGCAGCAACCGTTCAATCGCCGAGCGTCGCATCCTGGCGCACCACCTCGATGTCGTGCTCGCCGGAGCAGAGCAGCCAGGTATCCGGGACGGTCACCACGTCGGCGGTGGCCTGGTTGGCGCTGGGCGTCCAGGTGACGGCGTCGGCGCTGCGGTGCACGCCGCGTTCCCCGCCGGCCAGGATCAGCCGCTCCGCCGCGCCGGTGCCGCCGGCCGCCACACCCGCCAGGCCCGGCGCGCCCGTGCTGCCGGATGTCGGGCCGCTGATCGCGATGGCGTCGACCGGCACGAACCGGGTCCGGTCCCGCAACGGCAACCCGGAGTTGACCGACACCGCCTGCCACTGCGGTTGGGCGGCCAGGGTGTCCAACCGCAGCACCCCGCCGCTCTGGGTGGCCGCCACCGCCTGCTGGCCGGCGAACGCGAGGTCCCGGCAGGTGCCGCCGATCCACCCGGCCTGCATCGACTGCCACTTCACGTCGGACTCGAACAGCCGGGTGCGGTGGCAACCCTGGCCGGGTTTCTTCGGGTCCGGCTCGCCGGCGCCGCTCCACAGCAGGGTGGCCGGGCCGTCGTACTGCACGGCGAGCACCCGGTTGTCCACGTTGGCCAGTCCGACGTGGGTGAAGCTGCCGGGTCGGCCGCCGCTGGTCGACAGGTACACCCCGAAGCCGGCCTGGGCGGCCACCGCCACACCCGGCGCGCCCCGCTCGGAGACGAACGTGCGGACCGCGTAGAAGCCCCGGTCGGCGTCGGACGGGTCGACCAGGATCTGCAACGGCACCGCGCCGGGCAGCAGCGACACCTCGTACAGGCCGGTGTCGGTGGCCACCAGCAGCGCGCCCGCGCCGTCGCGGTCCAGCCACGCCACGTCGGAGATCCGCGAGTCCAGGTCGGTGAGCAGCGACCACGTCTCGCCCAGGTCGGCGCTCAGGTGCACCCGGGAGCCGCCCGAGGCCCGCAGCGTCACCACTGCCACCGAACCGGGGCGGGCGACGATGCCCGGCCGCACCGGCGCGGGCGCGGGCGCCACCCGCAGCACCGTCTCGTCGTCGAAACGACCGGCCGGTTCCCACCCCGCGCCGCCGTTGCTGGAGCGGAACAGCACCGCCCCGCGCCCGGCGTACCAGGTGCGCGGCTGGTACTGGTCGACGGCGAGGGCCCGCACGTCGGCGTCGGGCGCCTCGTCGACAACGAACCGCACCGACTCGACGTAGCGCACCCCCGGCTCGGCGTGCTCCAGCAGCCGGTACACGTTGGACGCCCGCAGCGGCTCACCGAACGGCCAGCCCGTCGGGTTGAGCGCGGTCGGCAGCGGGCTCAACGTCTGGTGCAGCCGGTCGTGGATGCGGCGACGGACCGCGTCCACGTCCTCCTCGCGGCGGACCACCACCCGGGCGCGTACCGACACCGCCTTGAACCGCGCCCAGGTGGCCCGGGAGCGGATGCCGACCATCCGGCGTTCCTCCAGGTCCGCCTCGACCCGGTGGCGCGCCTCGGGCACCTCGTGCTCCCGCAGCACCGCCACCGGCAGTCGACCGCCCGGACGGGCCGCCTCCGGCACGTACGGCACCAGCACCACCTCGACCTCGCCCGGCCGGGCGAAGCTGTACACCGCCGCACGGGTGAACGCCCGTGCCCGCGCCACCGCCCCGGAGCTGGTCGCGAGGACCTCGAAGTCGCGGGCGGTGACCGCCCGCTGCTGGGCGAAGAACTCGTACGGGCCGCGCAGCAGCACCGATTCCAGCGCCTCCATCTCCCGGCCGCCGGCTGCCGGGGCGGGGTTGTCGACGCGTACGCCGGGCAGTGGGTCGCGCAGGGTGCTCAGCGTGCCCGCCGCCACGTTGCCGGTGGGCCCGCCACCGGCGCGGTACCAGAGCCGGACCTGCCGCCCGGCCGGCGGCACGACCGCGACGGTGACCGACGTCGGCGCGGGCTCGGCCACCGTGGTCGCCCCGGCGGCGGGTCGCAGGTCGAGGGCCGGGGCGAAGGTGACGGTGCCCGAACAGCGGTCGACCAGGTACGCCTTGGCGTGCGGGCCGAGCCCGGCGAAGCTCTCCACCGGCTGCCAGATCTCGAACGTGCGACCGTCGTGCTCGCGGGCCGCCGCGCCCAGTTCGACCGTGCCGGCCGGCACCTCCACCCCGAGCAGCAGGTCCAGCGCCTCGGCGGTGTGCGTCAGCGGCGCGTGCGCCGCGCGCAGCACCTGCCCCGGCTGGCCGGTGCCCACGCCGAGCAGTTCCGCCTCGACCGGTTCGCAGTGGTGCATCCGGACCGTCACCGACGTCTCGTCGGCCGGCAGCAGCGTCGGCTCGGTGGTGACGAACACGACCGGCCGGGGGTCCGCGCCGCGGGCCGCCGCGACCCGCAGACCGGCCGGGATCCGCACCGCCGCGCGGTCGGTGCCGGTGCGGGTGAACCGGACGTCCGCCCAGGCGGCGGTCGGCGCGTGCCGGGTGACCCCGAGCAGGTTCAGGAACGAGACGTACGCCTTCTCCGGCAACTGGTTCAACCGGTAGATCATCACCTCGGTGAGGTGCGCGAACGTCTCCACCAGCGCCATCCCGGGGTCGTGCGCCGACAGGTCGGTCCACGCCGGGCAGGACTGCCGGATCCGTTCCCGGGCCTCGGTGACCAGGTCGAGGAAGCCGCGATCGTCCAGGTGCGGCACGGGCAGCGTCATGACGCTCCTTCCTGGGTGGGCTCGTCGGCCGGAAGCAGGTCGACGGAGAAGACCAGTTGCCCCGGTGTCAGGCTGGCCCGCACCCGGTAGTCCAACCGGATCACCAACCGCCACGCGTCGTCCGGGTCCGGCCCGGCGTCGGTGTCGATCACCTCGATCCGGGGCTCCCACCGGGCGATGGCCTGCCGGACATAGTGGATGGCCAGACCGGCGGTGGTGTCGTCGTTGGGCGCGAAGACCAGCCGGTGCAGCCGGGAGCCGTACCCGGGTCGCATCAGCCGCTCACCCGGTGTGGTCGACAGGAGCAGGAACAACGCCTGCCGTACGCTCTCGTCGCCGTCGGTCATCGCCAGGCCGCCGGCCGCGGTCAGCGCCAACCCGCCGGTACGGCCGGCGTCGAAGCCGGCGCCGACGAAGCGGAACGCCCTCATCGGTCCGCCCCCAGGAACCCCTGAGCCGGGTCGCGCACGGTGTGCGTGACCAGCCCCGGCGGTGTGCCGTTGGTGAAACCCTCCAGGTGCGACAGCACCACCCGGTGCCCGTCCACGCGCACCCAGACGCTGTAGCCGACCCGGACCGTCAACGTCTGCGTGCACGGCTTGATGGTCGGGCCGTAGTTCGGGCAGGCGACGATGGTGCGTCCCTGCGGGTCGTCGTCGACGAGCACGGGCACGCCGGTGACTGTCACCCACTGCCGCGAGGGTCGGTTCTCGACCCGGCCGTCGTGATCGCAGGTGATCACGGAGTCCCGGTGGATCCACCGCATCATCCGCCTCCTTGCTGATGGGCGTGGGCAAGCGTTCGGGCCTGCTCCGCCGCGGTGCTCGGGTCCTCGGTCGACTCGGCGTGCAGGAAGTCCACGCTGCGGGCGCGCACCACCATGGCCCGACCGGGTGCGGAGATCACCAGGTCGGACGCCGCGTGCAGGGTGGCCAGGTCGGGGGTCAACTCCAGGAAGCTGCCGCCCTCGGTGGCCAGCCGCAGGCTGCGCCGCACGTCGTCGACGACTATCGACTGCCCGCCGGCGGTGCGCATCGTCCAACGGCGGGCCTTTCCGTCGGCGATGCCCGCGTCGTACGGCTCGACCGCGCCGAACAGCGAACCGAGCACGATGCCCGAGGCCGGCTCCCCGCCGGGCAGCACCACCAGCACGGTGTCGTCCGGGTCGGGAAGCGCCACGAGGCCCTTGCCCGGCCCGGCACCGGGACAGAGCACGGCGAGCCAGCCGGCGTCCAGGTCCCCGTACGCCGGCAGGGTCAACCGGACCCGGCCCAACCCGTCCGGGTCGGCGACGTCGGTGACCGTGCCGAGGGTGACCACCGCGCCGCCGGTCGGGCCCGCCGGGATGGCCGGCGGCACCGTGGAGAACCGGGTCAGGTGCCCGTTGCCGTCCACCGTGTGCACCACCTCGGTCAGCACGTACGCCCCGGCGACCGGGTCCGGCACCCCACCCAGGTCGACGCGGCGGCCCGGACGCAGCGCCGGATCGCCCTCGGCCACCCCCTCGGCGGTGACCAGCGTCGCCGCCCGGGTGTCCAGGCGGGCCTGGGCCAACGCCGCCAACTCGTCGTCGCTGCGGCCGGGCTGGTCCACTGCGGTGCGAACCCCGCCGGCACCCACGTCGGCCGGATCCGGGCGGTCGTCGGCGGGCCTGCCGCAACGGGCCTCGTCGACCTGCTGGCTGATCACCTCGGCCCGCTGCGGATGCCAACCCAGCGCGGCGCTGGCACCACTGGCCTGATCGGTGTTGGTGGACAGTCGCAGGGTGTGCACCCCCGCGCCGAGCGTCAACACGACCGGTTCCCCGTAACCGGCGAGGGTGACCAGCCGGACCCCGTCACCGTCGGCGGCCAGGTGCAGGCCGGCCCGGCCGGCCACCTCGCGCAGCAACTCCAGATCGCTGTGCCGGTGCTGGAGCAGCCGCTCCAACCGGGGACCGTCATCCTCGGCGGTCACCGTCAGCCCCACCGCGTCGCACAGCTCCCGGGCCAGCTCGACGGCGGTCACCGAGGTGAACACCCGCAACCCCTGCCGTTTGCGCAACCGGTGCAGCGGGTCGTACGCCCGCAACCGCAGCACCGCCGCCCCGTCGGCCGCGTACTCCACCTCCACGCCGGTGACCTCACCGGTGAACAGGGCGTCCGCGTGGTCGGCGAGCCGTACGTCGAGCGCCGTGCCGGGGCGTACCGCCGGGTCGAACGCGCCGACCCCGGCGGTGGTGGCGAGCACCAGCTCGGCCTGGGTGGGCTGGTCGAGGCGGGCCGCCACCCGCAGTGACCGGATCCGCTGACGAGCGGCGCCGACCAGCTCGACGCCGTCGAGCCGGACGATCAACGCCCGGGGCGCGACGCTGGTCACGACGCACCCCCGGGGCTCGGGTGTGCGCTGGTCGGGGTGGGCCCGGTCGACGATCCCGCCGTCGGGCCCCAGGCGGCGGGCGCGGTGGCGATGGAGGCGCCCACGAACGACGCGCCGGCGCCGACCGCGCCGGCCACCGTCCGCGCGACTCCGGTCACCGCACCCGCCAGTGTCGGCCCACCGCCCGGCGGGCCGGCTGGTGGGACGGCGAGGGTGGTGCCGGCCGGCACGGCGAGGGGGTCGGTGATCCGGTTGTGTTCGGCCAGCAGCCGCCAGCGCAGCGGCGAGCCGAGCGCGTCGTTGGCCAGCAGGTCGAACCGTACGCCGGAGCGACCCGACTCGGCCGCGCCGTCACCGGCGGCGATCACCGCGCTGCCCGGCGCGGCGGTCGGGGTGCTCGCGGCGGCCAACTCCTCGGCGAAGCCGGCCTCGGCCTGGTCGGCCGTCTCGGCGGCGCGGACCAGCTTCAGCCGCAGCCAGGACCGTCGCGGTGACCCGGTGCCGGTGAACGCGTCGAAGCGTTCCGCCACCGCGATGATCACACCGGGCACGTTCCAGGTCTTGCCCCAGACCAACCGGACCAGCGGCGGCCGCAGCCAACCGTGGTCGGCGGTGGAGTTCTCCGCCAGCATCCACAACGGACGGGTGAGCACCCGCACGTCGGCCGGACGCAGCTGCGCCTCCACGAAGTCGACGTCGAAGAGCAGATCGAGCACCAGCTCGGTGCGACCCCCGCCGGTGAAGACCAGCGGGTCGTCGGCCAGGCCGGACCCGGTGAGCTGCCCGCCGCCGGCACCCCGCTGGCGGACCCCGGCGAGCCGGGTCACCTGCACGGTCTCCGGGTTGAGCAGGCAGTCCACGCGGACACCCGTGGAGTCGATGAGAAAGGCGACGCGTTCCATCAGTCACCCGCCTGTTCCCGGTCCAGTCGGCTGAGCTGGGCGGTGTCCAGCGCCGGCCCGGCGACCGACCACAGTGCGCTGTCGTCGGGCAGCGCCGGCCACGGGTCGTCGCCCCTCCCCGACCCGACCGGCTTCGCAATGCCCGTCGCCCGTCCGCCGCCGACGGTGTCCCACCCGGGGTCGGGCAGGGCGGCCCGTCGCCCGGACCGAGCCCGTTCGCCGGGCAGGTCCAGCCGGCGGTCACCGTCGCCGACGCGCGTCCCGTCCCCGCGCCCGGTGGTGGGCGTGTCCCGGCCATCCGTCGCGGTGCGGCCGGTCCCGGATGCGTCGGTCCCGCCCAGGTCCGGCCAGGCCGGACGCCCGAACCACGTCGTTGAGTCCGCGCGCGCCGACCGGGCCGCGCTCGGTGCGCCGGCACGCCGGCCGCGCTGGTCCGTTCCGGGCCGGGGCGGACCGTCCGAGTCGCCGGGGGACCCGTCGTGGCCACCGGTGCTCCGGGTGGCGGCGGGGGGACCGGCGGAACGCCCGGGACCGTGGTCGACCGCGCCGGGCCAGGGTGCGCCCCGGGGCGGGCGTGCGGTGGTGGGGGTGGGTTCGGGCTCCGGTCGGTGGGGGCGGCTGCCCGGTGGACTCTGCGCTCGGAAAACCATGGAGCGGACGGGCTGCGGGGCCGATCGGGGCAGTCCGCTCGCGTCGAGGGCCGTGGCGTCGACGGCGGTGCTGGTGTCCCGGTTCGCCGGTCGTACCGGGGGCACCGCCGCGCCCGGCCCCACCGGCCCGGTCGGTTCGGCCGACCGGTCCGGCCCGGTCGGTCCGGCCCAGGCGTGCGACCCGGTCGGTTCGGCCCACACGTCGGGCCAGGTCGCGCCGGTCGGCGGCGATGTCGTGTCCGAACGGGACGGCGACGCCCCGCCCCCGGACCGGCCGGCGGCACCGGCCCACGTAGCAGCGGCACCGGCCCTCGTACCGTCGGCGCCGGCCGACGTACCAGCGGCGCCGGCACTCGTACCGTCGGGCTGGTCACCGCCCGGTGACGGGCGGACCGACCTGCCGTTGCGGTGCTCGGCAGGTGACCTGGTCGGCCCGGTGTCCCCGCGCGGACCGCGACCCCGCGGGCCCGTCCCGCCGCCCGCGCTGGCGGGTCCGCCCGCTTCGACCTCGCCGTCGCGACTGCCGGACCCACCGGCCCGGCCGGGCCTGGGGAACCGGCTGAACGCGCCGGGGCCCGGGGCGACGGAGTCGACCCGGCCCGCCGATCCGACCGGCTGCCCATCCCCGACCTCGGCGTCGGCCGGGGACGGGTCGAGGTCCAGGTCGTGCAGCAGGCCGGGCGCGTGGGCGGCGACCAGGTCCAGCCAGTGCCGCGGTGGCTCCCCGAAACGGCGCGGCGTCGCCACGGGCGGCTCCGACAGCGGCGACGGCGACGGCAGGTGCCCGTCCGGCTCGACCCGCCCGGCGAGGCGCTGCACCGCCCCTGCCGCCGAACGCAGTCGGCCGGCCAGCCAGCTACGCGGGCGTCGGCGCGGTGGCACCGCCGGTCTCCAGCTCCAGGCCCTCGTACCGCAGGGTCAGCGAGGCGATGGCGATCTCGTGGCTGAGGGTGTTGAGGTGCGCGCCGCGCCACCGGGTCGGCCACGCGTCGATCAGGTTCCAGCGCAGCACCTCGGCGGTGCCCACCGAGTCGAGCAGCACCACTGAGACGTTGCGCCGGTTGAGGGTGCCCTGGGCGGTGGCGTTCACCCAGTCCCACAGCTCGCGGGAGGCGGTGAGGCCGAAGTGCAGCGTCACCGGCTCGTACTCGGCCTGACCGGGCACCATCCGCATCCGACCCAGGCCGTGCTCCCGGTACGGCTGCCCGGGAATGTTCACCTCCAACCCGGTCATCTCGGTGAAGTGACCGTTGGTGACACCGTTGATGAGCAGGCGGAAGTTGTACGCCCGGTACGGGTCGACCGGCGCGCCGGGTTGCGGGGTCGCGGTGGTGGGCATGTCAGCCTCCGATCGTCTCGGTCTCGGTGCCGCCGGCCCACTGGCTCAGCTTGAACACCACGAATTCGGCGGGCTTGACGACCGCGATGCCGATGTGGGCGATCACCATGCCGGCGTCACGGACGTCCGGCGGGTTGGTCTCCTCGTCGCACTTGACGAAGAACGCCTCCTCGGGGCTGCGCCCGAGCAGCGCGCCGTCACGCCACACCCGGGTGAGGAACGCCCCGATGTCGCGGCGGATCGAGCGCCAGAGGGTGAAGTCGTTGGGCTCGAACACCATCCACCGGGTGCCGTTGGCGATGGCCTGCTCGATGGCGATGCTGAGTCGCCGCACGTTGAGGTAGCGCCACTCGCTGGCCTCGGCGGCGAGCGTACGGGCGCCCCAGACGCGGATGCCCTCACCGGCGAAGTACCGGATCACGTTGACGCCCTTGGGGTTGAGCACGTCGTGCTCGGGTCGGGTGACCAGGTAGCCCAGGTCGACGGCGCCGCGCACTGGTTCGTTGGCGGGGGCCTTGTGCACACCGCGCAGGGCGTCGGTGCGGGCCCAGATGCCGGCCAGGTGCCCGCTCGGCGGGGTGAGTTCCAACTCGCCGCTGATCGGGTCGCGGACCCGCAACCAGGGGTAGTAGAACGCGCCGAACTCGGACTGTCGCGGCCGGTACGCGGCCCCCTCGTGGCCGCCGGAGCCGCCCGGCTGGTCGGAGCCGCCGCCAGGGCCGGCGGCCGCACCGTCGGCGGGCTTGGCGGGTTTGCCGGCGGACGGCGTGGCGACCCGGGTCAACGCGGAGATGTCGTCGATGTCCGGCGCCGGGTCGCAGATCGCGACCATGATGCGGGTGCGTTCGGCCATGCTGAGCAGCGCCTCGTGGGACACCACGTCGTGGAAGCCGGGTGCGGCGATGATGGAGATCTCGTCGACGGCTTCCAACAGTTGCAGGCCGCCGCGCCGCTGCCCGGTGCCGGTGATCGCGCCGCCCTCGCCGACGTTGACGACCCAGCAGCGGGCGCCCCCGTTGTCCAGGAACCCGAAGACCGCCCGGGCCAGGGGAGTGCTCTCCACCCGCTCGCCGCCGGCGAAGAGCCGCAGGAACTCCGTCCAGTTGTTGACCGGCACCGCCCTGCCCAGGTGGGCGGAGCGGTCCGGGGCGACGCCGACGAAGGCGGCGATGCTGGTGCTCACCGGCCCGATCGGTCGGGCGCCGCTGGGGACCTCCTCGACGTAGATGCCGGGGGAGAAGTAACTGGGCATCGGCCCTCCTTAGCGGGTGGGTGTCAGTGGGTCGGTGGCGCGCAGACGATGACGATGTCGTCCTCGCCCGCGTCGACGTCGGCGGTGAGGACGAGCCCGCGTCCGGTCAGCCGCAGCCGGACCGGGCCCGGGTGCTCGGGGTCGTGCGGCACACCGGCGATCAGGAACCGGCCCTGTGGGTCGGTGCGGGTGACGGACCCGGTGCCGGGCAGCTCGACCCGCATCGCGGCCAGTGGTTGGTGCTCCGGGCCGACGACCCGCCCACGGAGGCTGCGCACGTCGAGTTGCCGCAACCGCAGCGGTTGCCGTACCGGCGGCGCGGCCGGGGTCGGGTGGTCCACCTGCGCCGCCACGTCGATCAGCAGCGCCGGTCGGGGCGCCGCACCGAACGCCGTCCACAGTGGCGCGTCGCCGGCCTCCAGCACCACCGGGTACCTGCCGTCGCTGGTCGCGGCGGTGAGCACCCGATCCAGCCGGGGCAACCCGGCGGGCCCGGTCACGCAGAGCAGGTGGCGGACCATGAACCGGTACGGTTCGCGGACCGCGCCGCTGGAGCGGGTCTGCCGGGCCGGGCGCAGGTCGAGGGGCCAGAGGGTGAGCCCGTCGGCGTCGTCGCACGCGCGGGGCGGGCCGACCGGGACGGGTTCCCCCGCCGCGCTGGTCACCCAGGCGACCAGCTCGGCGGTGGCGGTCTCGATCGGCCCGCGCCCGTGGGTGCTCATCGCGGTGGCGTCCCCTGGATCCGGTACGCGATGGCCTCGTTCCAGACGTGCGGGTAGACGCCGATCTCGAAGTACCGGGTGAAGCGGTTGATCGGTGCGTTGGTGTGATCGTGGTAGAGCAGCCACACCGGCGCGATGGTGAACAGGACGTAGTTGGCCAGCACCAGGGGGATGTAGAGCGGCCCGAGCAGGCGGCCCTGGAAGATGTGCACGTCCTCGTGCCGCTGGATGCCGGAGCTGGAGCCGGCGCAGACCGTGCCGATGGTGGTGGCGTACCGGGGGGAGACCCCCTCCACCACGCTGACCCGTCCACTGCCCAGCGAGGTGGGCCGGTCCAGGGAGTGCCCGAAGATCAGGTGCACGGTCAGGTAGATGGCGCCGACGACAGTGTTGAGCAGACTCCAGGTGTGGTCGACGACGAAGAGGAAGATGCCGCGGGCATCCGAGGCGTACACCCCGGCGGAGGCCACCGACCAGCCGAAGACCGCGCCGACGACCAGGCCCACGACGGCGCCGATCAGCAGCCCGATCGGGCCACCGGCGAGGAAGCCGAGCAGGGCCCCGAAGCCGACCTGGATGACGGCGCTGAGGATTCCGAAGACCATGACGACACCCCTCTCAGACCCAGGAACGGAAGACTCGGGGCTCGCGACCGCCGGCGACCTGCGTCGGCGTCGCCTGCCGGTTGCCGGGTGGGAACTGGTTGACGCCGAGCGCGGCGGAGAAGATGACCAGCGCGTTGAAGAAGGCGATGACCCACTTCTCGCCGCCGGCGTCGTCGGCGAACGCCGCCGTCACGTAGGACAGCAGCAGCGCGATGGCGATGGCGATCCACTTGCGGAGCTTGTCGCCGCTCGGGCCGATCAGCCCGCCGATGACGTTGGTGGCCAGCAGGGTGGCGGCGCTCGCGCCGGCGATCGTCCCCAGAGCTGCCCAGGTGAAGAGATCGTTCATGACGATCCCCCTTTTCTGCGATGGTGCGACCGGGATGTGGTGGTGGTGAGGTTCGGTGCGCCCGCAGCGGGAGCACCGGGGCCGGTCGCCGTCGGTTCGGGGGCGGCCGGGGCCGGGCGTGGCCGGCCGGGGCCGGCCACCAGATGGATCAGCCGGGCCTCGGGGCGCCGGCGTGCGGGCCCGGCGGCGGGGTCGGACCGGGCGCGGCCGGCGTCGCGGGTAGGCGGCGGCGCACCAGGAGTACGCCCACCGCGGTGATCACCAGCAGGAGGAGGACACCGCCGACGACCAGCAGCCAGGGGAATCCGCCGTCGTCGTCACCGCCGGCGGCGGCCGGTGACGTGGACGGGCGGGGCGGGGCCTCGGCCACGGCCCGCAGTTCGGTCGGCTTCTCCTGGTTGGGGTCGACCTTCCAACTGACCGACCGGCCGTTGACGGTGCCATTGCTGTCGATCACCCGGCCGGGAAATGTCACCGAGATCTCGAACGACATGAGCTTGAGGAACGCCTGTTGGTTCTGCGGATTCTGCTCCGCGACCTTTCCGCCATATTTCTTCGGATCGAGCGGCAGCGTGAAGCGGTACAGATCGCCGTCCCTGACCAGTTTCACGCTCTCGGTGTCGAAACCGGCGAGCGGCGCCTTGCGGTAACTGATCTGGGATCCGTAAAAAGTGTCGTCCTGGTAAAGGGTCTCCTCGCCGGCGGGCAGGGCGGGGATGTTCTGCCGCAACTCCGCGAAGGCGACCGGGAGGTTCTTGTTGCGCCCGCTCAGCAGGGACTTCTGGGCCGTCAGCAGGAGCTGGCCGTCGACAGTGTCGTCGGCGTTGACCGTCAACCCCATGTTGAGTTGCATGCAGCCGCTCAGCGCGGCGAGAAGGAGGAGGCACACCGCGACGCGGAGTGCTCTGCCGCGGTTGACTCTCCTGTTCATGGGCTCAGTGTGTGTGATCGCTTTCATCATCAGCAGTCAGCGATCGGTCACAACGAAGTCGCCGATTGTACCGACGCGCTGTCGTCTTTGATTAACCCGGACGACGACCCGAATGACTATTCTGGAGTTTTGGGGCGACGACGGTCCATCGTCGGCTGTGCGCTGATCGGATGGGAATTGTCGCGGGCGTCTGGCCGGTGGATCCTGCGGCCGGCTCAGCCAGCCGGCGGTCGCCAGTCCGCGTACCGGGCCATGCTGCGCAGCGCGACCCGCCCCGGGGTGAGCCGCAACGCGGTGTCGCGCACCGCGACGGCGATCGGATGGCATAGTTGCTGTCCGAACCGGCCGGCGGTGACGGAGGCCCGGGCGACGGCCTGACTGCGCGGTCGGCGCTGCTCGTCGTACGCGCCCAGGGCGGCCGGCAGCCCCTCGGGGCCGTTGGCGCAGACCGCGCCGAGCACCACCGCGTCCTCGATGGCCTGTCCGGCCCCCTGGCCGAGGTTGGGTGTCATCGCGTGGGCGGCGTCGCCGAGCAGCGCCACCCGCCCCCGCACGTACGACGGCAGCGGCGCGGCCAGGTGGTGGATGTCGTTGCGCAGCACGACGCCGGGCGGGGTGGCCGCGAGCAGCGCCGGAATGGGGTCGTGCCAGTCGCCGAAGCGCTCCCGCAGGGCCGCGAGTTCGTCGGGGGCGTGGCCGCCCGGCGGGGCGTTCAGTGCGGCGTACCAGTAGAGCTGACCGTCGCCGATCGGCACCATGCCGAACTCGGCCCCCGGCCCCCAGGTGATGGCGGCCGGGACCGGGTCCGCAAACGCGATGGCCGCCCGCCACGCCGTCGATCCGGCGTACACCGGGCCGGGGTGTTGCGGCCAGAGCTGGGCGCGGACCCGGCTGCGCAGGCCGTCGGCGCCGACCACCAGATCGGCGGTGAGGGTGCGCGGGCCGTTCGGGGTCCGGTAACGCACCGACGCCCGGTCCGGGTTGGACTCGACGTGCTCCACGGTGGCCGAGGTGTGCAGGGACGAGGCGGGCAGCGCCTCGCGCAGGGTGCGGTGCAGCGTGGCCCGGTGCACGCCGAGCGCGGTGGTGCCCAGCTGCCGGACCATCTCCGTGGCGTCCACCCGGGACAGCCACCGGCCGTGCCGGTTGCGGATGCCGCCGGGTGCCTCGCCGTGCCCACCTCGGCGCACTGTCGGGCCGAGACCGAGGGCGTCCAGCGCGCGCACCGCGTTGGCCATCAGGCTCAGGCCGGCGCCGACCTCGCGCAGCTCGGGGGCGCGCTCCAGCACGGTGACCCGCCATCCCTGCCGGTGCAGGGCGAGCGCCGCGCTCAACCCGCCGATGCCGCCACCCACCACCACCGCGTGCGCGTCGCTCATGCCGATCCTCCTTCTACACCTGTAGAAGGAGGATACTACCTGCGGAACACGGGAGAGGGGGACCACCATGACGGCGCGGGCGAACCGGGTCGCGACGCTGACCGACGCCGCCATCGAACTGATCGCCGACGGCGGCATGCGAGCCCTCACCCACCGGGCGGTCGACGGCCGCGCCGGCGTGCCGCCGGGCACCACCTCCGCGTACCTGCGGACCCGCCAGGCGCTGATCGAGGCCGTGGTGGGACGGCTCGCCGAACGGGACCGGGCCGACCTGGCCGCGTACGACCTGCCGACCGACCCGCCGCCCCCGACACCGGCTCCCCGGCTCGACAGTGGCGACCTCGACGCGCTCGCCGCCGGAGTCGCCGAGGTGCTCGACCGCTGGTTGAGCACCGGGCGCAGCCGAAGCCTGGCCCGCTACGCCTGCCTGCTGGAGGCGGTGCACCGGCCTGAGCTGCGCAGCATCCTGCAGCACGGCACCGGCCTGCGGGTGCAGGCCCGGGACCTGCTGACCCGGGCCGGGGCGACCGACCCCGACCGGCAGGGCGACCAGTTCGTGGCGTTCGTGGACGGGCTGCTCTTCGATCGGCTGGCCGGCGCGGGCGCGCTCACCGCCCCGCCGCCGGGTAGCGCGGCCAGCCGCGCCGACCTGAGCGCCGCCGTCCGGACACTGCTGCGCGCCCTCACCGGGACCTGACCCGACCGGCCTGCCGGCAGTCGAGCGCCGAAGCGGGCCTGGTGGGTGGGCCTGCCTGGTGGGTGGGACTGCCCGGTGGGTGGGAATGCCTGGTGGGCGGACCTGCCGGTGGGCGGGCCTGGCGGGTCCGTCGAGAACGTGGGCGCGCTGGCACCGGGCGGGGCGCGGCGGCAGTCCCGGTGAGCAGGCCCGACGGGTGATGGGAGGCGGTCATCTCGGAATACCGTGGGCCGTCGACGTGGTGCCGTGGGTGGGCCCTTTGAAGCTGAATCGTTGACGACATCGAGCCAGATCCGCTCGCGATATCGATCCGGATCGTCTTGCGGCTCGGACCAGGTCAGCTTCCGACATCGGGCCGGCTCAGCTTGCACCATCGAGCCAGTCCGGTTTCCGATATCGGGCCAGCTCAGCTTGCACCATCGAGGTAGACCGGGTTGCGGCATCGGGCCAGGCCGGTTCGACATCGAGTCGGGCCCGTTTGCGATATCCGGCTCGATCCGACTACTGCCGCGAGTTTGATCCGTTCGCGACATCGCGGTTGATTCGTCTACGGCCTCGGACTCGACACGGTCAGGGCCGCCAGCGTGAACCGTGCACGGGAGGGCGCCTGATTCGTTGACGGCATCAGCTCCAAAGGGGCTGCGAACGACGTATGCGGGTGGGCCGGCGGTGTCGTGGCGCACTCAGATGGGCTGGCGGTGCGGTGACCTGGTCGGTGGTGTGGTGACCTGGTTGGCGGGGCGGGGGCGGGGCGCGGCAGACCGACTGGCGCGGGTGGAGAGGTTGGGCGATGGTGCGGATCGGCGGGCTGCGGACGGCTGCTGGGCGGCTGCGGCGTGGCTGGCGGCCGGTGCTGGAGGCGACGGTCGCGGCGACAGTGGCCTGGCTGCTGGCCACCCGGTTGCTCGGGCACCCGCAGCCCTTCTTCGCGCCGGCCGCCGCGCTGATCGTTCTCGGTCAGGCCCGGGGGCAGCGCATCCACCGCGCCGTCGAGGTCGTCCTCGGGGTCGCCGCCGGGGTGCTCGTCGCCGACCTGGTGGTGCAGGCGCTCGGCCCGGGTAGCACCTGGACGGTGTTCACCGTCATCCTGCTCACCGTCCTGTTCGCGGTGGCCTTCGGCGCTACCGGCGTGACCCTGGTGCAGGCGGCGGTCTCCGCGCTCTACCTGGTGGTGGTCGCGCCGCCGGACGGGTCGTTGGTGCCGTTCCGTTTCGTCGACGCGCTGGTCGGCGGCGTCGTCGCGCTCGCGGCCAGCCTGCTGGTCGACGCCCGGCACCCGCTCGCCCCGCTGATCGCCGAGGTGCGGCGGACCTTCGACGAGTTGGCCGGGTTGCTGGACGGGATCGCCGACGCGCTGGACGACCGCGACGAGCCGGCGGCGGTCGCCGCGCTGCGGCAGGCGCGGGGGATGGACGCCCGGGTGGACGGGCTGCGCGACGGAGTGCTGGCCGCCGGTGAGGCGCTGCGGCTCAACGTCCGCCGACGTCAGCACCTCGGTCGGCTGCGCTCGGTGGACGAGTCCATCCGGCAGATCGACTACGCGGTCCGCAACGTCCGGGTGCTGGCCCGTGCGGGGGTGACCCTCAGCCGGATGCAGACGCCGGCCCCGGCCGAGCTGGGCGCCGCCCTGCGGTCCCTGGCCGAAGCGGTCCGGCAGGCCGGTGCCGCCCTCGCCGCCGACCTGGACGGGCAGGAAGAGACCGCCGACCGGCACGCCACCCGGGCCGACGAGTCGGCGTTGGCCGCGGTGCACACCGCAGGGCAGCTCTTCGGCTCCACCCAGACCCTTCCCCTGGCGATGATCATCGGTCAGGTCCGGGCCACGGCCATCGACCTGCTGCGCGGCGTCAACCCGCGCGACGACGCCGCCGTCCTCGCCCGCGTCGACGACGCCCTCGGCCTTCCCCCGGTCTGACGCCCGCCCCCGGTCAGGGCCGGGCCACGACCCGTGGGGGATGGCCGGTGAGCCAGCTGATGGCCGAGTCGCGGACCGGCACGGGGATGTCGTGGCCGCCGGGGAACTCCTCGTAGGTCACGTCGTAACCGAGGTCGCGCAGGTGGGGGACGAGGCGGCGGCTGCACACGTCGATGGGCAGCACCCGGTCGTCGACGCCGTGCGAGATGAAGACCCGTGGCCGGCCGTGCGTGACCGGCGGCGCGGCGAAACCGGGGGAGAACGCCACCACCGCGTCGATCAGATCCCCGTTCGTCAGGCCCAACGACAGCGCGTACGAGGCGCCGTCGGAGAAGCCGCCGACTGTCACGTCGGCGATCGGGTAGCCGTCGAAGACGGTCGCCAACAGCGCGTCGATGCGCCGCACGTCCGCCCCGAATCCGCCGGCGATCAGGTCCCAACTGGCCGCCGACGAGTCCGGGGCGACCAGCAGCAGGTGCTGCGCGTCCGCGACCGGCAACAGCAGGTCCAGGCCCTGTCGCGCCGAGCCGCCGGCACCGTGCAGGAGCAGCACCAACCGGTACGCCGAACCGTCGCCCGCCGGCTCCGGGACGTACCCCACTGCCAGCCGGTCCCCGTCGCGGCCGGTCATCGGCACCAGCCCGGTGCGCCCCGGCGCCGCCGGTGGGTGGTGGCGGGCGGTCAACCGGCCGTCGCGCGGGCTCGGCGTCGGGTCCCAGTGCGAGGGCGCGGAGTCGGACACGGGTCGGCGCTCCTCGCGGTGGACGAAAGGTCCGCCCCGGTTACCCGGCCCGTGCGGGGTTAACCGCCGGGCGTCGACTCAGGCGCTGGCCCGCGCCACCAGCGCCGACGGGAAGAGGGTCACCGGTGCCGCCGGGCGTCCGTCGAGCACAGCGGTGGCCGCGGCGACGGCGATCCGCCCCACCGGGTGACTCGCCGTGGTCAGCGCCGGGGCGGTCATCCCGGCCAACGGAATGTCGTCGAAGCCGGCCACCGCGACGTCGCCCGGCACCCGCACACCGGCGTCCCGCAGGCCCGCGATCACGCCGAGCGCGGTGTCGTCGCTGATCGCGTAGACCGCGTCGATGTCCGGCCAGCGGTGCAGCGCCTCGCCGGCCGCCGTCCGGCCGCGCGCCGCCCGGAAGTCCCCGGGCAGGATCCGCTCCGGCAGGCCCGCCTCGGCCATCAGCCGGCGGTACGTCTGCACCGGGCGTTGCGCGCAGGGCAGCCATCGGGGGCCGGTCACCATGGCGATACGGCGGCGACCCGCGGCGTACAGGTGGCGCAGCACCGCTTCGGAGCCGGCGGCGTTGTCGACGTCGAACGACGGCACGGTGGCCGAGCCGACGCCGATCGAGACCACCCGACCGCGTAGCGACTGGGGAACCGCCGCCAGCAGATCCTCGGTGGTGTTGACCAGGATCACCCCGCACACGCTGCGATCCCGGCCGATCTGGTCGAGGGTGCGGGGGTCGCCGAACGGCAGCCAGTGCAGCGCCACCCCGACACCGGCGGGCGTGCACACCCGGGCGGCCGAGCCGACCACCTGGTGCACGTACGGGTCGTCCAGCACCGCGGCGCTGGTCCCCAGAACGGCCACCACCAGGCGGACACCGCCGCCGCGGACCAACGCCCGGGCGGCCGGGTTGGGCACGTAACCGAGCTGGTCGACGGCCGCGGTGACCTGTTGCCGGGCGGCCGGTGACGCGAACCCCGTGCCGGCGATCACCCGCGAGGCCGTGGACCGGGACACCCCGGCGACCCGGGCCACGTCCTCAAGAGTGGCCGGTCGCTGTGCCGCTGTCGTCATCGTCGCCTCCCGCGGCGGCCCGTCCGGTCGGACCAGCGCCTGCGCCCATCATGCCCCGGCCCCACCAGCTGCGGTAAGGGGCGGTCCCGGGTTGTGGTGGTAGCGCTCTCAGGTGTGCGATCGTGCCAGGAGATCACCCCGAGAAAGAGGACCCACCCTCGTGAGCGCCCCCACCAGTCGACCCCTGGCCCCGGACACCGCCTCGCCGAACCTGCGGACGGTGCGGCTCGCCCGCAACGGTGTCGCTGTCACCTTCACCCTCAACGGACTGGCCGTGGGCAGCTGGTTCTCCCGCGTTCCGGCCGTCCGTGAGGCGTTGGACCTCTCCGCCGGCCGACTCGGGCTGCTGCTGCTGGCGATGAGCGTCGGCGCGCTGCTCGCCATGCCCACCTCCGGCCTGCTCGCCCAGCGCTTCGGCGCGGCCCGCACCGTGACGATGGCCACCGTCATGGTCGCCGTCGGCCTGAGCGTGGCGGGGCTGGGCGCCACGATGACCGGGTCGTTCGCCCTCGTCGCACTGGGGTTGGTTGCCCTCGGTTACGGCTCCGGCGCCTGCGACGTGGCGATGAACATCGAGGGCGCGGCGGTGGAGCGGCGGCTCGGCCGGACGATCATGCCCCGTTTCCACGCCGGGTGGAGCCTCGGTTCGGTTGCCGGCGCGGCGCTCGGTGCCGGGGCGGCCCGCTTCGACGTGTCAGTCGGCGCGCACCTCGTCGCGGTGGCGGTGGTCGTGCTGGCCGGCACCGCGCTCGCCGCCCGGACGTACCTGCCGGTGGGCAGCGACCACACCGGCGACCCGGCGGACGCCACCCCGGCGGCCCGCCGCCGGGCGCAACTCGCCGCCTGGCGGGAGCCGCGCACCCTGCTGATCGGGCTGTTCGTGCTGGTGGCCGCGTTCACCGAGGGCGCCGCCAACGACTGGTTGGCGGTGGCGTTCATCGACGGACGGGACCTGAGCGAGGCCGCCGGCGCGGCCGTCTTCGCGGTCTTCGTGGTGGGCATGACCATCGGGCGTACCGCCGGCACCATCGCCCTGGACCGCTGGGGTCGGGTACCGGTGATCAGCGGCACCATCGGCCTCGCCGTGCTCGGCGCGGGCCTGGCCGTGCTGGCGGGTTCCGGGCCGGTGGCCGTCGTCGGCGTCGCGCTGTGGGGTCTCGGCGCGTCGCTGGGCTTCCCGGTCGGGATGAGCGCGGCGGCCGACGACGAGTCGCACGCGGCGGTGCGGGTGAGCGTGGTCGCGGTGATCGGCTACACCGCGTTCCTCGGCGGCCCGCCGTTGCTGGGGCTGGTCGGCGACCAGGTCGGCACCCTGCGCGCGCTGCTGGTGGTGCCTCTGCTGCTGCTGCCGACCCTGCTGCTGGTGCCGGTGCTGCGCCCGCCGCACCCGGCTGGAACGGCTCCGTCGGTAGATAAAAACTAACCCACCGCGCCGCCTGGCGGTATCGGGTGCGTGGCCGACTGCGCCGCGCACCCGTGCTGGTTATCGTCGCCCGATGCCAACCGACAAGATCACCGCCGCCGCGGCGGGCAGCTGGACCCTGGGCGACCGCACCGTACGCCGGATGGGCTTCGGCTCCATGCGGATCACCGCGAACCCCGACCCGGACCGGGCCGTCGCCCTGCTGCGCCGGGCCGTGGAGTTGGGCGTCAACCACATCGACACGGCCGCCTTCTACGTCTCACCCGGCGGCACCCTGCGGGTCGGCACCGGCCCGGCCCGCTACGCCACCGAGCTGATCCGCGCGGCGCTCGCCCCGTACCCGGACGAGCTGGTGATCGCCACCAAGGTCGGTTTCGGGTACGACCCGGAGGCGGGCTTCACCGAGGCGTTCACCCCGGCGCAGTTGCGCGATCAGGTCGAGGAGAACCTTCGCCGCCTCGGCCGCGACCAGCTGGACGTGGTGAACCTGCGCCTCGGCCGGGGGCCGGGCCCGGTGCCGCTGGCCGATCGGTTCGGCGCGCTCGCCGAGCTGCGGGCCGCCGGGCTGATCCGGCACCTCGGGCTCTCCAACGTCCGGCCGGAGCAGCTGGACGAGGTGGCGGGCATCGCGCCGGTGGTCTGTGTGCAGAACAACTACGGTGTGGACGCCTACCGGGAGCAGGACCCGTTCGTCCGGCTCTGCGGTGAGCGGGGTATCGCCTACGTGCCGTTCTTCGCGCTCGCCGGCACCGGGCGGGAGGCGGGCGCGAGCGTCGCGCAGGGCGAGGCCGTCGAGGCGGTCGCCCGCGCCCACGGCGTCACCCCGCAGCAGGTACGCCTCGCCTGGACCCTGCACCAGGGCCGCCACGTGCTGGCCATCCCCGGCACCGCGAACCCGGAGCACCTGGCGCAGAACGTGGCGGCCGGTGCCCTGCGGCTGACCCCGGAGGACCTGACCCGGCTCGGTTGACCGGCCACCCGGCCACCGCTCAGGCCCGCACGACGTGGACGACGATCTCGTAGCCGTTGCCCACGGTGCCGGAGAAACCCTCCGACAACGCGTCCACCACTGTCAGCCTGAGCGCGAGGGTCTCGTGCGCGATGAGCACCTGATGCGTGGAGATCGCCGCCGCCACCTCCGGGGGCGCGGCGATCGACACGGTGACCCGGTCGGACACCGCGAAGTCGGCGTCACGGCGGGCCTGCTGGACGATGCGGACGACGTCGCGGGCGACGCCCTCGGCCGCCAGTTCGGGGGTGATCTCGGTGTCCAGCGCGATGGTCGCGCCGCGCTGGGTCTCCACCACCCAACCGGTGCGCGGCACCTCCGTGATCAGGATGTCGTCCGGGCCCACCTCGACCGGTGCGCCGTCGACCGACAGCGGGTACGTCCCGTTCGCCCGGACGCCGTCGACCAACTCCCGGGGTGGCACCCCGGCGATGGCCTTGGCGATGTGCTGGGTGCGGTTGCCGAACCGGCGTCCCAGGGTCCGGAAGTTCGCCTTGACCTGCACGTCGATGACACCGCTCTGCGGATCGAGCGGTTCGAGGACCTTGACGTTCAACTCGTCGCCGATGTCGTCCAGCAACGCCTGCGGGAGAACCGTGCCGGCCGGCAGCCCCACCAGCGCCCGGCTCAACGGCTGCCGGATCCGCAGACCGCTCGCCTTACGCGCGGAGCGGCCCGCCTCCGCCAACGCCCGTGCCGTGGCCACCTGGGCCGACAACTCCGTGCTGATCAGTGTGGGGTCGGGGGTGGGCCAGGTCGCCAGGTGCACCGACTCCGGGGCTGACGCCGACCCCCGCCGGACGACCTGCTGCCACACCTCCTCCGTGACGAACGGAATGAACGGCGCGAGGAGCCGGGTGAGGATGTCGAGGCATTCGTACAGGGTGGTGAGCGCGTCGGGGTCGCCCTCCCAGAAGCGCTGTCGCGACCGCCGCACGTACCAGTTGGACAGGTCGTCGATGAAGTCGGCGAGCAGTCGGCCGGCGCGCGCCGTGTCGTAGTTCTGCAGTCGTTCGTCCACGGCGGCCGCGAGGGCGTGGACCTCGCCGACGATCCACCGGTCCAGCACCGGCCGCTGGGCGACCGGCTGCGCCAGGTGCGGCGCCCACGTCGAGTTCGCCGCGTAGAGGGAGAAGAACGCCGCGGTGTTCCAGTAGGTCATCAACACCTTGCGGACGATCTCGTCGAGCGGGCCGGGCCCGACCCGGCGCGGCGACCACGGTGAGCCGGAGCAGGCCATGAACCAGCGCACCGCGTCCGCACCGTGGGCGTCCATCAACGGGATCGGCAGCAGGATGTTGCCCAGGTGTTTGCTCATCTTGCGGCCGTCCTCGGCCAGGATGTGCCCGAGGCAGACGACGTTCTCGTACGGGGACCGGTCGAAGACCAGCGTGCCCACCGCCATCAGCGTGTAGAACCAGCCCCGCGTCTGGTCGATCGCCTCACAGATGTACTGGGCCGGGTAGCTGCGTTCGAAGAGCTCCTTGCTGCCGGGCACATGCGGGTAGCCCAACGACGCGAACGGCATCGCGCCGGAGTCGTACCAGGCGTCGATCACCTCGGGGACGCGGGTGGCGGTCCGGCCGCAGTCCGGGCACGCGATGGTGATCTCGTCGACGTACGGGCGGTGCGGGTCCAGCTCGGACAGGTCGGCGCCGGCCAGCTCGCCGAGCTCCGCACGGGAACCGACAGCTGTCACGTGGTTGTCGGGGCAGCGCCACAGCGGCAGCGGGGTGCCCCAGTACCGGGAGCGGGACACCGCCCAGTCGATGTTGTTCTTCAGCCAGTCGCCGTACCGGCCGTGTTTGATGTGCTCCGGGAACCAGTTGGTCTTCTCGTTCTCCCGGGTCAGCTCGTCGCGTACCTCGGTGGTCCGGATGTACCAGGACGGCTGCGCGTAGTACATCAGCGGGGTGTGGCACCGCCAGCAGTGCGGGTACGGGTGCTCGAACGGCTCGTGCCGGAACAGCCGACCCGAGGTGCGGAGCCGGTCGATGAGCAACGCGTCGGCGTCCTTGAAGAACACACCACCGACCAGCTCGATGTCGTCGTTGAACCGCCCGTTCGGCGCGACCGGGTTGACCAGCGGCAACCCGTACGCGCGGCAGACGGCGAGGTCGTCGGCGCCGAAGGCCGGCGCCTGGTGCACCAGGCCGGTGCCGTCCTCGGTCGTGACGTACTCCGCGAGGACCACCCGGTGCGCGTCCGGGATGTCCACCAGGTCGAACGGCCGCTCGTACCGCAACCCCTCCAGGGCCGACCCCGCGACGGTCGCCAGGATCTCCGCATCGTCGCCGAGGACCCGCTGGGCCAGCGGTTCGGCGACGACGAAGGTGCCCTGCCCGGTGCGGGCCACCGCGTACGTCACGCCGGGATGGACGGCGACGGCGGTGTTGGACACCAGGGTCCACGGGGTGGTGGTCCAGATCAGCAGGTCGACGCCGTTGTGCCCGGCCACCTCCCCGCGCACCGGGAACCGCACGTACACGGAAGGGTCGACGACTGTCTCGTACCCCTGCGCCACCTCGTGGTCGGAGAGCGTCGTGCCGTCGCGGGTGCAGTACGGGGCGACCCGGAAATCCTCCACCAGGCGCCCACCGTCGTGGATCTGCTTCAGTGACCACCAGACGCTGTCCACGTACTCCGGTGACATCGTCTGGTACGGGTGCTCCAGGTCGATCCAGTAACCCATCCGCTCACTGAGCTGGACGAACTCGTCGACGTGACGAAGCACCGAGGTGCGGCAGCGGGCGTTGAACTCCGCGATGCCCATCTTCTCGATGTCGGGCTTGCCGCCGAGCCCCAGTTCCTTCTCGACCGCCAGCTCGACCGGTAGGCCGTGACAGTCCCAGCCGGCGCGGCGCGGCACCGAGAAGCCGCGCATCGTCCGGTACCGGGGAAAGAGGTCCTTGAAGACCCGCGCCTCGATGTGGTGGGTGCCCGGCGTGCCGTTGGCGGTCGGCGGTCCCTCGTAGAACACCCACGGGGTGCCGTCGGCCGTCTGCTCCAGACTCCGGGTGAACACCGAGTTGGCCTGCCACCACTCGATGACCGCGCGGTCCAGCACCGCGAAGTCGATCTTGGTGGGTAGTGGCACGAATGGCGACTTCGACGGACCGTCCGGCACCGACGCTCTCCCTACACTCCACATCCGCTCACGCGGGCATCAGCTCACTGCCCACGCGGGGACGAAGCGCCGGGCGTATGGCCAGGACTCCGCGGTACCACCCCGCTTGCGCCCCGATGGTGCGGGCGCCGCTCAATTCTGCGACGTGACGTGCCGCTGCGTCCGGTTCTACTGAGGCGGCCAGGCTGCCCGTTCTTCCGGAGGCTCCCCGGTGATGGCCGGATCGGTGCCGATGCCGCCAGCATAGCTGTCCGTGCGCGGGGCTCGTGGCCGGAGTGCTAGCCGTGCGACCAGACGCGCAGCGGGCCGGTGGTGGTGAAGCCCGCGCGAAGCGCCGGTGACAGGTCCTGGGTGGTTTCGTAGCCGACCAGCGGCGCGTCGGGCACTGTGGCGCACACCGCGCGCCAGACGTCGTGGGCGGTGCCGGTGCGGGTGAACAGGTTGGAGACGCCGTACGGGCCGTCCCCGCTGAGCACCGCTCCACCGGTGAGCTCGCCCCGATCGTCGTGGCGGGCGAGCACCAGCACCCGCGGGTCGGCCAGGAGCGCGGGGCGGAACAGGGCCCCACCGCCGTGTGCCTCCGCCCAGGACGCCAGGTCGTCGGGGGTGCTGACCCGGTCGAGGGGCGCGTCGGCCGGCGGGGCGGCCGGTTGCCGCTGGATCCACTGCGCGTCGAAGAGCACCCGGAAGCCGTACCCGGACAGGTCGAGATCGGCGAAGCTGTCCTTCACCGTCGCGCCGGGCCCCGCGTCCAACCGCGCCAGCAGGGCCTCGGCGTCGACGCCCGGTCGCAGGGTGACCGCGTCCGGGTACCACTGTGGCGACCGGCGCGGGACCGACCAGGCGTCGGCGTCGGTACGGCCGGGCAGCCCGTGGCTGCCGCAGACGATGTCGCACCACTCGGCGTTGTTGCGGGCCGCCGCCACCCGCTCGTCGTCCCGCACGCCAGCAGCCTAGGCGGCCCGGGTGCCGCTCACCGCGCGTAGGTCAGGTCCATCGTGTCGGTGTGCCCGGACCAGCTCAGGTCGAGGCGCCAGCAACCGGCCCGCGGCAGGTCGATGATCGACGGACCGGGACCGCCGGGGACCTCCCGGATCACCTGCGTGTCGGTGCCGTCCAACCTCGCGGTGATCACCAGGGTTGCCGGTGCGACCGGGTCTGGCGAGGTCGTGACGGCGCGGGCCACCCAGAGGATCTTGTTGTTCGACCCGTCGTCGCGGACCTGCCGCAGCGGATGGGCGAACAGCACCGCCACGATGTCCCCCTTCGCGCCGAAGACGTGCGGAACCCGCGCGTCCCCGCTGAATCCGGCGTCCGCCCAGTCCGGCAGCGGCCCGGTCTCGACCCGCGAGCCGCAGCCCGTCGCGGCGCTCGCCGTGGTGGCGGCGGTGGTGGCCGTGGTGGCGCTCGCCGTGGCGGCGGTCGTGGCAGCCGGTGCGGCCGACCCGCCGCTGGTCGTGGCCGTGCACCCCGCCAACAGGACCACCGATGACACCAGCGTCAACCTGCCCCGTGAACCCATCCCTGCTCCTCCGGTACACCGGCCGCCACCTCGGGCTGGAACAGACCGGGCGACGGCGAATCGTCGTGTCTTCAGGACACCGCCCGGGCCGGCCCGGTTCCCTCAGCGCAGCGAGCGGGCGATCTCGATCGCCTCGGCCCTGGTGAGGTGGCCCTCCAGCCGGTAGCTCACCTCGTTGTCCTGCCAGATCAGGGTCGAGGCGGCCAGCCGGGCGGTCTCCCGGCGAATCCCACCCGCCCGGTCCACGTAGGACAGCACGTGTGGGCCGTCGACCCACACGGCGAAGTCGCCGTTGACCTGGACCCAGTTCGCGCCCGGCGGCGTGACCTCCTTGTGGAAGGCCAGGTCGAGGTGACCGTCGAACGCGTCGACGCGCAGCGCGCCCCCGTCGTAGAGCAGCGTCGCCACCCGGTACCTGCCGGTGGCGTCCGGATCGGCGACCAGCACCCGCTCGGGTGGGCCCAGCTTCGCCGGCAGGCGGATCGGAAACCGTACCGCCCGCTGCGCCTCGTCCAGGGCGACGACCCGCTGCCCGGGTAACGGCGACGCGGTGGCACCGGGCGGTGTCGGTGCGGGCGCGGTGGCGATGCTGACACCGGCGAAGCGCAGCAGCCCGGTGACAACGTCGGCGATGGCGGCCCGGGTCGGCGGCAACACCGCCACCAGCAGGGTGACGAGCGCCACCGCGGCGAGCGAACGCCACCGGCGCCGCCGGGGCGCGGGCGTGCTGAGTCGTACGCGGACGCGGGCGCTCACGTCGGGCGGATCGGGTGTGTCCAGCCAGGTGGACAGGTCCCGCAGTTCCCGTTCGAGGTCACCCATGTCGGACCTCCTCCCGGTCGAGCAGGGTGCGAAGCTTCGCCAGCGCCCTGGAGGTGCGCGACTTCACAGTGCCCCGGGGCCAGCCCAGCGTCGCCACCGTCTCCTCCTCGCTGAGATCGAGGAAGAACCGGCAGACGATCACCTCGCGGTCGCGTACCGGCAGTTGCCGTAGGGCCCGCACCAGCGACGCCCGGCGCTCCCCGGCGAGGACCGCGCCGACAGCGTCGTCCTCGGCGACCTCGGACGTGGGGTCCGCTGCCGCCGCCCGCAGCACGAGCCCGTCGCGCCGGCCCCGGGAGCGGTGCAGGTTGCGGGTCTCGTTGGCGACGATCGCCAGCAGCCACGACCGGAAGGACGCCTCGCCCCGGTAACGGGACAGCTTCCGGTACGCCTTCACGAACGCCTCCTGGATGACGTCCTCGGAGTCCGAGCCGGCACCGAGCAGCACCGCCGTCCGGTACGCGGACGCGGTGTGCCGGGTGACCAGGAGGTCGTACGCCTCCAGGTCACCGGCGCGAGCACGGGTGACGAGCGCCTCGTCGTCCAGGGCAGCCTCCGTTCGCATCACCCACATGACACCGCCCACCCGCCGCGGGTTCCACAGGGATTTCCGACCCGGATCAGCTCTCTCCCACCGGGCGTGCAGCCTATTGCCAGGAATCGGTGCTGCACTGGAGGGGCGTCGAGGAGAGGGGCGGGGCATGAGCTGGTTCAGTCGCCGGTCACGGGGTGCCGAGACGACCCCGACGAAGCTGGACCGGGAGGCGAACCGCGACGACCTCGCGGCGCTGGAGGCGTTCGTCGCCAGCCGGCGCGGGGTGGAGTTCTACCTGGAGCCGGAGACGACCGCCACGGACACCACGGTCGTGGCGATCGCCCACGACGGCGAGTGGATCCGTCGTCGTACCGGAACGCCCCGCGCGGCCGGGGCCATCGCCCGCAAGCACGCGGTGCCGTTGTACGAGGCGGCGCGCACCGGCTACCCGGAGCGGATGCGGGCGTGGAGTCGGGCCCACCCGGAACGTCACGCCCGCTGAGGTCAGGCGGCCTCGACGGCTGACCGGGCCTGCTCAGCCGTCATCGGCTCGGCGTGGCTGGAGACGTACCACAGGTAGTCGTCCCAGAGCAGTCGGCGGACCAGGTCCAGGTCGGGGCCGTCGTCGGGTCGGCGCAGGTGTGCCGGCGGCGGGTAGAAGCAGTCGCCGAGCAGCATGACGCCCGAGTCCGGCACCAGCACGACCGTCGAATCTGGGGCGTGGCCGCCGCCGACGTGCCGTAACCCGACGCCCACCGACAACTCGTCGACATCGGTGAAGGTCCGGGTTGGCGGCAGGATGGTGAAGTCCGCCCAGGAATCCATCGCACGGGCTCGCGCCCGGAAGCTCGGGCCGAGGCGGGGGTCGGCGCGTACCCGCTCGTCCAGATAGTGGTGACTCCAGGGCCGGGCAGCCTCAGCGCGTAGCAGCGGCACCGCCGTCTCGTGTCCGACGATCTCCACGCCGGGCCAGGCGCAAGCGCCCCAGACGTGGTCCCAGTGGTGGTGGGTGTAGACCAGCCAGCGGGGCCGTGGCAGCCCGGCTGCGGCGAGCGCGGCCTGGATCGCGCGGGCGTGCGTGGGGCTCTGCCCGGCGTCGATCATCACACTGCCGCGCTCGTCGGCCACGACGGCGACGCCGGCCTGGACCGCCTCGGGGTCGGGGTCGCCTGGACAGACCCAGACACGGCCGGCCAGGTGGTGGAACTGTGGGACGGCCATGGTGATCGATCTCCGACATTGATCGCGGTTCGCCGCTGTGGCGGTGCCGATCCTAGGTCAGCACGCCGTCGGGCACCGTCCTGCCGGACGATCGGCGCAGGCCAGGATGGGTTCGGCGGTCCTTTGCTCTGCTGCTCTGTACGCACCGGCGACGCCCCGTGCCTGGTGCACATAGGGCAGCAGAGCAAAGGGCGTCGCGCATCGATCTGGGGCGTCGCGAGGCGCGGAGCCGCATTCACGCCGATCGGCGAGGCTCGATCGGTGGTGTCCGCCTGGTGGGGCTGGACTGGCGTTGACCGGCGGCGCGGGGGTGTGGCAGCATTCGCAGCCTGACGGCAGTGAAGGAAGTCGGTGCGAATCCGACGCGGTCCCGCCACTGTCACCGGGGAGCGATCCCCCCTCGTGAGTCACGGCCGTGTGTCTGCGGTTGGAAGGCCGGGGGAGAGCGTCGATCCGGAAGCCAGGATACTTCGGCCGTCGGGACGTACCCCAGGGCGTGGACACCCGAGGAGGACCCGATGACGCATGGCGTCTCTGTGACCGACGATCACCGTCGCGAACCGAGCGGCGGACGCCCCGCCGCGCCCCGCCCCGGCCGCACTGACGCGCCGGCATCCGCACGCTCCCGCGCCGTTCACCGCTGAGTTCCCCACCGCGCCACCCGTCGCCGTCGGCCCCGCGCCGGTGAGCCGCCCGGGTCGCGGTGCCTGCTGAACCCCGCGCCCATCCCACGTCGCCAGCTCGCATCGGCGAGCGCGTCGACGTTACTTTCCGGAGCCTGCCGTGCGCATCCTGCTGCTCTCCACCGCCGACACCGACCTGCTGGCCGCCCGCGCCAGCGGCGCCGACTACCGGTTGGCCAACCCCGCGCGGGTCACCGTCGACGAGGTGCCCGCCCTGCTCGACGGGGTCGCCCTCGTCGTCGTACGCCTGCTCGGCGGTCGGCAGGCGTGGCCGGACGGCCTCGCCGCGGTGCTCGCGACCGGCGTGCCGACGGTGGTGCTCGGCGGCGAGGCGACACCCGACGCGGAGCTGATGGCCAGCTCCACCGTGCCGTCCGGTGTCGCGACCCAGGCGCTGGCGTACCTGGTCGAGGGCGGCCCGGACAACCTGGGGCAGTTGGCGCGGTTCCTCTCCGACACGGTGCTGCTCACCGGTGAGGGGTTCGCCCCGCCCGCGCGCACCCCGGCGTACGGGGTGCACGGCGCGCACCTGGCCGACCCGTACCGGCCCACAGTGGGGATCGTCTTCTACCGGGCACACGCGTTGGCCGGCAACACCGGCTTCATCGACGTGCTGGTCGAGGCGGTCCGGGCGGCCGGCGGCAACCCGCTGCCGATCTTCTGCGGCTCCCTGCGCGGGCTGACCGCCGACGCCGGCCCGCTCGGGCTCTTCGCCCGCTGTGACGCGCTGCTGGTCACCGTGCTCGCGGCTGGCGGTGCGGTCGCCGCCGACGCCTCCGGCGGCGGCGACGAGGACGCCTGGGACGTCGGCGTCCTGGCCGCCCTGGACGTGCCGATCATCCAGGCGCTCTGTCTCACCAGCACCCGGGCGCAGTGGGCCGACAGCGACGCCGGGCTGTCCCCGTTGGACGCCGCCATGCAGGTGGCCATCCCCGAGTTCGACGGCCGGATCGTCACCGTGCCGTTCTCGTTCAAGCAGATCGACGCCGACGGGCTCTCGGTCTACGCCGCCGACCCCGAGCGGGCCGCCCGGGTCGCCGGGATCGCGGTGCGCCACGCCCGGCTGCGGTACGTGCCGGCCGCCGACAAGCGCGTCGCCGTGGTGCTCAGCTCGTACCCGACGAAGCACTCCCGGGTCGGCAACGCGGTCGGCCTGGACACCCCGGCGTCGGCGGTCCGGTTGTTCGCCGCGCTCGCGGACGCCGGCTACCACCTGGGCGACGGCCCGGTGCCCACCGACGGCGACGCGCTGATCCACGCGCTGATCGCCGCCGGTGGCCACGACGTGGAGTGGCTCACCCCCGAGCAGTTGGCCGGCGCCGAGGCCCGGATACCGGGGCAGACGTACCGGCGTTGGTTCGACCAGGTCCCGGCCGAGCTGCGGGAGCGGATCAGGGAACACTGGGGTGAGCCGCCCGGCGAGCTGTACACCGACGGCGACGACATCGTGCTCGCCGGGCTGCGCTTCGGCAACGTGGTGCTGCTGATCCAGCCGCCGCGCGGCTTCGGGGAGAACCCGATCGCGATCTACCACGACCCGGACCTGCCGCCGAGTCACCACTACCTGGCCGCGTACCGCTGGTTGACCGCGCCGGTCGCGGACGGCGGCTTCGGCGCGGACGCCGTGGTGCACCTGGGCAAGCACGGCACCCTGGAGTGGCTGCCCGGCAAGGGCCTCGGCCTGGCCGCCAACTGCGCGCCCGACGCGGTCCTCGGCGACCTGCCGCTGGTGTACCCGTTCATCGTCAACGACCCCGGTGAGGGCACCCAGGCCAAGCGGCGGGCGCACGCCGTGGTCGTCGACCACCTGGTCCCGCCGATGGCCCGCGCCGAGACCTACGGCGACCTGGCCAAACTGGAGCAACTGCTCGACGAGTACGCCACCGTGCAGGCCCTCGACCCGGCCAAGGTGCCCACCGTGCGGGCCCAGATCTGGGACCTGGTGCGCGCCGCCGAGCTGCACCACGACCTGCACGCCGAGGCGATGCCCGACCCGGACGACTTCGACGACTTCGTGCTGCACCTCGACGGGTACCTCTGCGAGGTCAAGGACGTGCAGATCCGCGACGGGCTGCACATCCTCGCCGACGCGCCCACCGGCGAGGCACTGGTCAACCTGGTCCTGGCGGTGCTGCGCGCCCCGCAGATCTGGGGCGGCGCCCGCGCGCTGCCCGGTCTGCGGCAGGCCCTGGCCGCCGCGTACTCCCTCGACGAGCAGGAACTGCTCGCGACGCCGGGACAGCGACTGGCGCTGCCCACGGCGCTCACCGACGTGGTGGACGGGCCGGCCGGCACCGCCGCCGACGCGATCGACCTCATCGAAGCGCTCGCGCGGCGGTTGGTCGTCGGCATGGAGGCCCAGGGCTGGGCGGTGGACGCCGCCGACGCCGTGGTGGCGGAGGCGACCGGGCGACCGATCCCGGACGCCGCCGCGGTGCTGCGCTTCGCCGCCACCGAGCTGGTGCCCCGCCTGGACCGGACCACCGACGAGCTGACCCACACCCTCGGCGCGCTCGACGGGAGGTTCGTGCCGCCCGGCCCGTCCGGCTCACCCACCCGGGGCCTGGTCAACGTGCTGCCCACCGGCCGCAACTTCTACTCCGTCGACCCGAAGGCCATCCCCAGCCGCAACGCCTGGGACGTCGGGGTGGCCCTCGCCGACTCGCTGCTGGCCCGGCACCTCGCCGACACCGGCGGGTACCCCCGGTCGGTCGGGTTGACAGTGTGGGGCACCAGCGCCATGCGGACCCAGGGTGACGACATCGCCGAGGTGCTCGCGTTGCTGGGCTGCCGGCCGGTCTGGGACGAGCGGTCCCGGCGGGTCACCGGCATCGCTGTGGTGCCGACCGCCGAGCTGGGCCGGCCGCGCGTCGACGTCACGGTGCGCATCTCCGGTTTCTTCCGCGACGCGTTCCCGCACGTCGTGGCGCTGCTCGACGACGCCGTCCGGCGGGTCGCCGCCCTGGACGAGCCGGACGAGGAGAACTACCTGCGCGCGCACGTCGCCGCCGACCTCGCCGAGCACGGCGACGAGCGGCGGGCCACCGCCCGGATCTTCGGCTCCAAGCCCGGCGCGTACGGGGCGGGGCTGCTGCCCCTGATCGACGCCCGCACCTGGCGCAGCGACGCCGACCTGGCCGAGGTGTACGCGGTGTGGGGCGGCTACGCGTACGGCCGGGGCCTGGACGGGCGGGAGGCGCGCGCCGACATGGAACGCTCGTTCGCCCGGATCGCGGTGGCGGTGAAGAACCAGGACACCCGCGAGCACGACATCGTCGACTCCGACGACTACTTCCAGTACCACGGCGGGATGGTGGCGATGGTCCGCCACCTCACCGGCACGTCACCGGCGGCGTACGTGGGGGACTCGGCGATGCCGCACGACGTGCGCACCCGCACGTTGGGCGAGGAGACCCGGCGGGTGTTCCGGGCCCGGGTGGTCAACCCGAAGTGGATCGCCGCGATGCGCCGGCACGGCTACAAGGGCGCGTTCGAGCTGGCGGCCACAGTGGACTACCTGTTCGGCTACGACGCCACCGCCGGTGTCGTCGACGACTGGATGTACGAACACCTCGCCGCCGCGTACCTCTTCGACGACACCACCCGGGAGTTCCTGGAGCGGTCCAACCCGTGGGCGCTGCGCGGCATCACCGAGCGGCTGTTGGAGGCCGCCGACCGGGGGCTGTGGGCCGAGCCGGAGCCGGCCACCCTGGACCGGCTGCGCGACACGTACCTGGCCAGCGAGGGCGACCTGGAGGACCGGGCGTGAGCGCGAGGAGTGAGCCGGTTCTGCGAGCCCCGCAGTCGCGAACGAAAGGAGGCGCCGTGGCGACTTATCCCTTCAGCGCGGTGCTCGGCATGGCCGACATGCGACTGGCGTTGCTGCTCAACGCGGTCTCCCCGGCGATCGGCGGGGTCCTGGTCCGGGGCGAGAAGGGCACCGCGAAGTCCACCGCCGTGCGGGCCCTCGCCGCGCTGCTGCCCCCGGTGCGCCAGGTGGCCGGTTGCCGGTTCGGTTGTGACCCGGCCGGGCCCGACCCGGCGTGCCCGGACGGCCCGCATCCGGCCGCCGCCGCCGCCGAGACCCGCCCGGCCCGCCTGGTCGAGCTGCCGGTGGGCGCCGCCGAGGACCGGGTGGTCGGCGCGCTGGACCTGGAGAAGGCGATCGGCGAGGGGGTCCGCGCGTTCGAGCCGGGTCTGCTCGCCGCCGCGCACCGGGGAGTGCTCTACGTCGACGAGGTCAACCTGCTGCACGACCACCTGGTCGACCTGCTGCTCGACGCGGCGGCGATGGGCCGCAGCCACGTGGAGCGGGAGGGCGTCTCGGTCAGCCACGCGGCCCGGTTCCTGCTGGTCGGCACGATGAACCCGGAGGAGGGCGAGCTGCGCCCGCAGTTGCTCGACCGGTTCGGGCTCACCGTGGAGGTGAACGCCAGCCGGGACCCGGAGATCCGGGTCGAGGTGGTCCGCCGCCGGCTCGCCGCTGACGCCGACCCGGTCGGCTTCGCCGCCGGGTGGGCGGACGCGGACGCCCAGGTCGCCGCCCAGGTCGCCGCCGCCCGCCGCCGGCTGCCCGGGGTACGACTGCCGGACGCCGCGTTGCGGCAGATCGCCGAGGTGTGCGCGGCGTTCGACGTGGACGGGATGCGCGCCGACATCGTGACCGCCCGCACCGCCCTCGCCCACGCCGCCTGGCACGGCCGGGACCGGGTCACCATGGACGACGTCCGGGTGGCCGCCCGGCTGGCCCTGCCGCACCGCCGCCGCCGCGACCCGTTCGACACCCCCGGCCTGGACGAGAAGCGCCTCGACGAGGCGTTGCAGCACGCCCAGGACGCCCACCCCGACGACCCGGACGACGACGGCCCCGACGGCCCCGACGACGGTGGCCCCAACGGCGGTGGCCCCAACGGTGGTGGCCCGGCCGGTGACGGCGGCCCGAACGGAAGTAGCCCGGCTGGCGGCGGAGCCCAGGGCGGCGACGCCGGCGGTGACGGGGTCGAGCAGGGCGAACCCGGGTCGGCCGGGTATTCGACGGCACGTGACGGCGCGGGCCCGGACGGGCGCACCGACGGCCCGGACGGTACCGACGGCTGGCCGCAGCGTCAGCCGGGTGACCGGGGCGACGACCGCTGGCCGCAGCACCCGAACGGCGCCGGTCGGAACGCGGGGACGCCCGGTGGCCGGGGAGCGTCGGCCGGTGCCGAGGACCCGACCCGGGGCGGGGAGTCGCAGCTGGTGGCCGTACCCCGGGGTGGGCTGCGGGCGCGGACGCTGACCGCGCCCGGCCTGGGTGACGGGGTGCCGGGCCGGCGGTCGCGGGCCCGGACCGGGCGGGGTCGCACCACCGGCGCCCGGGTGCCGGCGGGCCGGGTCGGCGCGCTGCACCTGCCGGCCACGATCCGCGCCGCCGCGCCGCACCAGGCGGCCCGGGGCCGGCTCACCGGTCCGCTGCGACTGCGCCGCGACGACCTGCGGGAGGCGGTTCGCGAAGGGCGCGAGGGCAACCTGGTGCTCTTCGTGGTGGACGCGAGCGGATCGATGGGGGCCCGGCAGCGGATGACCACTGTGAAGGACGCGGTGCTCGCCCTGCTCACCGACGCGTACCAGCGCAGGGACAAGGTCGCGGTGATCGCGTTCCGGGGTGCCGGTGCCCGGACCCTGCTGCCGGCGACCTCGTCGGTGTTGGCCGCCTCGACCCGGCTGGCCGAGTTGCCCACCGGTGGGCGGACACCGCTGGCCGAGGGGTTGCTCGCCGCCGTCGACCTGCTGCGGGTGGAGCGCCTGCGCGATCCGAAGCGCCGCCCGCTGGTCCTCATCGTCACCGATGGTCGGGCCACCGCCGGCACCCGCCCACTGGACCGGGCAGCAGCGGCGGCGCAGGTCCTGGCCGCCACCAACGCTGCCTGCGTGGTCGTCGACTGCGAGTCCGGCCCGGTCCGCCTCCACCTGGCCACCCGCCTGGCCACCCAGCTCAGTGCCCCCAGAACCCCTTTGGAGTCCCTGACCCACCCCCACCCCGGCCCCCGCGATCTTGCACTTGCTGTCGCGGCATAAGGGACTAAGCGCGCATATGACCAACAGAAGCTGCAAGATCGCGGAAGCGGCGATCGCGGAACGGGGGACGGCCTGATGCCGCAGGGACGACCGAGCACTGTGCCCGCTGACGGGTTGACGACCCGGCAGCGGCGGCACCGGCCGCTGTTGATGGTCCACACCGGGCAGATGAAGGGGAAGTCGACGGCGGCCTTCGGGCTGGCGTTGCGGGCCTGGACGGCCGGACTGCCGGTCGGGGTGTTCCAGTTCGTCAAGAGCGCCAAGTGGCGGGTGGGGGAGGAGAGCGCCTTCCGGACCCTCGGCGAGGTGCACGAGCGCACCGGCCAGGGCGCGCCGGTGGCCTGGCACAAGATGGGCGAGGGCTGGTCCTGGATCCAGCGCGGCGGCGACGCCGACCACGCCGCCGACGCCCTGGAGGGCTGGCGGCAGATCCAGCGTGACCTGGCCGCCGAACGGTACGGGCTGTACGTGCTGGACGAGTTCACCTACCCGATGACGTGGGGCTGGGTGGACGTCGACGAGGTGGTCGCCACGCTGGCCGACCGGCCCGGCTTCCAGCACGTCGTGATCACCGGTCGGGACGCCGACGCGCGCCTGGTGGCCGCCGCCGACCTGGTCGCCGAGCTGACCAAGGTCAAGCACCCGATGGACGCCGGTCAGAAGGGCCAGAAGGGCATCGAATGGTGAGCGGGCAGTGGGCGCTGCCCCGGGTGGTGGTCGCCGCCCCGGCCAGTGGCCACGGCAAGACGACGGTCGCCACCGGGCTGCTCGCCGCGCTCCGCCGACGGGGACTCGCCGTCAGCCCGCACAAGGTCGGCCCCGACTACATCGACCCCGGCTACCACGCCCTCGCCGCCGGGCGAGCCGGCCGCAACCTCGACCCGTTCCTGGTCGGGCCCGACCTGATCACCCCCCTGCTGCGACACGGCGCGAGCGTCCCCACGCCCGCCGACGTCGCCGTGGTCGAGGGCGTCATGGGCCTGCACGACGGCGCGGTGGGGCGGCGTGACTTCGCCTCCACCGCGCACGTCGCCCGGCTGATCGAGGCACCGGTGCTGCTGGTGCTGGACACCACCGCGCAGGGCCGTTCGGCCGCCGCGCTCACCCTCGGCATGGCCGCGTTCGACCCGGCGGTTCGGATCGGCGGGGTGATCCTCAACCGGGTCGGCTCACCCCGGCACGAGACACTGCTGCGCGACGCCCTCGCCGAGGTGGGCGTACCCGTGCTCGGGGCGGTCACCCGCGCCGCCGAGGTGGCCGCGCCGGCCCGGCACCTCGGGTTGGTGCCGGTCGCCGAGCGGGCACCCGAGTCGCTCGCCATCGTCACCGCCCTTGCCGAACTGGTCGAGGCCACGGTGGACGTCGACGCCGTGCTCGACCTGGCCCGCACCGCCGCACCGTTGACGACCCCGGCGTGGAACCCGGTCGCCGCCGTCGGCGGGGCGGCCGGCGTCGAGCGACCACGCGTCGCGCTCGCCGGTGGTCCGGCCTTCACCTTCTCGTACGCGGAGACCGCCGAACTGCTCACCGCGGCCGGCGCGGACGTCGTCACCGTCGACCCGTTGCGCGACCCGGCGCTGCCCACCGGCACCCGCGCGGTGGTGATCGGCGGCGGCTTCCCCGAGGCGTACGCCCAGGCGCTTGCCGACAACACCGCGCTGCGCGCCGAGCTGGCCGACTTCGACGGGCCGATCGTGGCCGAGTGCGCCGGGCTGCTCTACCTCGGGCGGTCCCTGGACGGCGTACCGATGTGCGGTCGGCTGGACCTGACCGCCCGGATGACCGACCGGCTCACCCTCGGCTACCGGGAGGCAGTGGCGAGCACCGACTCCCCGGTGGCCCGCGCCGGTGCGCAGGTACGCGGCCACGAGTTCCACCGCACCACCACCGACCCGGGGCACGGCGACGCACCGGCGTGGCGGTGGAACGACGCCGAGCACGGTTTCGTCTCCGGCCGGGTGCACGCGTCCTACCTGCACACCCACTGGGCCGGTCACCCCGGCGCGGCCCGCCGACTGGTCGAGGCGGCCCGATGACCGCCACGCTCACCGGGGTCGGTGTCGGCCCCGGCGACCCGGAGCTGCTCACCGTCAAGGCGGTGCGGCTGCTGGGCGAGGCCGACCTGGTCTTCGTACCCGTGATGGCGGACCGGGCCGAACCCGGCGCGACCGCCGCTCCGACGCCGCCGGGCGCGCAGGCCGGGCGGGCCGAGGCGACAGTGCGGCAGCACGTCGCCGCGGACCGGTTGCGTCGGCTGCCGTTCGCGCTGGACGACCGGGGTGGGGTGACCGTGCGCCGGGCGCAGGCGTGGGACGAGGCGGCCCGGGTGGTGGCCGAGGCGATCGACGCGGGCGCACGGTCGCTGGCGTTCGCCACCATCGGCGACCCCAACGTCTACTCCACCTTCGGGTACCTGGCCCAGAGCGTCCGCGCGCTGCGCCCGGCGGTGCGGGTGGCGACAGTGCCCGGTGTCACCGCCATGCAGGAGCTGGCGGCGCGCAGCGGCACCCCGCTCTGCGAGGGACGCGAACCGCTCACCCTGCTGCCGGCCACCGCGGGCCTGGCGCTCTTCGCCGACGCCCTCGCCGGGCCGGGCACCGTGGTCGCCTACAAGGGCTGGCGGCGGCACCCGGAGCTGCTCGCCGAACTGCGCCGGCAGGGCCGCCTCGCCGACGCGGTGCTCGGCCGCAGCCTGGGGCTGCCCGGTGAACGCGTCGGGCCGGTCGACGACACCGGGGACGACCTGCCGTACCTGTCGACGCTGCTGGTTCCGGCCCGCCGTGAGCACCGAGGAGGAAAGCTGTGACCAGCGACGCGAAGGTGTGGTTCGTCGGTGCCGGCCCCGGTGCGGCGGACCTGCTGACCCTGCGGGCCGCCCGGGTGATCGCCGAGGCGGACATCGTGATCTGGGCGGCCAGCCTGGTGCACGCCGACGTGCTGGCGCACGCCCGCCCCGACGCGGAGATCGTCGACTCGTCGCAGTTGCCCATCGAGGGTGTGCTGCCGCTCTACCGGCGCGCCGCCGAACAGGGGCTGACGGTGGCCCGGATCCACTCCGGAGACCCGGCGCTGTGGGGCGCGGTGCAGGAGCAGCTGGACCTGTGCCGGGCGCTCGGCCTGGCCGTCGAGATCGTGCCCGGGGTGTCCTCGTTCACCGCCGTCGCGGCGATCGTCGGACGGGAACTGACAGTGCCCGAGGTGGCCCAGTCGGTGATCCTCACCCGCCTCGAAGGCGGCAAGACCCCGATGCCGCCCGGCGAGCGGGTCCGCGACTTCGCCCGGCACGGCACCACCATGGCCCTGTTCCTCTCCGCCGCCCGCTCCGGGCAGGTGCAGGCCGAGCTGCTGGCCGGCGGCTACCCGCCGGACACCCCGGCCGTCGTGGCGTACCAGGCGACCTGGCCCGACGAGCTGGTGGTCCGCTGCACTGTCGGCACCCTGGAGGCGACCGTCAAGCAGCACAAGCTGTGGAAGCACACCCTGTTCCTGGTCGGGCCGGCGCTCGCCGCCGAGGGCACCCGCTCGCACCTCTACCACCCCGGGCACTTCCACACCTTCCGCCGGGCCGAGCCGGCCGCCCGCGCCGAGCTGCGCCGCGCCCGCGCCGGAGAAACAGAAACCCCATGACGTACGCCGAGCCGCCGCTGCGCGAGCCGGACCTGCCGCGTACCGCGAAGGTCCGGCCCACCGCGCTGCGCACCGGCTGGACCACCGGGGCGTGCGCGACGGCGGCGGCCAAGGCAGCGGTCACCGCGCTGGTCACCGGCGAGACCCAACAGGAGGTGGAGATCGGGCTGCCCGCCGGGCGCCGGGTGCGCTTTCCTGTCGAACGCTGCGAGGTGACCGGCACCCCACCGGTGCGCGCCGAGGCGGTGGTGGTCAAGGACGCCGGGGACGACCCGGACGTCACCCACGGCGCCGAGCTGACCGCCACAGTGAACTGGACCGACGTCCCTGGGCTGCGGCTGGCCGGCGGCGCCGGCGTCGGCACGGTGACCAAGCCCGGCCTCGGGCTCGCTGTCGGCGGCCCGGCGATCAACGACACCCCCCGCCGGATGATCGGCGAGGCGGTCGCCGAGGTGGTCGACCTCGGCGAGGTCGGGGTGCGGGTGGTGATCAGCGTGCCCCGGGGCGAGATCATGGCCCGCAAGACCACCAACCGCCGCCTCGGCATCCTCGGCGGGATCTCGATTCTCGGCACCACCGGGATCGTTCGTCCCTTCTCCACCGCGTCGTGGCGGGCCAGCGTGGTGCAGGCAGTGCACGTGATGGCCGCCCAGGGCGAGCGCGCAGTGGTGCTCTGCACCGGTGGGCGTACCGAGCGGGCCGCCCGTGCGCTGCTGCCGGACCTGCCCGAGGTGTGCTTCGTCGAGGTCGGCGACTTCACGGGCGCGGCGGTCACCGCCGCCGTCGAGGACGCGATGACCGGTGTGGTCTTCGTCGGCATGGCCGGCAAGCTCGCCAAACTCGCGGCGGGCATCCTGATGACCCACTACACCCGCTCCAAGGTGGATCTGTCGCTGCTCGGCGCGGTGACCGCCGAGGCCGGCGGCGATCCGTCGCTCGTGGCCGCCGTGACCGAGGCGAACACCGGGCGGCACGCGTACGAGCTGTGGGAGGCCGCCGGGCTGCTCGCCCCGGCCGGTGACCTGCTCTGCCAGCGGGTCCAGGCGGTGTTGCGGCGCTTCGCCGGGCCGACGGTCACAGTGGACGTGGCGATGGTCGACTTCGCCGGAGCGCACGTCGTCGCCTCGTCCGGCCGGTGGTCCGGATGACGCGGGCTGAGCCGGTGACCCGGGCGGAACCGATGCCACCGACGACCCGGGCGAAGCCGGTGATCCCGACGACCCAGGTGGGCCCGGTGGCCCCGGTGACCGTGGTCGGCCTGGACGCGGCCGGCGCACCGCCGCATCCCGCTCTCGCGCCGGTGCTGGCCGCTGCCGGGCTGGTGGTCGGGGCCGCCCGGCACCTGGCTGCCGTGCCCGTACCGGCCGACGCGGACACCGCCACCCTCGGGCCGCTCGCCCCCGCCCTGCGCCGCCTCGCCGAGGCCGTCGACACCGGGGTGCCGGCCGTGGTGCTGGCCAGCGGCGACCCCGGCCTGTTCGGCATCGTCCGGCGGCTGCGCGCGGCCGGCCTGCCGCTGCGGGTGGTGCCGGCGGTGTCCAGTGTGGCCGCCGCGTTCGCCCGCGCCGGGCTGCCCTGGGACGGCGCGGCAGTGGTCACCGCGCACGGGCGTGACCCCCGAACCGCAGTGAACGCCTGCCGGGCGCTGCCACTGGTCGCGGTGCTCACCGCGCCCGGCGCCGGGGCGGCCGAGCTGGGTGCCGGCCTGATCGGCTGGTCCCGTCGCCTGCTGGTCGCCGAGCACCTGGGCACCGCCGCCGAACGGATCCGCGCGGTGACCCCCGAGCAGGCCACCGCCGAGACCTGGGCCGACCCGCACGTCCTACTCAGCCTCGCCGACCCGGATCGGGTCGCGTCCGCTGGGATGCGCTCCGACAACCAGCCAGCCGCCGCGCCGGCCGGCGGGTGGGCGCTGCCGGAAAACCGGTACGCCCACCGCGACTCCATGATCACCAAGTCGGAGGTGCGGGCCCTGGTCGTCGCCCGGCTGCGCCCCCGACTGGGCCGCCTCGTCTGGGACGTCGGCGCGGGCAGCGGCTCGGTCGGCATCGAGTGCGCGCTGCTCGGCGCGGCAGTGCTCGCCGTCGAGCAGGATCCGACGTCCGCCGCGACGATCCGGGACAACGCGGCCACGCACGCCGTCGACGTCCGGATCGTCGTGGGGCGCGCCCCGGCGGCGCTGGACGGGCTACCCGAACCGGATGCGGTCTTCGTCGGTGGCGGCGGCGTCGACGTCCTGACCGCCGTGCTGGCCCGCCGACCCGCACGGATCGTGCTCACCCTGGCCGCGTTGGACCGCGTCGCGCCGGCAGTCGGTCTGCTGCGCGCCGCCGGCTACGCGGTCGAGGGCAGCCAGCTCTCCGCCGCCCGCCTCGCCGACCTGCCCGGCGGGTCGATCCGTCTCGCGGCCACCAACCCGGTGGTCGTCCTCACCGGGGAGCGCCAGTGACCGACCAGAACCCGCCCGCCCGGATCGGCCTGGTGGCGGCCACCGCCGCCGGCCGCCGGCACGCCGACACCCTGGCCGCCGCGTGGCCGCACGCCCGGCTGGTCGAGCGGGACACCGTGGCCGAGGCGCTGCGCGCCGCCTGGGCCGGTTGTGACGCGGTGGTCGCGTTCCTGGCCACCGGGGCGGTCGTACGGATCGTCGCGCCGCTCGGCCACAAGCGCACCGACCCGGCGGTGGTGGTCGTCGACGAGGCGGCCCGGCACGCGGTGGCACTGCTGGGCGGGCACGCCGGTGGCGGCAACGCCCTCGCCGAGCAGGTCGCCGCCCTGCTGGACGCCCGAGCGGTGATCACCACCGCCACCGACGCGGTCGGGTTGCCCGGGCTGGACACCCTCGGCTGGCCGGTCCACGGCGCGGTGGCCGCGGTGTCCCGGGCCATCCTGGACGGTGAACCGGTCCGACTGGTCGCCGACGCCGACTGGCCGCTGCCCGCCCTGCCCCCGAACGTGCGCGCCAGCGATGAGGACACACCGGACGACGGGTACCGGCTGCTGGTCACCGACCGGGTGGTGCCGACCGACGGGCGGACCGCCGTGCTGCGGCCGCCGTCGCTGGTCGCCGGGGTGGGCGCGAGTCGGGGCGTACCGGCCGCCGAGGTGGCGGAGCTGCTGCACCGGGTGCTGGCCGAGGCCGGCCTCGACCCGGCGAGCCTGCGCTGCCTGGCCAGCGCCGACATCAAAGCCGACGAGGCGGGCATCCGCAGCACCGCCGACACGCTCGGCGTACCCCTGGTGACCTGGCCGGCGACGCGCCTCGCGGCGGTCGACGTGCCGCACCCCAGCGAGGTGGTCCGGGCCGCGGTCGGCACGCCGAGCGTGGCGGAGGCCGCGGCCCTGCTCGGCTCGGATGGCCGGGCCGGCGACGCGACGCTGCTGGTGAGCAAGACCGCGACGGCGATGGCCACCGTGGCGGTGGCCCGGCACGCGCCACGCGGCCGGCTCGCCGTCGTCGGCCTCGGGCCCGGCGCCGCCGACCTGCGCACCCCCCGCGCGGTCACCGAACTGCGTCGCGCCGCCGTGGTGGTCGGCCTCGACCAGTATCTCGACCAGGTCCGCGACGTGCTGCGCCCCGGCACCCGGGTGCTCGCCAGCGGGCTGGGCGCGGAGGAGGCGCGGGCCCGCGCCGCCGTCGCCGAGGCCGCCGCCGGCCGGGCGGTCGCGCTGATCGGCTCCGGCGACGCCGGGGTGTACGCGATGGCCAGCCCCGCCCTGGAGTACGCCGACGAGCGGATCGACGTGGTGGGCGTGCCCGGGGTGACCGCCGCCCTCGCCGCCGGCGCGTTGCTCGGCGCGCCGCTCGGCCACGACCACGCCTACCTGAGCCTGTCCGACCTGCACACCCCGTGGGAGGTCATCGAGCGACGGGTGACCGCCGCCGCCGAGGGTGACTTCGTGACGGTGTTCTACAACCCGCGCAGCCGGGCCCGGGACTGGCAGCTCGGCAAGGCGCTCGGCATCCTCGCCGGGCACCGGCCACCGGACACCCCGGTGGGGGTGGTGCGCAACGCCAGCCGCCCCGGCGAACAGGTCCACCTCGCCACGGTGGCCACGCTCGACCCGGCGATCGTCGACATGTACAGCGTGGTGGTCGTCGGCAACAGCGACACACGGCTGGTCGCCGGCCGGATGGTCACTCCCCGGGGGTACCGGTGGCGCTCGTGACCATCGACGCCTGCCAGGGCTGCGGCGCCTGCCTGCGCACCTGCCCCACGCACGCCATCACACCAATCGCCGGTGGCCTCACCGTCCGCGCCGACCGGTGCACCGGCTGCCTGGAGTGCCTGGAGATCTGCCCCGTCGACGCGATCCGCGTCGTCGAGCCGTCGGAAGGAGCCCGATGAGCCGGGTGGTGCACCCCATCGAGGTCGAGTCGTACCGCATCCTGCGCGAGCGCGTCGACCTGTCGCACCTGCCGCCGCTGAGCCGCGCGGTGACCGAACGGGTGGTGCACGCCAGCGCCGACCTCGCCTACGTCGACGACCTCGTCTGCGACGAGACCGCCCTGCGGTCCGGGCTGGCCGCGCTGCGCGCGGGCGTACCCGTGGTGACGGACGTGGCGATGGTCGCCGCCGGCATCACCCGCACCGGCCTGGAACTGGTCTGCCCGGTCGCCGAGCCGGCCGCGGCCGACCTGGGCCGCTCGGCCGGCATCACCCGATCGGCGGCGGCCGTGCGGATCGCCCTGGACCGGGTCGGGCCCGGCGCGGTCTGGGTGGTCGGCTGCGCGCCCACCGCGCTCGTCGAACTGCTCACACTGCACGCCGCACCGGCGCTGGTCGTCGGCCTGCCGGTCGGCTTCGTGGGCGCCGCCGAATCGAAGGCGGCGCTGCGGGCCAGCGGCCTGCCCGCCGTGTCCAACGTGGGCGAGAAGGGTGGTTCGGCGGTCGCCGCCGCCGCCCTCAACGCCCTGCTCTACGTCGAGGAGAAGTCATGACCGGATTGGTCATCGTCGGGCACGGTACGCGCAGCGCGGCCGGGGTCGACCAGTTCGCCGCTCTCGTCGAGCGGGTCCGTCGTCGCGGTGACCTCGGCGACGTCGAGGGCGGCTTCATCGAGCTGTCCCGCCCACCGCTGACCGACGCGGTCGGCGCGCTGGTCGCGCGCGGGCACCGGGCGCTCGTGGCGCTGCCGCTGGTGCTCACCGGCGCCGGCCACGGCAAGGGCGACATCCCCGCCGCCATGGCCCGGGAGCAGGAACGCCACCCCGGGCTGACCTACCGCTACGGCCGCCCGCTCGGCCCGCACCCGCTACTGCACACCGCCCTCGAAGAACGCATCGACGCCGCGCTGGCGGGTGCCGGCCGGGCCGGCACGGAGGTGGCCGGTGCCGATCGGGCCGGCACGTGGGTGGCGTTGATCGGGCGGGGGTCGACCGACCCGGACGCCAACGCCGAGGTCGCCAAGGTCGCCCGGCTGCTCTCAGAGGGGCGCGGCTACGCGGGCGTGGAGCCCGGGTTCATCTCCCTCGCCCAGCCGTCGGTGCCGGCCGTGCTGGAGCGGCTGCGCCGTCTCGGCGCGCGGCGGATCGTCGTCGCGCCGTACTTCCTGTTCGCCGGGGTGCTACCGGACCGGATCGTCGCCCAGTCGGCGGAGTTCGCCGCCGCCCACCCCGACCTGGACGTGCGGGTCGCCGACGTGATCGGCGACTGCGACGCGCTCGCCGACCTGGTGCGGGAACGCTACGCCGAGGCGCTGGGCGGCGACATCCGGATGAACTGCGACACCTGCGCGTACCGGGTGCTGATGCCCGGCTTCGCCGACAAGGTTGGCCGCCCGCAACGCCCGCACGACCACCCCGACGACCCGGTCGGCCACCACCATCACCACGGGCACGACCACCATGGGTACGACCACCACCACGACCACGGGTCGGTGGCGGTGGTCGGCGGCGGGCCCGGACCCGACGACCTGATCACGGTACGCGGACAAGCCCTGCTCGACGCCGCGGACGTGGTGGTGGTCGACCGGTTGGCCCCGCAGGGACTGCTCGCCGGGCTGCGCCCCGACGTGCTGGTGGTCGACGCCGCCAAGGTGCCGCGCGGCCCGTCGATGGCCCAGGAGGCGATCAACGAGGCCCTGGTGTCGCACGCCCGGGCTGGCCGCCGGGTGGTCCGGCTCAAGGGTGGTGACCCGTACGTCTTCGGGCGCGGCCACGAGGAGGTGCAGGCCTGCACGGCCGCCGGTGTGCCGGTGACTGTGGTTCCCGGGGTGAGCAGCGCGCTCGCCGCACCGGCCCTGGCCGGCGTGCCGGTCACCCACCGGGGCGTGGCGCACGACGTCACCGTCGTGTCCGGACACCTGCCGCCCGGGCACCCCGACTCGCTGGTCGACTGGGCGGCGCTGGCCCGCGCCCGGGGCACCGTCGTGTTGCTGATGGCAGTCGACACCATCGCCAAGATCGCGTCGGCGCTGATCGAGCACGGTCGCGCCCCGGAGACGCCGGTGCTCGCGGTGCAGGACGCCGGGCTGCCCGAGCAGCGGTCGGTGTCCGCCCGGCTGGACGAGATCGGCGCGTCGGCCGCCCGGGAGGGCATCCGTCCGCCCGCCGTCTTCGTCGTCGGCCCGGTGGTCGCGCTGTCGACCACCGGGCCCACGGTCTGACGGTCACTCGCTGCGGGCGGTCTCCGGACCGGTGATCCGTTCCAGCAGCGGCAGGGTGGAGGCGATGACGGCGAGGCAGGCCGCCAACCCGACGACGACGATCACGTAGAAGCCCGGCTGCGGCGCGACGAGCGTGTAACCCATCTGCGCCCGCAGGAACAGGTGGGCGGCGAGCAGACCCATGCCGATGGCGACCGCGGCGACGGCGAGCATCGGTACGGCGCTCTCCAACGCGACCACCCGACGCAGCACCCGTACCGGCGCTCCGCTGAGCCGCAGCAGGCTGAACGGGCGTCGGCGTTCGGTGAGGCCGCCGATGACGCTGACCGCGAGGCTGCACCCGCCGAGCGCGAGGCTGGCGATGATGATGACGTTGGCCAGTTGTTCCCAGCCGCGCAGCGTGTCGGCGAAGTCCGACTCGAAGTCGCCGGGCACGTTCGGCCCCACCCAGAAGCTCGGGAAGGCGACCTCCAGCACGGTGCGGACGCGCTCGACGGCGGCGGCGGAACCGTCGGTGCCGACGACCATCGACCCGACCGGTAGCCGCTGGAGCTCGTCGAGGGTGAACGACGCGGCGGGCCAGACCGTCGCGGGCGAGGCCGACTCCCGCCAGCGGCTGAGACCGATCGGCACCTCGATGACGCTCGCGCCGTCGGCGCACCGGCCGTACGCGCTCGGGAGGTCGGTGCACGCGATCAACCCGCCCTCGCCGCCGTTCATGATGTCCGGGTCTTCCCGGACGGCGGTCGCGGACCGTACGCCGCTGATCGCCCGCAGCTCGGCGAAGAGCGGGTCGGGCACCGACGGCACCTTCTCGTCGAAGACGGTGGTCACCGTGCCCGCATCGGTCGAGCCGATCGGGGCCGGACCGCGGTTGTCGATGATCGTGGTGATCACGCCGACGGCCACGCTCGTCACGAAGAGCGCGAGCATGATGCCGCTGATCGCCCGGAAGCCTGCCTTCGGGTTGTCGGCGAGACGCCGCGCGGCGATGAGGGTGGCGGGGCGGCTGGCGTACCGGGCCATCACCCGGGCACCGACCATCGTCAGCCAGGGGCCGGCGAAGATCAGGCCGAGCATGATGAGCAGCAGCCCGGGCAGGAACACCGCCGCCTGGCCGTCGGACGTGGCGGGCCGGAAGCTGATGGCGAAGAACAGCACGGCGACGCCGAGCAGGATCGGGATCAGCCGGTACGCGCGCGGCGCACGGGGGGTGACCCGGCGGGTGACGCCCAGCGGCGAGATCCGTACCCGGCGCAGCGAGACCTGGGCGGCCAGCGCCGCGCCGGCCGGGACGCCGAGCGCCACCAGCAGGACGTCCAGCACGCCCAGTGACATGTCACTGGGGAAGAACGGCATGCCGGTGAACGGGATGCCCGCGAGCGGGTCGCGGAAGGCGTAGAACAGGCCGAAGCCGACGGCGGTGCCGGCGACGGCGGCGGCGGCCGCCTCCACCGCGGCGACCGTCGAGATCTGCCGGGGCGTCGCCCCGACCAGGCGCATCGCGGCGAAACGCTGCTCCCGGCGGGCGGCGCTGAGCCGGGTGGCGGTGCCGATGAAGATCAGTACCGGGAACAGCAGCCCGCCGGCGATCACGCCCAGGATGAGGTTCACCGCGGTCTCGGGAAGCGCTGGTTTGTCACCGACGTCGCTGACCTGCCTGGCGTCGGGCAGCTTGCCGACGCTGTCCGGGGTGCCGCCGACGATGGCGAGCAGGGTGTTCGGTGAGGTCAGCCCGGCGGGGGCGACGGTGCCGACGTCACGGCCCGGGTAACGGTCGCTCAACTGGTCGGCCGGGTGCGCGGCCAGCAGTTCCCGCAGCGCGGGCGAGGCGTAGAACTCGCCGGGACCGGGAGTGGTCGGGACGCCGGCCGGGGTGGGCGCGTTCGAGCCGGTGGCGGCCACGTCGATCCGGATGATCTGCTCGCCGCGGAAGTAGTCGTTTCGGGTCGACCACCACAGCGGGTCGGCGTCGCCGCCGGTCGAGGCGCTGGGATACACCGAGGCGTACCGGGTGAGCTGGGCGTCGACGGCGTTGACCCCGGCGAGTGTGGTCAGCAGCAGACCGCTGCCGACCGCGACGGCGGCGGCGATGACGATCAGGCGGGTGAGCGCCTCACGGCCGCCGGCCACGGCGAGGCGGAGCCCGAAGCGGATCATGAGGCGATCCGGTCCGGCGCGTTCACGCGCCCGTCGCGGACCATGACCTCGCGGTCGGCGTACGCGGCGATCCTCGCCTCGTGGGTGACCAGGATGACAGTGGTGCCCTGCTCGCGGGCGGCGCCGACCAGCAGGTCCATCACCTGCTCACCGGTGAGCGAGTCGAGCGCGCCGGTCGGCTCGTCGGCGAAGAGCACCTGCGGCTCGGCGACCAGGCCCCGGGCCAGGGCTACGCGCTGCGCCTGCCCACCGGACAACTCACCCGATCGGCGCTGTTGCATGCCGTCGAGGCCGAGGCGCTCGAACCAGGTGTACGCCCTGCGCAGCGCCTCGGTCCGGCGTACGCCGCTGAGCAGCATCGGAAGGGCGACGTTCTCGGCCGCCGTCAGCTCGGGGACGAGCTGGCCGAACTGGAACACGAACCCGAACCGGTCCCGGCGCAGGCTGCTGCGCTCGGTCTCGGCCATGGCGTGGACCTTGGCCCCGTCGAAGAGGATCTCGCCGGAGTCGGGCACCAGGATGCCGGCCAGGCAGTGCAGCAGGGTGGACTTGCCCGAGCCGCTGGGGCCCATGACGGCGACGATCTCGCCCGCGTCCACGGCGAGGCTGGCGCCGCGCAGGGCGGGGGTCTGACCGAAGGAGAATTCGACGTCACGCGCTTCGATCACGACGCTCACCGCCGCACCTCCTTCCGCAGGGCGTCCAGTCGGGCGCCGGTCATCTCGATCCACCGGAGGTCCGCCTCCAGGTGATAGAGGCCGTGGTCGGCGAGCAGCGCGTCGACCAGGCTGCCGGCGCGCTTGATCTCGGTCAGCTCCCGCATCCGCCGCAGGTGCGCGCTGCGCTGGGTGTCGAGGTATTCGGCGGCCGGCCGGTCGAGCATCAGCGCGAGCACGACCTTGGCGAAGAGCACCGTCTGCAGGTGTGGTTCCGGGTCGACCGGCTGGGTCAGCCACTGCTCGACCTCGGTCGCCCCGACGTCGGTGATGACGTAGCGCTTGCGGTCCGGGCCGGAGCCGGGGGCGACGTCGCTGATCACCACCTTGCCGTCGCGGGCCAGTCGGCTGAGGGTGGAGTAGACCTGGCCGAACGGCAACGGCTTGCCTCGGCCGAAGAAGGCGTCGTAGTCGCGCTTCAGGTCGTAACCGTGGCTGGGCTCCCGTTCGAGGAGGCCGAGAAGAGTCAGTGGCACGCTCATGCCGGAAGACTACACCGAGGGTATACCTCGCGTATATACCCTCGGTGTGTTGTGGGTCGACGCCTGGTCGAGGCGTTGATGGCGAGGCGATCGAGCTGGCGGGGTCAGCCGGCCAGGGCGCGGGCCAGGGTGTAACCGGCGGTGGCCGCGGCGAGTCCGGCGGCCACGCTGCCCAGCACGTTGGCCAGGGCGAGCAGCCGGTGCCCGCCCCTGGTCAGCCGCAGTGTCTCGTAGCTGAAGGTGGAGTAGGTGGTCAGCGCGCCGCAGAAGCCGGTGCTGAGCAACGCGCTGACCGCCGGGCCAGCCGGCCATCCGGCCAAGGCGCCGAGCAGCAGCGACCCTGCCACGTTGACCAGCAATGTGCCCCAGGGGAACACCGAGGCGTGTCGGGACTGCACGGCCCGGTCGGCGAGGTAGCGCAGCGGCGCGCCGATGGCCGCGCCCAGGGCGATGAGCAGGACGGTCATCGGGCCGCCCGGCGCAGCAGCCCGGCGGTGACCGCATCGCCCAGCCCGACCGCGACGAGCGCCCCGAGCACCGTCGCGGCGAGATACGCCAGCGCGATGCCCGGTGCGCCCGCGACGATCGCCTGCTGGACGTCGACCGCGTAGGTGGAGAAGGTGGTGAAGCCGCCGAGCACCCCGACCCCGAGGAACGGGCGAGCCAGCGGATGCCCACCGTCGAGGTGCCCGAGCACCGCCATCAGCACGCCGATCAGCAGGCAACCGGACGTGTTGATGGTGAAGGTGGCCCACGGGAATCCGGTCGGCGGGTGGGGAACGGCGTGTTGCAGGCCGGCCCGGGCCAGCGCGCCGAGCACCCCGCCGGCCGCGATCACCGCGAGAATCGTCGCGGGGCGCGCGGTCAGCTCGCGGCGGTCGGCGGGGACGCGCAGATCGACGTCGGGGTCGGTACGCGGCTCGAACGGCTCTGGCACGGCTCCTCAGCGTAGTGCCGGCGTCAGCGGCGTCAGCGCCCTGCCGTCGGGCTTGCCGCGCTGCCGGCGGAGGGTGGTGTCAGCGCACTGCCGCCACCGCGGCGTCCGGGCCGCCGCGCCAGAGCGTGCCGACCTCGCGGAAACCGGCGGCGGTGAGCGCGGCGAGGTGCCAGGAGACCGGTGGGTTCCACTCGGGGCTGTGCCCGGTCGGGTAGATCGCGTGACGCCGGGCGACCAGCGGGGCGAGCGCCGGATCGGCGCCGGCCCGCTCCCACCAGTCCGACCAGGACAGCATCGAGCCGGCGGCGTACCGGGCGTTGCGCCGGTCACGGGCCCGGTCCATCAGCCGCTTGGTCAGCTCCGGCAGGGTGTCGTCCGGCATGTGGTCGGCGTTGACGAAGACGCCGCCCGGGCGCAGCACGTCGCGCACCTCGGCGTAGAGCTGCCCGATCCGGTCGGCCGGCAGCCAGTGCAGGGCGGTGGCGGTGAGGACGGCGTCGTACTCGCGGTGGGGGAGCGCGGAGTGCCATTCGGGGGTGCCGAGGTCGGCCGTGATGATGGTGGCCCGGTCGGCCAGCGAGGCGCTGGCGATGGCGAGCAGCGCCGGGTCGAGGTCGACGAGCGTCGTCTGCGCGGTGGGGAAGCGGGCGAGGGTCCGCAGCGAGATGGTGCCGGTGCCGCCGGCCAGGTCGAGCACGCGCGGTGCCCGGCCGTCGATGACCGCGTCGACGGTGTCGAGCATCGCGGCGAACCGGTGTTCCCGGTCCGGGAGGTAGGCCTCCTGCTGGCGGTCCCAGCTTTCCTGCCAGGCCCAGGGATCCTCGATGTAAGGAGTCATAGCGATCAGGCTAATTACGCCACGAGTGCGTTGTCCAGACCTTGTTGCACATCTTTTGCAACTGCGAGAAGATGGCGAGGCGATGATCAGAGCGGCGCCGGGCCCGGCGCTTCCGTCCGGCCCGGCGTCCTCGTCCCGCGCCGTCAGAACGCGGCGTCCACCAGGCCCTCGTCGGCCCGGGCCGACTCGTCGCGACGGGCCAACCGCAGCGCTCCGAGCAGGACGCCCAAGCCGGCCAGAGTGAGCGCGGCACCGGCCCAGATCGGCGAGGTGTAGCCGAGCCCGGCGGCGATGGTCACACCGCCGATCCAGGCGCCCAGCGCGTTGCCGAGGTTGAACGCGGCGATGTTCGCCCCGGAGGCCAGGGTTGGCGCCTGCTGGGCGTACCGCATGATCCGCATTTGCAGCGGCGGCACGGTGGCGAAGCCGAACCCGCCCATCAGCACCAGCGCGACGATGGTCAGCACCGGGTTGGTGGCGGTCAGCGCGAAGCCGACGAGCACCACGGTGAGCACCGCCAGGACGGTGACCAGGGTGCGCGACAGGGACCGGTCCGCCGCCCGGCCGCCGAGCAGGTTGCCCGCGAAGAGCCCGGCTCCGAAGAGCACCAGCAGCCACGGCACCGTGCTGGAGGCGAAGCCGCTGACCTCGGTGAGCGTGTAGGCGATGTAGGTGAACGCGCCGAACATCCCACCGAAACCCAGGACGGTGATCACCAGGGAGAGCCAGACCTGGGCGTGGGTGAAGGCGCGCAACTCGCCGCGCAGCCCGCCGGCCGGCCGGTCGGCGTCGGCGGTGTCGCCCGCCGGGATGAGCGCTGCCAGCCCGACCAGGGCGACCACGCCGATGGCGGTGATCGCCCAGAACGTCGACCGCCAGCCGAAGTGCTGCCCGAGGAAGGTGCCGAAGGGCACGCCGAGCACGTTGGCGATGGTCAGGCCGGCGAACATCATGGCGATGGCACCCGCCCGGCGCGCGGGTGCGACCAGGCCGGCGGCGACCACCGCGCCGATGCCGAAGAACGCGCCGTGGCAGAGCGCGGCGACGATCCGGCCGGCCATCATCACGGCGTAGTCGCCGGCGATCGCGGAGAGCAGGTTGCCGATGATGAAGAGCACCATCAGGCCGAGCAGGACCGGTTTGCGCGGCAGTCGGGTGACCGCCGCGGTGAGGGCGACCCCGCCGACGGCCACGCTGAGCGCGTAGCCGGAGATCAACCAGCCGGCCACCGGTTCGGTGACCGCGAAGTCGGCGGCCACCTCGGGCAACAGCCCCATGATGACGAACTCGGTGAGCCCGATGCCGAAGGCGCCGATGGCCAGCGCGATCAGGCCGGGCGGCAGGGACGTGTGGCGTACGGACATGGTCTTCCCGTCGAGAGGGGGCAGATGTGAGGCGTGTGCAACTACACGCGCCAGCAACGAGATACTTGCACGCGCTTTATATCGGCGCAAGCGTGGTAGCCTGGCATCCGTTCAGATCACACCGAGGAGGCAGCCATGGGCATCGCGGACGACGCGGTCGAGATCCGCGCCCAGGGTTGGCGCACCCTCGCCGCCCTGCACGGGCTGATCGAGACGTCCCTGGAACGCGCCCTACAGGCCGGCCACGACCTCTCCGTCGTCGAATACACAGTGCTCGACGCGCTGTCCCGCCAGGACGGCTGGCACATGCGGATGAGCCAGCTCGCCCGCGCCGCCGCGCTCTCCGGCAGCGCCACCACCCGGCTGGTCACCCGCCTCGAACAGCGGGGGCTGCTCACCCGGATCCTCTGCGCCGACGACCGGCGCGGCATCTACACCGAGCTGACCCCGGCCGGCTCCGAGCTGCTCGCCCAGACCCGACCGACCCACGACCGGGTGCTCACCGAGGCGCTCGCCCAGGCGGAGGCCACCCCCGAGCTGGCACCACTGGTCGACGCCCTGCACCGGCTGCCCGCCGCCCGCTGACCGCCCCGCCGGCCGGCGCGACGGCGGGCGTACGGTACCCGCAGCCCCACCGGGACCGCGCCAAGGAGGCAGCCGATGCAGGACCGCACCCCTCGTCCGGAGGAGCTGGAGCCGATCGAGCGCGCCGGCATCGACGAGCTGCGCGCCCTGCAACGCGACCGACTGCGCTGGTCGCTGCGGCACGCGTACGACAACGTGCCGCACTACCGGCGGGCGTTCGACGCGGTCGGGGTGCACCCCGACGACTGCCGGGATCTCGACGACCTGGCCCGCTTCCCGTTCACCGGCAAGGCCGAGCTGCGGGAGAACTACCCGTTCGGCATGTTCGCCGTACCCCGGGAGCGGGTCGCCCGCCTGCACGCCTCCTCCGGCACCACCGGCCGCCCGACGGTGGTCGGCTACACCCGCGACGACCTGCGCACCTGGGCGCGCCTGATGGCCCGCTCGATCCGCGCCTCCGGCGGCCGTCCGGGTGACCGGGTGCACGTCGCGTACGGCTACGGGCTCTTCACCGGCGGTCTGGGCGCGCACTACGGGGCTGAAGAGTTGGGCTGCACCGTCATCCCGGTCTCCGGTGGCATGACCGAGCGTCAGGTCATGCTGATCCGCGACTTCGAACCCGAGGTCATCATGGTCACGCCCAGCTACCTGCTGGCCATCGTGGACGAGATGCGCCGCCAGGGCATCGACCCGCGGTCCACCTCGCTGCGGGTGGGCATCTTCGGGGCCGAGCCGTGGACCGAGGACATGCGCCGGGAGATCGAGCAGCAGCTGGACATCCACGCCGTCGACATCTACGGGCTCTCCGAGGTGATGGGTCCCGGTGTGGCGACCGAGTGCGTCGAGACCAAGGACGGGCTGCACCTCTGGGAGGACCACTTCTACCCGGAGATCATCGACCCGGTCACCGGGGCCGTGCTGCCCGACGGCGAGCGCGGTGAGCTGGTGTTGACCTCGCTGAGCAAGGAGGCGATGCCGGTCGTGCGCTACCGCACCCGCGACCTGACCCGGCTGCTGCCCGGCACCGCCCGGCCGATGCGCCGGATCGAGAAGATCACCGGCCGGACCGACGACATGATGATCCTGCGCGGGGTGAACATCTTCCCCACCCAGATCGAGGAGCTGATCCTGCGGATCCCGCAGTTGTCGCCGCACTTCCAGTGCGTCCTTGACCGGCACGGCCGGCTGGACACCCTCACGGTGCGGGTGGAGCGGCGCGCCGGCGTCGCCGTGGATGCCGCCGAGCGGGCCGGCGGCACGCTGGTGCAGCTGGTGAAGAACACCATCGGCGTGAGCGTGGCGGTCGACGTCCTTGCCCCGGACACTGTGGAACGGTCGATGGGCAAGATGCGCCGCATCGTCGACCAGCGGCCCACCTCGACGTCGAACCCGACATAGGATCCCGCGCATGCGTGTGCTGGTGGTCTCCGCCCCGCTCGTCGGGCACGTCTTCCCACTGGTGCCGCTCGCGGTCGCGCTGCGCGACGCCGGCCACGACGTGCTGGTGGCCACCGGCGGTGGGGGCCTGGCCGCCGCCGAGGCCGGTCTGTCGGTGCACGACATCGCGCCGGGCTTCGACTTCGGGCGGATCGCGCTGCGGGTCTTCCCTCGCCATCCGCTGATCGCCCGCGCGGAGCTGGCCGGCACCGCCGGCACCCGGGGCGCCGGCCTGCTGTTCGGCGCGCTCAACGACCAGCTCACCGACCCGGTGGTCGCGCTGGCCACCGACTGGCGGCCGCATCTGGTGGTGTACGAGCCGTTCGCGGTCGCCGGTGCGGTCGCCGCCGCGCGCCTCGACGTGCCGGCCGTACGCCAGGAGAACGCCCTCTTCGACGGCCGGGATCTGGTCCGCGCCACCGTCGCCCGACTCGGCGGTGCGCTGCGCCGCTACGGCCTCACCGAGCTGCCCGCGCCGGCCGCCGCCCTGGCCGTGGCCCCGCCCAGCGTTGCCACGCAGGGCGGCTGGCCGATGCGCTACTCGTCCTACGTGGGCGGTGGCCAGCTGCCGGACTGGCTGCGCGAGCCGGGTGACCGCCAGCGGATCCTGGTCACCCGCAGCACCCTGACCGGCCCCGGCGACCGGGGGCCGATGCCCGCCGTGGTGGCCGCCGCCGCCGAGGTGGACGCGGAGATCGTGCTGGTCCGTCCCGACGAACGGTCGGCCCGCTCGGTGCCCGGCAACGTCCGGGTGGTCGACTGGATCCCCCTCGACGAGGCGTTGCCGGCGAGCACGGCGCTGGTGCACCACGGTGGGGCGGGCAGCGTCCTCGGTGCCCTCGCCGCCGGCCTGCCCCAACTGGCCACCACGGGTCCCGGGGACCGGCGGCACAACGCCGAGCTGGTGGCCCGCCGGGGCGCCGGTCTGGCGCTGCGTCCCCGCGACATCACCGCGCGGGCCCTGACCCAGCTGCTCACCGACGAGCGCCTGCGTACCGCCGCCGCACAGGTCAGCCGCGAGATCGCCGGGATGCCGGCACCGACCGACCTGGTCGCGCGGCTGACGGCACTGGTCTGACGCCCGCTGGGCGTGGCCACCCCGGACTGTCGCCCGGCTGCGGCAGGATGACCGGATGCGACACGTCGTGCTGTTTCACTCCGTGTACGGGCTGCGCCCCGCCGTGCGCGCCGCCGCCGACCGGTTGCGCGCCGCCGGGCACCAGGTCAGCACCCCCGACCTGTACGGCGTCCCGGCCGCCGACACCGTCGAGGAGGGCTTCGCGCTGCTCGACAAGATCGGCCAGGAGGTGGTGCTGGACCGGGCCCGGGCCGCGCTGCGTGACCTGCCACCGCAGACCGTGCTCGCCGGCTTCTCGATGGGCGCCGGGGTGGCCGGGGCGCTGCTGGCCGAGCGCCCCGACGCTGCCGGTCTGCTCCTGCTGCACGGCACCGGTGGGGCCCCGGACGCGGTCCGACCCGGGTTGCCGGTGCAGCTGCACCTCGCCGACCCCGACCCGTACGACGTCCCGGACGAGGTCGACGAGTGGCAGCGGGCCATGACCGGCGCCGGCGCCGACCTGACGGTGTTCCGCTATCCCGGGGTGGGCCACCTGTTCACCGATCCGGAGGTGGCTGAGTATTCCCCGGACGCCAGCGCGGCGGCCTGGCCGCGCGTGCTGGCCTTCCTGGCCGCTTGCTGATCACCAGGCCCGGGGGCGTGACCTCGTCGCCCTGGCCGGTCGACTGAGCCGCCGACCCCGCTCAGTTGGCGGTGGCGCCGATGCGTGGGGGAGTGGCGGTGCCGTGCACCCGCCGGGCGTGGTTGGCGAACAGCCGGGGCGCGATGATCGGCATGAGCAACCGGGCCGGCAGCGGGGCGTGCGCGAGCACCGCCTTGACCACTGCCGGGTCGCCCTCGTACATGGCCAGGCCGAAGGCCAACGGCAGCTGCTTCTTCGAGGACTTGCTCATCCCGTGCTCGCCGAGCCGCATCCACTCCCTGGCGGTGACGTGCCGTTCCGCCAGGGGCAGGATCTCCTTCTCCTCCAGGGCCATGTGCTCGATCAGCGCGCTGCGGAGCTGTTCCAGGGCGTCGGCGAGCTGCTCGCCGTCGCGTCCGGTACGACGCCACTGGGGGAGGAGGGCCACCACCGCCGCGTGGGCGTCCTCGATGGCGTGGTGCTGCGCCTCCATGGTGGGGACGATCGCCGTCGCCTGCGCGCCGCCGCGCTCCAGCAGCAGCGGCCACAGCAGCAGGTCCTCGCCCTCGTGGTGCAGGTGCAGGATGTGGCAGAGCATCTCGGCGTGGGCGCCGACGACCTCCGCGCGCCTGGTGTCGCCCGGTGTGACGTCCCGGACGAGCTGCGGCAGCAGGCTGAATTCGCGACGGAGCGCGGAGTGCGCCATGTACATGTCGCGCACGTCGGCCATGGCTTCGCGGTGGTTCTGGTTCACGGTGACCTTTCCGAGGGATCAACTGGCACAGATCTGTTGATCATGCTCGGTGTCACTTGTAACCGGCTTGGAATCCGCCAACCGTGCCGGTCAGCCGGCCAACGCCCCCGTCGCCTCGGCCAGCCAGTGCGGCGACTCCCACCGGCGGGCCACCCGCGCGGCGAGGGTGAAGTGCCGGGTCGCCTCCTCGGTGCGGCCCAGCAGCCGGCACAGCTCCCCGAGCGTCAACGCGACCGGCCGCACCACGGCCGCGGTGGTGGAGAAACCGGCCAGTTGGTCGCTGACCGGGAGCAGCGCGTCGATCACCGGCTGGGCCAGGTCCCGTCGACCCAGCGCCACGATGACCATCCCGCGGACGGTGAGCAACGCCGACTCGAAGTAGTCCGGGCGGTACGTGTGCCGCCCGATCGGCATGGCCCGCGCCTCGGCCAGGCGTCCGCTCCCGATCAACGCCAGCGCCAGCAGGTCGTCCACGATCGGACCCAGCGACTCCCGGATCCGCCGGGTCGCCGCCAGGTGCTCACCGAACCGTCCCTGGCTGATCAGCAGGGTCCCGGTGGAGAAGTAGTGGAAGGACTCGGCGTGCAGCGAACCCTGCCGCCGCATCTGCGCGGCGACCTCGTCGTAGTGCCGTTGCGCGGCGACGAAGTCACCGGCGACGTGCGCGAGGGTGCCCAACGAGCACAGGTTGATGGTCTGCGCCTCGTTCAGCTGGTACGTCTCGGCCAGCCACCCCTGCCGGGCGACGCTGAGGCGCAGCTCGTCCGGCTCGTTGAGGGCGGCGGCGCAGTGGCCCAGCACCTGCTCGGCGACCGAGCGGTAGGTCACCAGCCCATGCTCGTCGGCGAGGTCGCGCAGCTCCACGGCCAGCTCCCGACGGGCCGGCGCTTCCCGCTCGTAGCTCATGGTGCGCATCCGCGCGGCCAGCCCGAGGGCCCGCAGCTCGGGGTCGTCGAGGCGCCGCCCGAGGGCCAACGCCTCCCGCCCGGCCGCCACGCCGCGCGGGTCGGATTCGCCGTCCAACTCCGTGGCGAGCGCCTCCAGCAGTCGGCAACGGGCAACCGGGTCCAGGTCGTCGGCGCGCAGCAGCCGGGTGAGCACCTCGACGACGCGGTGGTCCACCACGCCGTACTCGTGGGTCAGCCACGGGGTGGGGACGGTCCACGCGGTGAACGCCGCGACCAGCAGATCGTCGCGGCCGGACTGCGCGGCGACGTCGAAAGCCCGGGCGCGGGTCTGCCGGGCGGCGGCCACCGCACCGGCGCGCGCATAGGCGCGCAACAGCCGGCCGAGCAGGTCGACCCGCAGCGCGTCGCGGTCCCCGGTGACCGTGGCGGCGGCCTCGACGGCGTTGCTGAGCAGCTCGATCGCGGCGTCGTACGCGTACCGTCGCTCGGCCAGTTCGGCGGCCCGGATGGCGTAGTCCACGGCGAGCGGCGCGGTGTCGGCCGACGCGGCGCGGGCGTACTGGTGGGCGAGGGCCGGGTAGTCGTCGGGCCGCAACCGGCGGGTGGCGGCGGCGATCCGGGCGTGCAGGCGGGTGCGGCGCAGCTGCGGCAGGTCGGTGTAGATGGTGTCGCAGACGAGGCCGTGCACGAACCGCACCCGCCCGGGCGCCGGTTCGGTGAGCAGTCCGGCGGCCAGCCCGGCCTCCAGCCCCCGTAGCACAGTGGCCTCGTCGGTGCCGGCGGCGTCGACGAGCGTCGGCACGTCAGCCTCCCGCCCGACGGCGGCGGTGAGGCGCAGCACCGACACGGCCGTCGCCGGCAGCCGGGAGAGCCGTCGGCGCAGCACGTCGCGTACGCCCTCGGGCACGTCGGAGGTGGCGACGAGCGTGCCCTCGGCGGCGAGCAGCCGCGCCGACTCCCGGACGTAGAACGGGTTGCCGCCGGTCCGCTCGGCCAACGCGGCGACCGTGTCCGGGTCGACGGTGGTCCGGGCCAGCGCGCCGAGCAGCCGTTCGACCTCGGACGTGCTCAGGCCGCCCAGCGGGATCCGGTGGGGTGACCGGCGGGCCAGCACGGCCATCGTCTCGGCGAGGCGGTCGGCGTTGTCCGCGGGCCGCAGCGCCGCGACGAACAGGACGGCGCCGGTGGTCATCTCGGTGACGCTCTGCAACAGCAGCAGGGTCTCCGCGTCGGCGGCGTGCAGGTCGTCGAGGATCACGGCGACCGGTCTGCGGGTCGCGGCGGCGTCCAACCAGGTGCCCACCGCGCGGTGCAGCCGGAACCGGCCGGCGGTGACGTCGCCACCGGGCTCACCGTCGCCGCCGAGCAGCGGGGCGAGCGCGGGTGCGAGGTCGCCCGGGGGTGCCTGCTCGGCGAGTTGCCGCAGCGCCTCGACCCAGGCCCAGGCCGGCGGGGCGCCGTCGACCTCGGGGCAACGGCCGACGGTGACCAGCCAGCCGTGGTCGGTGAGCTCCTGCCGGAACCGGGTGAGCAGGCTGGTCTTGCCGGCCCCGGCCTCACCGCTGAGCACTGCGACACGCGGCCCGCTCGCCACCGTGTCGGCGGCGGCCTGCCGCAGCGCTTCCCCCTCGACCTCGCGGCCGACGAAGACCTCCTGCGACACCTGTCGCCCGGCGCGTACCGGTGCCGGCGTCGCCGGTGGCAGCAGGTCGAGGCGCTGGCCGAGGATCGCGGACTCCACCTCGACCAACGCCGGGCCCGGGTCCAGACCGAGCTGGTCGGCCAGGGTCGCCCGCGCCCGCCGCAGCGCGGCGAGCGCGTCGCCCTGCCGGCCGGTATGCCACAACGCCAGCGCCAGCAACCGCCAGCTCTCCTCCCGCAGCGGCGCCTGCCGGGTCAGCAACTCCGCCTCCGGCACCGCCTCGGCCGCGTCGCCGCAGCGCACCGTCACGTCGAGCAGCAACTCCCGGGCGCCGAGGCGCAGCTCCTCCAGCCGCAACACCTCCGGCTGCGCCCACGGCTCCCCGGCGAACTCGGCGTACGCCCGACCGCGCCACAGGTCGAGGCCGTCGCGCAGCAGGTGACGTGCCCGGCTCGGGTCGGTGGGGCCGACGGCGCGCGCCTCGGCGAGCAGGGTCTCGAACCGGCCGGCGTCGACGGCGTCGGCGGGCAGCCGCAGCGCGTAACCCGGTGCCGCGGTGACCAGGACCCGGGCCGGCGCCCGGCGTTCGCGGGCCGGTTCCACCAGGCGGCGCAGGTGCGAGATGTACGCCTGCAGGGAGGCGATCGCCCGTGGTGGCGCGTCACCCCGCCACAGATCCTCGATCAGCTGACCGACGGAGACGACCTCGCCCCGGGCCGCGAGCAGCAGCGCGAGCACGGCGCGTTGCCGGGGGCCGCCGAGGTCGACCGGCCCGCCTGTGTCGACCTCGACCTCAAGCGGCCCGAGCACCCGTAGCAGCATGACGGGACCAATCCTAGTCACGCCGGGTGACCGGCTCGCCCGCTCCCGTCGGACGGTGGCAAGCCAGCTCACCCCAGGTGGGGGCGCCTCGCTCTCGATGCCACCTCAGGCGCAGGCGGCCAGAGCGTCCGACCAGCGCGGCGACGGCGTACCGGGCGTGCCGCGTAACGGGGGTGTCTCCCCGACGCCGACGAGCGCACCCCGTCGGGCGGAGCCCGGTACGGCGGGCCTGGCGCTGATCGCCGCCCGGGATCGGGCGACCTCCGGGGGCCAGTGCCCGGCCGCGTTGCGTCGGGACGCGGCCGTCGAGGCGGCCGGGGTCGGCGGCCCGTCACCGGCCGACCCGACGACCCGCAGCCGACCGGAACCCGGCGAACGGTGGGTCTGCCGATTCGGCGCGGCCGGCGCGGTGGCCATCGTCGGGGTGCGAACGGGTCGGTGCCGCACCGGGCCGTTGGCACCCGGTCGCGACACCGGGGCCAGTGTGGTGTCGAGGCCGGCCCGGGAGCGGACCGCGTCGAGACGCACGACCTGCGCGGTCGCGGCGTCGACGACGCCGGTGCCGACCGCCTCGGCAGGGTCGGCGGTGTGCGCGTGGACGGTGTCGAGGCGCGGCGTGTCGGCGGTTCGGCTGGCGAAGACGGCGCGCAGGGCGCGGGGCAACCGCTCGGCGGCGACCTGGCGCAGCGCGGGCGCGGCGAACGCGTACCCGTCGACGCGGTGCGGACGCAGCAGCCCGGCGGCGACCAGACCGCGCAGCGCGGGTGCGGACCGGCCGGGCGTCCAGCCGAGTGCCCGGTCCACTGCCGCGCCGTGGATGAGGCCACCGAGGGTGCCGGCGGCCATCAGCACCGCCCGCCGCTCACCGTCGAGGTGGTCCACTTCCGCGCCGACCGCCCGGCGGACCGCCTCGGGCAGCGCAAGTGCCGCCGGGTCGGCGCCGTCCACCAGCGACGTCACGTACGCCGTCGCGTGCCCGGGGCGGCCTCCCACCAGCGGCAGCAGCCGGTCGACCAGGGCCACCGGCTGCCCGGCCCGGCTGAGCAGGTGGCGCAGCAGCCGGCCGGACTGCACAGTGGCCAGCGGGCCGATCGTCACCCGTCGGGCCGGACCGGGCCGGGTGTCGGCCCACTGCGGCTGGTGCACGGTGAGCACTGCCAGCGGCAGCGCGCGCTCGGTCGCCGCGCGGAACAACGCGTGCAGGAACCGGCTCACCGCCGGCGCGGCCCGGTCCAGGTCGTCGACGGCCACGATCAGCGGCCGGTCGGCGGCCAGGCGCAGCAGGACCTCCCGGCAGATCGCCGCGCCGGCGAGGGCGGCGGCCGAGCCGTCCGGGGTGGTCAGCAGGCGCTGCAGCGCCGGGACGGCGGTGGCCACCCTGGTCGGCGGGAACAGCGGCGTCAGGGCGGTGACCAGCCGGTCGTGGACCGCCGCCGGGCCGTCGCTGTGCCGGATCCCGGCGAGGTTTCGGAGCAGGTGCGCGACCGGCGCCAACACCTGATCGGGGTACGGCTGGCAGGCCGCCACGCACCAGCGGACGGGCGTACCGTCCACCGTGGTCAGGCCGCGGGTCAGCTCGTGCAGCAGCCGGCTGCGGCCACTGCCGGTGGGGCCGACCAGGGAGATCCAGCGTGGCGCCCGGTCCCGGATGGCCCCGCCCAACTGGTCGCGGATGGTGGCCAGTTCGCGGCGTCGGCCGATCAGCGGACCGTCGTGCCGGTCGGCGCCGGGACGGACCGGGCCGACGGCGTGCCACAGCGGCACCGGCGGCACCCGACCGGCCACCGGCACCGGCGTCAGCTGACGCTGGGTGATCAGGCCGGCGGTGGCGCGGGCGGTGGCCGCGCAGAGCGCGACGCCGCCGGGTGCGGCGTACTCCTGCAGGCGGGCGGCGGCGGTGATCACCGCGCCGCTGGCCACGCCGTGCCCGCCGGTGACGACGTCGCCGAGGTCGACCACGACCTCGCCGGTGGCCACCCCGACGCGGACGCGCAGCCGGATGTCGCCGACCATGGGCCGGCGGTCCAGCGCGGCCTGGATCTCCAGGCCGGCGCGCACCGCCCGGTAGGCGTCGAAGCCGTCGGAGTGCCGCGCGCCGAAGAGGGCCATCACGGCGTCGCCGATGTACTTCTCCACCACCCCCTGCCAGCGGTGCAGCACACCGGCGACGGTGTCGAAGTAGGCCTGCTGCAACGCCCGGACGTCCTCCGGGTCGAGGCGGCCCACCAGGGCCGTGGAGCCGACGATGTCCGCGAAGAGGACGGTGACGACGCGCCTCTCCTGCGGTACCGGCCAGAGCGGGGTGACGGTCCGTTGCGTGTCGACGATGATGCTGGTGGTCATGGGTGTCGCACCGGCCTTTCTCCCCGCGGTTGCCTGATCACCTCCGGAGATTGGCACTCCTGGGCCGACGGGGGATCTGCAGAACGACGTATGTCGGCCACCTGCAACCTTTAGTCGCAAAGTCGACGCGAGGAGTACCACAAGCGGCAGGCAGCCGTAGAACGGTGCGGGGCCCTGTGATTAGGCTGCGTGGCATGGCCAGCGATGTGGACACCGCACCGCTCGTGGGCCGGGCCGAGCTGGTGCAGACGGTTCGGTCCGCGTTGCTCGGTGACGGCGCGCACGGGCAGACCGCGGCGGTCTTCCTGACCGGCGAGAGCGGTGTGGGAAAGACCCGGCTGTTGGATGAGATCGGCGACCGCCTGCGGGAGCGGGGTGCCGTGGTGCTCACCGGCAGCTGCCTGGACATCGGCGACGCCTCACCGCTGCACCCGCTGTTGCAGGCGCTGCGCCGGTTCGACACCGAAGTGTCCGCCTCGCCCGCCCGCACCTCCTCGGCGGTGCGGGGGCTGCTGCAGATGTTCGCCGACGAGACCGCCGGCCCGGACGGCGCGGGCGCGTTGCTGGAGCGGGTCTCCCGCGGCCTGCACCTGATCGCCGAGGGTCGGCCGTTGGTGCTGATCCTGGACGACCTGCAGTGGGTCGACCGCAGCACCCGTCAGCTTCTGCTCTACCTGCTCGCCGGCCTGGGTGATCTTCAGCTGTCGGTGTTGGCCGCGGTCCGGGCCGAGTCGTTGCAGGGCGCGCACCCGCTGCGTCGGGTGCTCACCGAATTGCGTCGGCTGCGCACGGTGCGGGTGCTCGACCTGGCGCCGCTGGGTCGGGCCGACACCGAGACGCTCGCCGCTGCGGTGGTCGGCCGGACGCTGAGCGCCGACGCGGCCGAGCAGGTGTGGCAGCGCAGCGGCGGCAACCCGTTCGTCATCGAGGAACTGGCCCGCGACCTGCGCGACGGCCGCGACGGCCTGTCCGAGACACTGCGGGAGATCTTCCTCGACCGCGTCGACGCGTTGCCCCAGCACGCGCACGCCGTGGTGCACGCGGTGGCCGCCGGTGTCGAGCCGGTGCAGCACTGGCTGCTGGCCGAGGTGCTGCGGATGCCGGAGGACGAGCTGATCGCCGCGGCTCGCGCCGCTGTCGCGCACCGGCTGCTGGTCGGCGCCGACGACGGCTACCGGCTGCGGCACCGCCTCGTCGCCGAGGTGTTGGCCCACGAGCTGCTGCCAGCCGAGCGCTCCGGGCTGCACCGCCGCTACGCCGAGGCGCTGACCACGGCGCCGGGCGAGCTGCACCAGGCCCGGCTGGCGCACCACTGGCGACTGGCCGGCGAACCGGCACGCGCCCTGCCGGCGGCGGTGGCCGCCGCGCAGGAGGCCGAACGGCTGCACGGTTACGCCGAGGCGCACCGGCACTGGTCTGCGGCGTTGCAGTTGGCCGCCGAGCCGGGCCCGTCGACGGTGGACCGGGTCGAGTTGCTGGAGAACGCCGCCGAGGCGGCCCACCACTGTGGGGAGCACGCCCGCGCGTTGGCCCTGCTGGAGGAGCTGGTCGCGCTGCGCGGTGGCGAGCCGAGCTGCGCGCTGCACATCCGCCGTGCCCGTTACCTGGCCGCCGCCGGTCGCTCCGCGTTGGCCGAGGAGGAGTACCAGCGGGCGCTGAAGGCCGAAGACTGCTCCCCCCGGGACCGGGCCACCGCCGCCGCCCGGCTGGCCGAGCTGCTGCTGCACCTCGGCCGGTACGCCGACGCCGGCGAGCGGGCCCGCGAGGCGCTGGCGTTGGCCGAGAACGTGGCGGGCTCGACGACCGAGGTGGTGCTGGCCAGTTCGGCGCTGGGCTTCAGCGACGCCTTCCTGGAAGACCCGGACGCCGGCCTGGCGGTCATGCGTGACGCCCTCGACACCGCCGAGCGCGCCGGTCAGCCGGAGGATGTGGCCTGCGCGTACCTGCACCTGGCGGAGCTGTTGACCGGGCCGCTGAACATCCTCGAAGAGGGTGTGGTGGTGGCCCGTCGGGGTGCCGAACGGGTGGCCGAGCTGGGGCTGGGCCGCACCTGGGGCACCCGGCTGCTGGCCATCGCCATCAACGGGCTGTTCCGGGTGGGCCAGTGGGCCGAGGCGGAGAAGGTGGTGGCCGTAGCGCTGCGACACCGACCGTCCGGTGCGGACGCGGTGGAGCTGCTGCTGGCCCGGTGCCGGCTCTCGGTGGGCTACGGCGACATCGAGGCCGCCGGTCGGGACCTCGACGCGGTGGCGACCCTGCTCGCCGGCGGCGGGGCGCGGCACGTCATTCCGCTGCTCACCCTGCGCTCCGGGCTGGCCATGTGGGAGGGTCGGCACGACGTGGCGCGGCAGGCCGTGCAGCGCGGCCTCACCGAGAGCCGTTCCGACGACGTGATGATCCTCTCCGCGTTGGTCTGGCACGGCCTGCGCGCCGAGGCGGAGGCGCACGCCAGCCGCACCGTGGAGGTGGACCCGACGGCGGTGCGCCGGCTGCGCGACGTGGCCGACCGGATGGCCCGCAAGAGCGCCGGCGCCGCCCGGCCGGTGCGCTCGGTGGTGGAGGGCTTCCTGGCGTTGTGCGCCGCCGAGGTGAGCCGCCTCGACGGCAGCGACCCGGAGCTGTGGGCGGTGTCGGCCGCCGAGTGGGATCGGCGCAACCACCCCTATCCGGCGGCCTACTCGCGGCTGCGGCAGGCCGAGGCGCTGCTGGCCCGCCGCAGCCGGCTGGCCACCGCCGGCAAGCTCCTGCGGGAGGCGTACCGGGTGGCGCAGGGGCTGGGTGCGGTGCCGTTGACCTCGGAGATCCGCGAGTTGGCCGGGCGGGCCCGGGTGTCGCTGGACGAGCGCGACACCACCACCGGTACGCGCAGCGCACCGGCGGAGGCGTCCGACGACGAGCTGACGGCGCTCACCGCACGGGAGCGGGAGGTGCTCGCCCTGGTCGCGGAGGGGTTGACCAACAAGGAGATCGGGCAGCGGCTGTTCATCAGCGAGCGGACCATCGGTGTGCACGTGTCGCACATCTTCGACAAGCTCCAGGTCCGGACCCGGGTGCAGGCCAGCGCGATCCAGCTGCGCAACCAACGGGGCTGACTTACCACCACGACGTATCCCGGCGCGCGTGTGCGCGCCGGGATACGTCGTTCTACTGATCCGGCGGGCCGGTGTCGGCTGAGAGGCTGAGCCGCGTCGACGACGGCACGGGGGATGCCGCCGACCACAATGGAGGAGAAATGATCGAACCGGTCTGGGGGCCCGTGCACCGGGACATCGTCGACCTGCTCGCCGACCACCCCGCGGACGTGCCGGCCGTGGTCGATCATTTGACCAAGCTGCAGGACATGCTGGTCCGGCTGCCACCGTTGGAGGCCAGTTGCCCGCTGGCCGACTTCAACAAGCTCTACCTGACGATCACCAGCAGCGTGTTGGACGGGCTGTACGACGACCGCTTCATCGACCCGGTCTTCCTCTCCCGGCTCGACGTCGAGTTCGCCGCCCGCTACTTCGACGCGATGCGGCTGTGGACCGACTCCAGCCCCGGCACCCCGAAGGCGTGGTCGTGCCTGTTCGAGCGGATGCGGGGGCCGGACGCCCGCCCGCTGCCCTCGGCGGCGGCCGGGGTGAACGCGCACATCAACTTCGACCTGCCGTTCGCCCTGGTGACCACGTTCGACCACCTGGAGTCGGAGCCGGTCGACGGCAGCGACCAGCACCACGACTACCTCGAGATCAACAACATCTTCGCGGACAAGATCCCCGGCCTGCGCCGTGGCTACCTGGAGCGGTGGCAGCTGCTCATCGACATGCTCAACGGTGACATCGACGACTGGTACCAGGGGGAACTGGTCGAGTACACGCGCGATGTCGCCTGGCGCAACGCGCAGAAGATCTGGCGGTGCCGGCACGACCCGCAGGCCCGCGAGTGTGAGCGCACGCGGTTGGACGACAACGCCGCGGCGCTCGGCCGGTTGCTGCTCTCGCCCCTCGGGGCGTTCCTGCAGTAGCCGGGACGGGGGGCTCCCGCGCTCCGCCCCGTGGGGGGCGGCGGAGCGCGGGAGCGCGTCCCACCAGTTCCACCCCGCGCTGGCCACCCGAAATCGGGTCGGTCACGAGCGGGGACAGCCGGTCGGCCCGGGGGGTGTCGACCGTCTGCCACCGTCGGCCGGCCCGGGGGGTGTCGGCCGGCGGTGGGGGACCGCCGGGTGGGGGCGCGTCGACGGCGTGCGGATCCGGGGGTGTCGGCGGGCTCGGATCGGGTACGCCCGCGCCATGATTGTCCTGGCCCGGCGTCGGCCCGCCGCCCGCCCCCGGCCCGCGCGGCCCGGCCCGCTGCGGCCGGGCGGCCCGGTGTCGCGACCCACCGCGCGGCCCGGCGCCCGATGACCGGCGTCGCGACGCGATTTCCGTTCCGCTTCGATGCGGCGTTCCGGCCGATGCTGGCCCTGCTGGGGGTCCGTCCGGCGACGGCCTGGGTCGCCGTCAGCGAACGGGATCTGATGATCCGGTACGGGCCGTGGCGGCTGCGGACCGCCCGGGACAACGTCGTCGCCGTCGAGCTGAGCGGGCCGTACCGCTGGTGGCGGGCGATCGGCCCGCACCTGTCGCTGGCCGACGGCGGTGCGACCTTCGGCAGCAGTACGGCTGGCGGGATCTGTCTGCGCTTCGGCGTACCGGTGCCGGCGTTGCTGCCCGGCGGGCGGCTGCGGCACCCGGCGGCCACGGTGACCGTCACCGACCCACCCGCGCTGGCCCGGCTGCTCGCCGTCGCGGACCTGTCCTGAGCAGGCCGAACAGGTGGCCGGTTCCGCCGACCGGGCGCCGGGGCAGCGCCTACCGTCGGATCAGGACCTGTGAGGGTGGGACTGGCGATGGGTGACGAGCACCGGGCTAAACCACGACGCTGGAACGGACGCCGGCATACGCCGACCGGGCCGGACCCGGCACTGCGGGCGGCCCGCGATCCGGCCCGCCCGCACCGGGGCGGCCGGCAGGGTGTCGTGGTGCCCGAACGCGTGGCCACCCCGGCCCGCTCACTGTCGCCGACCAGCCCGTTGCGCCGGTGGCTCTTCCAGCACCAGGTGCAGCCGCCCGGCCCCGAGGCGATCGAGGGGCAGAGCCGTCGGCACGCCTGGTGGCAGGTGATGTGCCTGACCGGCGTGGACTACTTCTCCACGTTGTCGTACCTGCCGGGCATCGCGGCGGTGGCGGCCGGTGCGCTCTCCCCGTTGGCGACCCTGTTGATCGTCGCGCTCACTCTCTTCGGCATGCTGCCGATGTACCGGCGGGTGGCCCAGGAGAGCCCGCACGGTCAGGGTTCGGTGGCGATGCTGGAGCGGTTGTTGCCGTTCTGGCGGGGCAAGATCTTCGTCCTGGTGCTGCTCGGCTTCGTGGCCACCTCCTGGATCATCACGATCACCCTCTCCTCGGCCGACGCCACAGTGCACCTGTTGGAGAACCCGTACCTGCCGGACACGGTGCACGGGTCCCTGGTGCCGGTCGTGGTCACCGTGGTGCTGCTGCTGATCCTCGGCGGGGTGTTCCTGCTCGGATTCCGCGAGGCGGTGGTGGTGGCCATCCCGCTGGTCGCGGTCTTCCTGGTGCTCAACGCGGTGATCGTCGTGGTCGCGGTGGCCCGGATCGCCGCCGACCCGGGCATCGTGTCGGACTGGACGGCCGCGATCACCACGACCGGCGGGGGACCGGGCCACGTGCTGCTCACCGCGGTGCTGGCGTTCCCGCTGCTGGTGCTGGGGCTCTCCGGTTTCGAGACCGGGGTCAGCATGATGCCCCTGGTCGCGGCGGATGGTCCGGACCAGCAGGCCCGGCTCGCCGCCCGGATCCGCAACACGCGCCGACTGCTCACCACCGCCGCGTTGGTCATGTCGGTGTACCTGATCTCGACGACCTTCGTGACCACGGCGCTCATCCCGAAGCAGGAGTTCGCGCCGGGCGGCGCCGCGAACGGGCGGGCGCTGGCCTTCCTGGCGCACACCTACCTGGGTGAGGTGTTCGGCAGTGTCTACGACGTGAGCAGTGTGCTCATCCTCTGGTTCGCCGGCGCGTCGGCCATGGCCGGCTTGATCAACATCGTGCCGCGCTACCTGCCGTCGTACGGGATGGCGCCGGAGTGGGCGCGGGCGGTGCGTCCCGTGGTGATCGTCTACACCGTCGTCAGCGTCGCCATCACGATCGCCTTCCGCGCCGACGTCAACGCCCAGGCCGGCGCGTACGCCACCGGGATCCTGGCGATGATGGTCTCCGGGGCGGTGGCGGTGACGATCTCCGCGGCCCGTCGCCACCGGCGCGCCTCGGCGATCGGCTTCACCGTGCTGACCCTGGTGCTGCTGTACGCGCTGCTGGAGAACGTCATCGAACAGCCGGACGGGATCACGATCTCCGCGCTGTTCATCCTCGGCATCATCGCGGTCTCATTGGTCTCCCGGGTCACCCGGACCACCGAGCTGCGGGCCGAGCGCATCGAGTTCGACGAACCGGCCCGTCGGTTCATCACCGAGTCGCTGGCGCACGACGGGCAGCTGCACCTGATCGCGAACAAGCGGCAGAAGGGTTCGGTGAAGGAGTACACGATCAAGGAGCGGGCGCAACGCGGGATGAACCCGGTGCCCGGCGCCGCGGACGTGCTGTTCCTGGAGATCGATGTGGTGGATCCGTCGGACTTCAGCCAGGTGCTGCGCGTCCACGGGATCGAGGTGGGCGGCTTCCGGGTGTTGCGGGCCAACAGTCCGGCCGCGCCCAACGCGATCGCCGCGATCCTGCTGGCCCTGCGGGACGCCACCGGGGTCCGGCCGCACGCGCACTTCGAGTGGTCGGAGGGGAGCCCGATCGCGCACCTGGCGCGCTACCTCATCCTGGGTCGGGGGGACACCCCGCCGGTGGTGCGGGAGATCATCCGACGCACCGAACGGGACCCGCTGCGCCGGCCCGGGATCCACGTCGGCGGGTGACGTCGATGCCGATTTGCCGGCATTGAAGATGAAAGAGGGCACTATTCACGTTCACACCTTCCTGTCCGTATTGCGGACCTATCGTGACGTTTGGTGGTCGGCGAGCATGTCGGGCCCTCCGCGCCCGGATCGGCGCGGTCACGTCAGGTAGGCAGGAAGGTAGGCACCGTTGATGTCCACGTACCGAGAGGGAGACCGCGCGAGTCGACCCAGACGGCGGTCCCGATGGTTCTTAGCCGGCGGTTTACTGGCGGGGAGCCTGGTCGTGGGCGTGGCCGGAGCGGCTGCCGCCGCCGACCGCGCCCTCACCCTCCCAGGTCTGGCCCGACTGACCCCGGCGGCTGACGACGACCGCCGCGACGGCGACCGGCGGGCGACGCAGCAGGACCAGGACGGCCCGGAACAGGACCGTCCGAGCACCCCGGGCACCGGCAAGCGGGGCGTCGTGTCGGTTCCCTGCGACGCCGCGAAGCTGGTCGCGGCGCTGGTGACCGCCAACGCCGAGGGCGGCGGCGAACTCCGGCTCGCGCCCAAGTGCCGCTACACTCTCACCGAGGCGTTCCACGAGACCGACCAGTACGACGGCGGAATCCGCGACGCCCGGGAGGCGGCCGACGCGGCGGAGACCCCCGGTGACGCCGAGGCGCCGCCGCACAACCCGGCCGATGACACCGCCGGACTGCCGGTGATCTACCAGGCCATCACGATCGACGGCGCCGGCGCCACGATCGCCCGCGACGCCCAGGCCGCCCCGTTCCGCTTCTTCACCGTCCGCGACGGCGGCGAGCTGACCCTGCGGGACATGGAACTGCACAACGGCCGCTCGGCCATCGAGGGTGGCAGTGTGCACGTGGTGCACGGCGCCACCGCCGTGGTGGAACGGGTCACCGTCTCGCAGAGCACCTCGCTGTCGCCCGAGGGCGGCGGTGGCGGCATCTTCAACGACGGCAACATGGTGGTCACCGACTCCACGTTCGTCGGCAACAGCGCATCGGGCGCCGCGGGCAAGGGCGGGGGCCTGCTCAACGGTGGTGTCCTGACGCTGAAGCGTTCCGAGTTCCACCGCAACAGCGCCAACGGCTACGGCGGCGGGCTCGGCAACTACCGGGGTGCCGCCGACGTGGAGAGCGTCTCCTTCACCCAGAACAGCGCCGCCCAGGGGGGCGGGCTGGCCAGCTTCTCGGCCCGCACGAAGGTCTCCGACACCGAGCTGCTCAACAACACCGCCCAGGTCGGCGGCGGCGCCGCCAACTCCGACGCGGTGCTGGTGATGCGCACGATGACCATCCGGGGCAACACGTCCACTGTCAACGGCGGCGGCATCTCGACGGTGAAGGGCCTGACGCCGCTCGACGACAGCGTGGTCGAGGGCAACACCACCCACGGCCTGGGTGCCGGCATCTACGCCGAGAAGGCGAATCTGCTGGTGCGGGGCAGCGACGTGGTCCGCAACGAGGCGGTCGGCGCGGCGTCCCAGGGTGGCGGCATCTACGCCAGCGCGGGCTCGGTGGCGATCTACACCAGCAAGGTCACCCACAACGCGTCGACGCTGAAGCCCGGTGGTGTCTTCGGCATGCACGCCCAGGTCAAGATCGACGATGAGAGCGTGGTCGTCGAGAACGAGCCGACCAACTGCGAGGGCAGCCAGGTGCCGATCGCGCACTGCTTCCGCTGAACGTCGACTCGCGCACCTCATCCCGAGAACGCGGACGAGCCGCCCCGGTGATCGGTCGGGGCGGCTCGCCCGTGCCCGCCCCGGTCAAACGCCGCCCGCGGGCGTCACCCCCGCCGCCCGTCGGCGTCACCCCATCGCACGTAGCCGGCCGGCGAGATCGCCGGCGAAGAAGTCGAGGAAGCCGTCCGGGTCGGGGCCGGCGTTCTGCAGCACGATGTGGTCGAAGCCGGCCTCGACGTACGACCGGACCTTGGCGACGTGCGGTTCCGGGTCCGGGCCGACGGCGAAGAGCTGCCGGATGTGCTTCTCCTCGACGTACGCGCTCGCCGCGTCGAAGTTGACCGGGTTCGGCAGCTCGCTCATCACCTTCCAGCCGGTCACCATCCACCGGCTCGTCTGCAACACCGCCTGCACCGCCTGTTGCTCGTCGGTGGCCCAGGCCACTGGCACCTCGGCGTAGCGCGGGCCGGCACCCTGCGCGCGTCGGTAGTGCTCGACGATCGACGCGTCCGCGTCGGTGGCGAACAGTCCGTCGCCCAACTCGGCGGCGAGCCGCGCCGACGCCTCACCGCTGGCCGCCACCGCGATCACGGGCAGGGTGTCCGGCAGATCGAAGACTCGGGCGTCCTCCAGGTGCAGGTGCCGTCCCTCGTACGACTGGTAGCCGCCCTGCCAGAGCAGCCGGATGATCTCCAGCGCCTCGCGTAGTCGCTCGTGTCGGCCCCGCACGCTGGGGAAGCCCTGCCCGACCACGTGCTCGTTGAGCCGCTCGCCTGCGCCCACGCCCAGGGTGAACCGGCCGTCGGAGATCAGTGCCATGGTCGCCGCGGCCTGGGCGATGATCGCCGGGTGGTAGCGGACGGTCGGGCAGGTGACACCGGTGGCCAGACGCAGGGTGCTGGTTCTGGCCGCGATGGCGCCGAGCACGCTCCAGGTGAAGGACGAGTGCCCCTGTGCGTCCAGCCAGGGGTGGAAGTGGTCGCTCATCTCGACGAAGTCGAAGCCGGCCCGCTCGGCCAGGACGGCCTGGCGGATGATCTCCTGCGGGCCGTACCCCTCCGAGGCCAACTTGTAGCCGATCTGCATGCCCGCACTCCCGATCCCGTTTCGCTGACTGAGGCATCGGCGGTTCCCGGCCCCGGCGCGGACAAACGCCACAGGCCGCAAACCAGCCTCCTAGGATGCCGTAGGCGGTGTGCGGTGGACGACGGCAGGTGCCAAGGACCGCCTCCAGCCACCGGACACCGTCACCGCACCAGCAGATCGATGACGCCCGTCAGGTCCTCCTCGCCACCGCCCTCCGCCAGGCGGCGGCGCATCAGGTCGAAGTAGGGGCTGAGCAGTTCGGGGCTGACGCCCTGCTGCTCGGCGGTGCTCAGAAAGGTCGGCGTGCCCGCCACCTGCATGGCGAGAGGGGAGACGACCCCCTTGGTGTAGTCCCCGCTGCGCAGCTGGTCGGCGGTCTGGTGAACCGCCGGGACCATCGCGACGAGCCAGTCGGCGAGCAGTGCGGCGAGCGCCGACGGGTCGATGTCCTCCCGGCGGATCAGGGCGAATGCGTGCGCGGCCCCGGCGAACATCCCGTACATGGCGCTGAGGAGAGCCACGTCGTGCAGGGCCGCGAAGCCCGCGTCCTCACCGACGTAGGTGGTGCCGACCGGAACGCCCAGCGTCTCCCGGTGCCGTTCGAACAGCGCTCGTGAGCCGCTGTAGAAGACGTAGCCGCCGGCCTCCGGGACGCCGACCATCGGTGGGACAGCCATGATTCCACCGTCCAGGTACCGCGCGCCGCGTCGGCGGGCCCACGCCGCGCGGGCGCGGGCCTGGGCAGGGGTGCTGGTGGTCAGGTTGACCAGATCCCGGCCGATCAGGTCCACGCCGGCCAGCACCTGGTCGACCGAGCTGTCGTCCAACAGGCAGACGACGACCAGGGTGCTTGCCGCGACCGCCTGTGCGGCGCTGCCCGCGACCCTTGCCCCTTCGGGCACGAGCGCTGCGGCGCGGGTCGGGGTGCGGTTCCAGACGGTGAGCGGGTAGCCGGCGACAAGCCAGGCTCGGGCAAGCGCGGTACCCATCGCGCCGAGTCCCAGCATCGTGACGGAGGGCTTCTCCACAGTGTTCGGTTCCATGCCGATTAGGCTGGTCACCGGCCCCCAGGTGATCAAGTACGCACGTCGAGGTGCGTGGTTACCCGGGGGTGAGCGAGCACGTCGGAGGGGTGGGTATGGCGACGGTGAACCGGCCGGGCACCGCGGACGGACACGCCTGCGGTATCGACACCGCGATGGAGGTGATCGGCGGCAAGTGGAAGGTGCTGATCCTCTGGGCGCTCCACGAGCACCCCCTGCGTCGCTTCGGCGAGCTGCGTCGACTGCTTCCGGGGATCACGGAGAAGGTGCTGGCCTCTCACCTACGGGAGATGGAGGCGGACGGCATCGTACGCCGCGTCTCCTACGACGAGGTGCCGCCCCGCGTCGAGTACTCGTTGACCGAGGACGGCACGCGCCTCAACGACGCCCTCGAGCCGCTGGCCGCCTGGGGACGCGATCGGTCGACCGTTCGACGGCCGGGGGAGGAGGCGGGCTAGTGCTCCGGAGCGACCTCGCCGAAAACTGCACCGGCCCGCGCCCCACCACGGGGGGCACGGGCCGGTCCACGTCTGTTGCCTACTTGGAAGGCTCGGGCAGCTTGCAGTCGACCTTCGGGTTGGCGCCGATGTAGTTCAGCGGCCCGGCCACGATCGTGACCAGGATGGTGCCGGCCTCGGCGCAGTTGGTGTCGTCACCGCTGTAGTAGCCGCGCTGGCCAGCGGCGATGGCGCCGATCACCAACCAGATCACGACGATGACTCCGAGAATCGAGGTGCCGCGCATCGCTGCCTCCTGAGGTATGTGGTGGATCTGAGGTGCAGCGGTTGTACCCAATCGGGTCGCGCCGCTAACTGTTGCGTGCTAAGGCCGCCTGCGGCGGATCCTCCGTCCGGCCGATGCCGTCCGCCGATGCGTACCGCCCGGGCATCCGCCGCCCGCACCGGGTAGCGCCTGTCGGCTATCGGATCGACGACCGACCTCGCCGTGATCGGGCTGAGTGGACGTAGAACTGCCTCACGGCCCCGCCGAGGAGGACCCATGGACGCCCCGACACCGCCCCTGTACATCGACCGCCCCGAGGACGTCGCGGTCGCGGCCCGCGCGCTCGCCGGCGGCGCGATCGTCGCGGCGGCGTTCGCCAACTTCTACGTCATCGTCGCCCGCCCGGACGCGGCCACCGTGCGCCGGGTCAACCTGGCCAAGGGTCGACCGGCCCACCAGGTCGGCAGCATCACCACAGCGATCGGCCGGATCCCGGGGATGTTCGACTGGACGCGGATCTCGCCCCGGCTGCCGGTCGGTCGGGTGCGCGCGCTGATGGACGCCCTCTACGGGGCCGGACCGTTCGGCTTCCGCGGGCCGGCCGCCGACCGGCTCCCCGACCACCTCACCCAGGTCGACCAGGGGATGCGGACCACCCAGGTGATCGCACCGGGGCTGACCTGCCCGTCCAACGCCCTCTTCGAGCGGGTGCTCGCCGAGACCGGCACGGATCACCTCTACATCACCTCGGCGAACCGGTCGCGGCACCTGACCGGCGCGGCTGAGGAACCGGCGCACTGGAAGGCGGGCGCCCTGGCCGCCGACTTCGCCCACCTCGACGATCTGGTGGTGCTCGTGCACCGCGACGAGGCCGCCGCCCGCGCCGCGTACCCGGGTTACCTCACCACCTCGGTCACCCTGCTCTCGTTCCACGCACCGGAGGGTGACCTCGAAGAACCGCCGGTGCTCACGGTGGACCGGCACGGGTCGCTGCACCTGGACGACGTCCGCCGCGCCGCCGCGCCGCTGGGCCTGCAGGTGCGCCTGGCGGGCACCGCCCGGCAACGGTTGCAGGTCCGGGGGTACGCCGGGGCGCTGGTCTGAGCCGTTGCCGGCGATGCCCGCGGCCCGGCCGGCTTCAGTGCGGCGGTGACGGGGCCTCCGGTGGCTTGCCGTGACTGCGCCGGAAGTCCGCGTAGGCCACGCCGGCCAGCACCAGCAGCCCACCGAGGGAGGCGCAGGCCGGCGGCAGGTACAGCAGGGCGGGCGCGATGGTCAGCAGCGCCAGCACCCCACCGGGCCGGGACCAGGAGACCCGGCTGAACACCTCGTACTCGAAGGCGGCCCGGCCGGCCAGGAAGAGCGCCGGGCCGCCGAGGATCACCGCCAGCCAGGCCGGCGGCGTCCGCCCGGTCGGGTCGTGCAGCACCAGGTGGAAGCCGGATGCCGTGGTGACCACCCCGGCGATCATCAACAGATGGGTGTACGGCGCGCTGAACAGGAACTTGCTGGGGGAGCGGGCCGTCTGGATGGCGGTCGGCAGCAGTTCGCCGGACTTGTGCACGTAGATCCGCCAGAGCAGCAGCGTGGTCAGGAACGCCACAGCGAACGCGCCGATGTTCTCGGCCTCGGTGTGCTCCATGCTGAACATGGTGCCGATGGTCAGGATGGCGTCGCCGAGCGCGATGATGAAGAACTGCTGGTAACGCTCGGAGAGATGTTCCGCGGTGACGTTGCGTTGCTGCTCCGGGACCACCCCCAGCCCCGGCACCGGGTACGCGAGCCGGAAGCCGAGGTAGTCGATGGCGAGCGCGGTGGCCCAGCAGGCGATCCGGGCGTCCTCGCTGACGAATGCGCCGATGAGCCACGGGATCGCCGACACCACGAACCACAGGAAGATGCGGGCCGCCCGCCGTTGGGTCTGTGGTTCGCGGCGTACCGCTGGCATCAGGAACAGTCCACGCCCCAGGTGGATCGCCACGTACGTGCCGGCGAAGACGATCCCTCGATTGTTGAACGCCTCCGGGATCGCCGTGGTCATCAGCAGCGCGCCGAACATCACGGCGCTGATCAGTAGCTTGATCGCGGTGCGTTCGGGGTTGTACATGTCGGTGACGAGCGTGGTGATCGCCCAGGTCCACCAGACGGCGGCCAACATGATCAGCGCCTCGGCGGCGCGGTGCCAGTCGAGCTGGTCGACCAGTCCCCGCGAGATGAGCGCGAGCGCGACCACGTACACCAGGTCGAAGAAGAGTTCGAGGAGGGTGACCCGGCGCGGGCCCTCCGGGTCGCGCACCGGTGGACCGCTGGCCCGTGGTGACCCGGGTTCCGGCGCGGGGAGGTGCACGGGATTCTCCTGCGGAACCGCTCGACTCGATGGACCTGTGGGTCCGCCTCAACGGACGGTAACGAGCGGGTGAGGGCACTGGCGCGCGTTCGCCCGCCCGTCCCCCGACCGGGTTGTGTCGGGCGGCTAGCCCGCCTGCGGGGATGTCGACGGCTTCTCGCCGCCGCGGGGGGCGGCGAGGGCGTCGACCAGGCGGCGGGCCGAGCCGGCCAGGTTCCATCGTTGGGCGAGTTCGAGCAGCCGGTCCGGGTCGGCCGGCGCGGTCGGCAGTGCGGTGGGCAGTTGCGGCAGTGGCACGTCCAGTGCGACCCGGACCACTGTCGGCGCGACGCCCAGGTAGTCGCGTGCCGCGACCAGCTTGGCGCGCAGGCCGGGCGCGAAGGACGAGTCGGAGTCGTCGAGCGCGGCCAGGATGCCGGCGATGCTGCCGTAGCGCTCGATCAGTCGGGCGGCGGTCTTCTCGCCGACGCCGGCCACTCCGGGCAGCCCGTCGCTCGGGTCGCCGCGCAGCGCGGCGAAGTCGGCGTACCGGTCGGCCGGTACGCCGTAGCGGGCCCGCACCGCGGCGTCGTCGCAGTCGTCGAGTTTGGCCACGCCGCGCCCGACGTAGAGCAGCCGGACCTCTCGGGCGTCGTCGACGAGCTGGAACAGGTCCCGGTCTCCGGAGACCACCTCGACCGGGCCGGGTTGGGTCACCGAGAGGGTGCCGAGCACGTCGTCGGCCTCGTAGCCGGTGGCGCCGACCGCGGTGATGCCCACCGCGGCGAGGACCTCCAGGATCATCGGGACCTGCGGGGAGAGGGTGTCCGGAACGATCTCGCCGCCCTGCGGGGCGACCCGGTGCGCCTTGTACGACGGCAGCAGGTCGACGCGCCACGCCGGGCGCCAGTCGTGGTCCAGGGCGCAGACCATCCGGTCGGCGCCGCGCACCCGGATCAGGGTGGCGAGCATGTCGAGGAAGCCGCGTACCGCGTTGACCGGGGTGCCGTCCTCGGCCTTGGCGGCGGACTCCGGAATGCCGAAGTAGGCCCGGAAGTAGAGGCTGGCTGCGTCGATCAGCAGGATCGGGGGTCGGTGTGCCACGCCGGACAGCCTGGCACAACCCTCTGACGATCGGGGGTACGCCCGGCCGTCGGTGGGGTCAGCGGCGCTCGTCGGGCTGGTAGACGGTCTCGCGGCGGGCCAGGTGCTGCACGATGTAGCTGGTCACCAGCAGCAGGATCGCGACCACCACCTCGACCCAGGCGGCGACGCCGTCGGCGACGGTGAGGCCGATGATCAGCAGGACCAGGCCGACGAGGGCGAGGACGCCGGCCCAGAGTTGGCGGCGGCGGCGTGTCGCGGCCTGGCTCGCCTGGTTCGCTGCCATGTCGGTCCTCCCGGTCGGGGAGTCCGGGCGGCTCCCCGCTTCCAGGCTAGGGGTCGCGGTGGCGTTCGATGAGGGAAACCGACGCGCGGGGGCGTGCCGGCACCCGGCCGTCGCCGCCCAGTCCGTTCCAATCCGGAACGGACTATAGTCGAGGCGGAACCAATGGAGGTGGACGGTGCGGCGGGAGGATCTTGCCGATGCGGACTGCGGCATCGCGCAGGCGCTGGGCGTGCTGGGGGACTGGTGGACCTTCCTCATCGTTCGCGACGTCGCCGGTGGCACGACCCGCTTCGACGGGCTCCAACGGGAGTTGGGCGTCAGCCGGCGGGCGCTGACCGAACGCCTCGCCGCGCTGGTCGAGCACGGTGTGCTGGAACGCAGACCGTATTCGGACCACCCGCCCCGCTACGACTATCTGCTCACCGCGCGGGGCGAGGGCCTGTTGCCGGTGCTGATCGCCATGCAGGACTGGGGGACGAGGTATCTCATGGGTGACGGTGATCTGACCGCTACCGCCGACGCCGGCTCGGCCGAGGCGCGCCGGGCACATGATCTGGTCGGCCGGCGGCTGCCCGAGATCGTCCTGCCCGCCGCCGACGGGCAGCCGGTCGCGCTGGCCGCGACGGACGCGTGGAGCGTCCTCTACCTGTTCCCGGGGGCGTACGCGCCGGGGACGCACGGCTACCCGCCCGGCTGGGCGGAGATTCCCGGTGCCCGGGGGTGCACGCTGGAGTCGACCACCTACGCCAGGCGTCACCCGGACTTCCAGGCCGCCGGTGTCCGGGTGTACGGCGTCAGCACCCAGCGGCCCGACCAGCTCGCCGCCTTCGCCGCGTACGCCGAGCTGCCGTTTCCCCTGCTGTCCGATGAGGATGGTCGGCTGGCGGCGGGGCTGCTGCTGCCGGTGTTCCGGGCGGGCGGGGTGAACCGGTTCAAGCGACTGACGTTGCTGGTCGACCCGACGGCGGTGGTGCGGGCGGTGCAGTTCCCGGTCACCGACCCGGCCGGCTCGGTGCAGGAGATGCTGACAGTGGTCCGTGAGCTCGCCGGGGCCCCCGACTGACGCGGTGGCGTCGATCGGGAGCCCCGGGGCAACAGCCTGCGGGCGTGCCGTCAGGCCGGGAGCGTCCAGCGTTGGTTGGCGCCGGCGAAGCAGTCCCAGATCTGCAGCCGGGTGCCGTCGGCGGAGCTGTTGTCGGTGGCGTCGAGGCACTTGTTCGACTGCGGGTTGCGCAGCGTCCCGTTGGACTGCGCCTGCCAGACCTGCGCGCCGCTGCCGTTGCAGTCCCAGAGTTGGACCTTCGCGCCGTTGGCGGTGGAGCCGCTGGCGATGTCGGCGCACTTGCCGAGGGCGCGCAGCGTGCTGTCGCTGGCGACGGTCCAGGTCTGCGCGTTGGTGCCGTTGCAGGTCCAGAGCTGGATGGCGGCGCCGTTGGCGGTGCTGGCCGAGGCCACGTCGACGCACTTGCCGCCGATCCCGGTGATCCGGCCGGTACGACCGGTCGGCGGCGGGGTGGTGCCGCCCATGATCGTGTCGTACATGGCGCTGACCAGTGAGGTCGAGCCGGTGGTGTCCTGCGACAGCTCCCAGTTCATCACGCCGCCGGCGTTTGCGAGGGCCCACTGCGTCTTGCGCTTGACCGTCGGGACGCCGTTGTAGCACTGCTGGGCCCCGCCGGCGGTGGTGCAGTCCCGGTTGGCGTTCGCCGGGTCCAGCGCGACCAGCGCCGAGTAGGTGTAGTAGCCGGGACGGCTGTAGAACGGGATGCCGAGGACGGCCTTGCTGGCCGGCAGGCCGCGGGCCTTCCACAGGTTGACGCTGTTGATCGACCAGTCGTAGTTCGAGTGCGGGCTGCCGCCGTCGTACGCCATGATGTTGAGCCAGTCGACCTGGTTGAACACGGCCGGCTGCACGCCGTCGACGGAGTAACCCTCGGAGACCACAGCGGCGGTGAGCAGCTTGCCGCGACTGTGCATGGCGGTGCCGAGCTGCGTCATGAGCGCCGTGTAGTTGTTGGCCGAGGCGCCCGGGTCGGGGTATTCCCAGTCCATGTCGACGCCGTCGAGGTTGTACTGGTTGACGAAGTTGACCAGGTTGTTGACGAAGGTGGTCCGGCTGCCGGAGTTGGCCGCGAGGGCCTCGAAGGCCGAGTCGTTGCCGTCGTTCCAGCCGCCGACCGCGATCGACACCTTGACGTTGTTGGCGTGTGCCTGGGAGACCAGCGAGGAGAGTTTGCTCGGGTTCTCCACCGCGCGCAGGCTGCCGTCGTTGTTGGGCAGCACGAACGCGTAGTTGATGTGGGTGAGCTTGTTGTACTGGATGGTGTTGACGTTGCCGGCCCAGGAGGGCATGTAGCCGACGCTCTTGAAGTTGTTCGGCAGCACCACGGCCTGCGCGGCGGTGGCGGTGACGGTCAGAGTGGCGCCGGCCGTGGCCAGCGCGAGCAGGCCGGCGGCGAGGGCGCGGCGCAGTGGTGAGGACATCGGGGGCCTTCCCGTGGGCGGGGGACGACACCCGCCCACGCGGGGTGTCGCGGGCGGGGAGTGCGGGACGCAGGTGCGGGTGGGCCTCGAGGCAGCCAAATCTTAAAGAGTGTTAACTGTCCGAGTCAATCAACATCGGTGGATTTCCGGCCGAGCGGAGCCGATAGGGAGTTTGCCCAAACGACCGTTAAGCTGACGGGGTGGGAATCGACGAGCTGTATCCGCCCGATCGGCTGATCGCCGCGCAGCGCGCCACGGCCGCCGCCGGTCTGGACGCCCTGCTGCTCACCCCCGGTTCCGACCTGCGGTACCTGACCGGGTACGACGCCCACGCGGGGGAGCGGCTGACCTGCCTGGTGCTGCCCGCCGAGGGCGAGCCGACCCTGATCGTGCCGAGGCTGGAACGCCCCGCGGCGGAGGCGGCCCCGAACACCGGGGTGCGCATCGTCGACCACGTCGACGGCAGCGACCCGTACCCCCTGGTCGTGGCCGCCCTCGACGGCCCGGTCGCGGCGGTCGGGCTCGCCGACCGGATGTGGGCCGAGCAGGTCCTCGGCCTGCGCGCGGCGCTGCCCGACGCCGCGCAACGCCTCGCCGGGGAGGTGCTGCGTGAGCTGCGGATCCGCAAGTCCCCGGCGGAGATCGCGGCGCTCGCCGAGGCCGGCGCGGCGATCGACGAGGTGCACCTGCGGATGGGCGAGTGGCTGCGCCCCGGGCGCACCGAGGCCGAGGTCGGCACCGACATCGCCGCGGCGATCCGCGCCGCCGGGCACGTCAGCGTCGACTTCGTCATCGTGGCGGCCGGGCCGAACGGGGCCAGCCCGCACCACGGCACCTCCGACCGGCCGATCGGCGCCGGCGAGCCGGTGGTGGTCGACATCGGCGGCACGATGCCGTCGGGCTACCGCTCGGACTGCACCCGCACCTATCTGGTGGGTGGGCCGGCGCCGGCCGACTTCCTGGACTACTACGCGGTGCTGCGCGACGCCCAGCGCGCCGCCGTCGAGGCGGTGCGACCCGGAATCACCGGCGCGGCGGCCGACGCGGCGGCCCGGGAGCCGATCGCCGCCGCCGGCTACGGGCCCGCCTTCCTGCACCGCACCGGCCACGGCATCGGGCTCGACGGGCACGAGGAGCCGTACCTGGTGGACGGCAACGACCGGCCCTTGGAGGCCGGGATGGCGTTCTCCATCGAACCGGGCATCTACCTGGCGGGCCGGCACGGCGCCCGTATCGAGGACATCGTCGTCTGCACAACGGACGGCGTGCAACGGCTCAACACCACCCCCACGGAGCTCATCGCGCTATGACTGTCGACCGGATCCTGCCCACCGACGAGGCCCACGACCTGCTGGGTCTCGCCACCGAGCTCGCCGACGGCGAGCTCGCGCCGAAGGCCGCGGCCTTCGAGGAACGCGCCGAGTTCCCCCGTGAGGTGCTGCGCACGCTGGGCCGCGCCGGCCTGCTCGGCCTGCCGTACCCGGAGGAGTACGGCGGCGCGGCGCAGCCGTACGAGGTGTACCTGCAGGTGTTGGAGATCCTGGCCAGCCGTTGGCTCGCGGTCGCCGAGGCGGTCAGCGTGCACACCCTGTCCTGCTATCCGGTGGCGGCGTTCGGCAGCGACGAGCAGCGCAAGCTGCTGCCGGACATGCTCGGTGGCGAGTTGCTGGGCGCGTACTGCCTCTCCGAGCCGCAGGGTGGCTCGGACGCGGCGGCGCTGAGCACCCGGGCCGAGCGCGACGGGGACGCGTACCTGGTCTCCGGCACCAAGGCGTGGATCACCCACGCCCGGACGGCCGACTTCTACAACGTCTTCTGCCGCACCGGCGGGCCCGGCCCGAAGGGGATCTCCTGCCTGGTCGTCGACGCGGGCACGGCGGGCATCACCCCGCAGGCGGCGGAGCGGACGATGGGGCTGCGCGCCTCTCCGGTGGCGCAGATCGCCTTCGACGAGGCCCGGGTGCCGGCGGACCGGCTGATCGGCGGCGAGGGGATGGGCTTCACCATCGCGATGTCCGCGCTGGACTCCGGTCGGCTGGGCATCGCGGCGTGCGCGGTCGGACTGGCCCAGGCCGCCCTGGACTACGCGGTCTCCTACGCCCGGGAGCGGCAGCAGTTCGGGCGCTCCATCATCGACTTCCAGGGGCTGGGGTTCCTCCTCGCCGACGCGGCCACCCAGATCTCCGCCGCCCGCGCGCTGACCCTGGCGGCGGCCCGGCTGCGCGACGCCGGCCGCCCGTACGCGATCGAGGCGGCCAAGGCGAAGCTCTTCGCCACCGACATGGCGATGCGGGTGACCACCGACGCGGTGCAGGTGCTCGGCGGCGCGGGGTACGTGGCCGACCACCCGGTGGAGCGGTACATGCGCGAGGCGAAGGTGTTGCAGATCGTGGAGGGCACCAACCAGATCCAGCGGATGGTGATCTCCCGGGCCCTCGCGAAGGGCTGACGGCGGCGCCCGGTGGCGCGGTCGCGGTGGGTGCGTCACGGCCTGTCGCGGTCCGCCACCGGAGGTACCGCGTCGCCGTGCGACGATTTTCCCGGTAGGTTGCACGCCGTGGAGGAGATCGACCGCGCTATTGTCGCCGCGCTGACCGCCGACGGCCGTCTGTCGTACACCGACCTGGCCGAGCGGGTGGGGCTGTCGGTGTCCGCGGTGCACCAGCGGGTCCGCCGGCTGGAGCAGCGCGGAGTGATCAAGGGGTACGCCGCCCGGGTGTCGTTCGAGGCGTTGGATCTGCCGCTGACCGCGTTCGTGGCGATCCGGCCGTTCGATCCGTCGCAGCCGGACGACGCCCCGGAGCGGCTGGCCCACCTGCCGGAGATCGATTCGTGCTACTCGGTGGCGGGGGAGGACTTCTACCTGCTGCTGGTGCGGGTGGCCAGCCCCACCGACCTGGAGCGGGTGCTGCAGGAGATCCGCACCTCGGCGAACGTCACCACCCGCACGACCGTGGTGTTGTCCACGCCGTACGAGAACCGGCCGCCGAAGATCACCGCTGCGGCACCGAGTCGGTCGCGGTCCCGGGCGCCGGAGGAGCCGGCTGGTTCCACCGCAGGATGACCTGCCGGCCGTGTTCGTGGCCGAGCGCGCTGACCGTGGCGGTGTCCAGGCGTAGCCGCCCACCGGCGGACGGTGGCATGCCGATCCAGCGGGCGCCGAGCACCCGCAGGCTGTGCGCGTGCCCGACCAGCGCGACGGTGCCCCGGTCGAGCAGCGGGGTGACGCGGGCCAGCACCCGGTCGAGGCGTTGGCCCACCTGCGCGGGGGACTCCCCGCCGGGGCAGCCGTCGGTCCAGATGTTCCAGTGCGGATCGTCGTCGTGGATGTCGACGGTGGTGCGGCCCTCGTACTCGCCGTAGTTCCACTCGCTGAGGTCCTCGTCGACGCTGTCGACGGTGAGCCCGGCCAGCTGCGCGGTGCGCAGCGCCCGGGAGCGGGGGCTGGCCAGCACGGTGACGAAGCGTCGGGCGGCCAGGAACGCGGCCAGCGTGCGGGCCTGTCGCTCGCCGTCGGGGGTCAGCTCCAGGTCGGTGTACGAGGTGTGCCGGTGGCTGGCGCTCCAGGTGGTCTCGCCGTGCCGGATCAGCAGGAGCTCTCCCATGCGGCCAGTTAACCATCGTGGGACTGCCCCGACAGTCGACCCCACCACAACCTATCTTCCTAGGACGCCTTACAGGGTGTGGCAACCGGTACCACCGGTTTCAGCACCCGGAGACCGGGCACACGAGCCAGGACAACCGCCAGACCGAGGAGGCGCGATGAGCTTCACCGAGAAGGCAAAGAACAAGGTTGAGCAGATGGCCGGCGCCGCGAGGGAGCGCGTCGGCGATATGACCGACAACGAGCGGATGCGTGGCGAGGGCGCCAGCCAGCAGAGCGACGCGCGCGCCAAGCAGGCCGGTCAGAACGTCAAGGACGCGGGTCGCAACGTGAAGGACTCGTTCACGAAGTGACCTGAGCGGTTCGCGGGTCCCCGGGCGGCGATGCGCCCGGGGACCCGTCGTGCTGTGGGCGTTCACGACGACACCGCAGGGGGCAGTGAACGGCTTTCGCGTTTGCGATGATCTGCGGCGTGATCCGATCTGGGCTTCGCCCGTTAACTGGCGTACTGGTCGTGGCGGCCATTCTTGGCGGTGCCGGGTGTGAAGCGTCCCGGGTGCCTCCCTCGGGCCAGCCGGTCTTCGTCGGCTCGTCCGCGTCGTCGAACCCATCCGCGCCGTCGGTCGCGCCGTCGGTCGCTGCCTCTTCGGTGGGGCCGTCCGCAGGTGCCGACCCGGCTGTTCCGTCGGCCGGTGTCCCGTCGCCGTCGGCGGTTGCCTCGGTGCCGGGCGCGACGCCGACCGGCACCAGGGCGCCGGTGGTGAACAACGGGCCGCGGACCGGTAACAAGGTCGCGTTGACCTTCGACGCGGACATGACCGACGCCATGCTTGCCAGTCTGCGGGCCGGTCGGGTGAAGTCGTACGCCAACCTGCACATCCTCGACCTGCTGGAACGGGAGCAGGTGCCGGCGACGTTCTTCCTCACCGGAAAGTGGGTGCGGCGCTATCCGGACGTGACCCGGCGGATCGCCGACAACCCGCGCTTCGAACTGGCCAACCACACCTACGGGCACGCGGCGTTCACCACTGACTGCTACGACCTGCCCGCACTGCCGGTCGACGAACTGGCCCGGGACGTGGCGAAGACCTTCGAGGTGATCAAGCCGTACGGGGGTCGGCAGACCCGCTACTTCCGCTTTCCGGGGCTCTGCCACGACGCGGCGGCGTTGGAGGCGTTGGCGCCGTTGGGTGTGACGGTTGTCGACGGGGACGTGGTCAGCGGTGATCCGTTCGCGACCGCGTGGAAGCCGTTGGTGCGCGCGGTGCTGGACCACGTCCGCCCCGGATCCGTGGTGATCATGCATGTGACCGAGGCGAACGCGGCGATGACCGACGAGGCGTTGCCGCACATCCTGGCCGGGTTGCGCAAGCGAGGGCTGGTGCCGGCGCCGTTGTCCGAGGTACTGGGTGAGGCCTGACCGGTGCGCTGACGTCGATTTAGGCGCGCAGGGTGTCGGTCACGAGCATGAGCACCACGACGCCGGTGACGGCGACGAGTTGGGCGGGGGCGGCCAGGGCAGGGCCGACGGCGGTGGTTGCCAGCGCCGCTAGCGCGGTGGTGGGTCGGCTGAGGGGGAGGGGGAGTCGCAGGGCGCGGCGGGTGGCGGTGATGCCGATCAGGTAGAGCGCGACGCCACCACTGAGGGCGAGGGCGGCACCGGGGGTAGCTGGCTCATCGGGATGGGCGACGGCGGCGTGCAGGCCACTGACGGTGGCGATGACCCCGATCAGCAACAGGAAGTGGGGGAGGACGTAGGCGCGGGCTGCCAGCCGGGTGCGAGTGGCCGGTGCGGCGGCGGCGAGGGCAGCTTCGGCGGGTCGCGTGTCGGTGAAGTACGTCCACCACAGGGCGACGGGTAGGGCGAGGGCGAGCACGATCGCGGCGGCCTTTCCGGCGGTGAGATCTTCGGTCGGTACGCCCATGCCGATGGCGACGACGGATTCGCCGAGGGCGAAGAGAGCGCCGGTGTGGGTGAGGGCGTCGGGTAGTGCGACGGCGGTGAGCAGGAAGCCGGCCATGCCGGTGAAGAGCATCAGCCTGGTGGCGTTCCGTCGGGGTGGCAGGTGGTTGTTGAGCCAGGCGTAGCCGGTGTAGAGGTACCAGAGCAGGCCGAAGATCAGGGCGCTGCTTCCGAATCCAGCCCAGTTGCTGTGGGTTTCGAGGGCGCTGGCAAGTTGGGTGACGGTGAGCACGAACACGACGTCGAAAAAGACTTCGTCGAGCGTGACCCCGTCGGCCGTGCCCGTTTCGGGCGCTGTCCTCGGGTGTCCCATGGTGGTGGACGCTAGCCGCAGGCGGTGCACGGCATTCGCGGGTTGGTGATTCTCCTGGGGAGTGCCTGTGGACTGTCACGGTTGGGGGCGCACCGGACATGGAGTGGGTGTGAGCCCCGGGACAGAGCAGGACGAGGACCGATTCCGGCGGGCGTACGCCGAGGATTTCGAGTCGCTGTTGGCGTACGCGTTGCGGCGGGTCGCGCATCCGGAGGACGCGGCGGACGTGGTCGCGGAGACCTTCCTGGTGGCGTGGCGTCGCCGGCAGGACATTCCGGTTGCCGGTGCGGCCCGGCTGTGGCTGTACGGGGTCGCGCGGCGGGTGCTGGCGAATCATCACCGTGGGGGTGTTCGCCGGCAGCGCCTCGGTGAGCGGTTACGCCAGCAGATTGCCGCGTCGGTGACCGATCCGGGCAGTGAGGTGCCGGAGCGGCTTGCCGTTCGGGCGGCCCTATCGGGTCTGGCCGAGATGGACCGGGAGGTGCTGATGCTGACGGTGTGGGAGGGGCTGCAGCCGCATGAGGTGGCCGCGGTGCTGGGCGTGTCCGCCGCGGCGGTCCGGACCCGGTTGTCGCGGGCGCGGGTGAGGTTGCGGGCGTTGGTCGGCGACGATCCGGGGCCGCCCGGACATGTACTCGACGTACTGACCGCATCCACCCGCAAGGAGGACTGATGAGCACGGAGGAGCGTGCCGACCAGCTGGTTCGGGATGCCGACCCGGGTGGGCTCGGGATGTTGGGGGACCTCGGTGGGGTGAAGCAGACCCTTCTGGAGGACATCGTGTCCGAGTCGTTGGTTCGGCGTACCGTCGGGTCGGCGCCGCGGCGGTTGTGGGTGCGTCGCTTCGCGGGCGTCATGACGGCGGCGGCTGTGCTCGTGAGCATCGTGCCGGCGTCCATGGTGTTGCGGGGGCAGGGCGAGGACGACGCGGTCTCGCCGCTCGTCAGCGCGGGTGCGCGAGCCGGGGCCGTTTTTCCGCCGTCGGCGGTGGAGGCGGCGGAGAGGAGCCCGCGGTTACTGGTCGACCAGACCGGTTGGACGGTGGCGGCGCTGTCCGAGTTTTCCCAGGACTATGGCACTGTCAGGTTTCGCCGGGGTGCGCGGGAACTGGAGATGAACTGGTATCCGGCGTCCGTGTACGCGGACCGGTATGCCAATCAGCGCGAGACGGGGCCGGGAAGGTCGGTGCGGGTGGACGATTGGCCGGCTGATGTGTTTCAGAGCCTCAGCGGTGATTTCACGGTGCTGTTGCGTCCCCGCGACGACCTGGTCGTGGAGATCAAGTCCTCCGAGAACTGGTCGCGGAAGGACCTGGACCGGGTTCTCGCGGCCATCGTTCGGGTGGATGCGCGGACGTGGTTGGCGGTGCTTCCGGCGGAGATGGTCGTGCCGGTGCGGGAGCGGGCGGCGAAGGTGCTCGCCGACGTGCCGTTGCCGCCGGGGTTCGATATGGCCGCGCTGGAGGAGATCGGGGTCAGCGACTCGTACCAGTTCAGCGTGGGGGTGACGTCCCGGGTGGGTTGCGGGTGGATTGAGCAGTGGCGGCGGGCGACAGCGAGCGGGGATGAGGAGGCGGCACGGCAGGCCGCTGAGGCGCTGCGGGGGAGTCACGGCTGGCGGGTGCTGCGGGACATGGATCAGGCCGGTGACTGGCCGGAGGTGTTCTGGAGGTACGCCGACGAGGTCGCGGCGGGGACGTCGCCGACAGGGTACGTCGAGGCCCTGGGCTGCCGGTGACGGGAACGGCGACACCCCCGGGCAGTCTGCTCGGGGGTGTCGCCGTTGGTGGGTCAGTCGTCGCGGTGGTCGTTCCACCACTGCTGGCCGCCCTCGGGGAGGGTGTCGATCGGGTCGTAGTAGGCGTAGCGCTTGTTGAGCGCCTCCAGGTCGGCGGACTCGATGGAGGTGCGGTAGTTCTTGGTCCAGTAGGAGATGCCGCGCTCGCGGTCGTAGTCGGTGAGCATGTGCACCCAGCGCTTGCCGACGAACGGGACGTCGCAGACGATCCGGGGGGTGGCGTAGCCGGGGAGGTAGCCCATGATGTCGTGCTGGAGCTGCTGGGCGTGCCAGACCGGGACCCGCCAGTGTTCGGCGTTGGGGATCATGTCGCACATGTAGAAGTAGTACGGCAGGATCCCGGCTTCGCCTTGCAGGGCGAAGCAGAGGTCGAGCAGTTCCGGGGTGGTGGCGTTGACGCCGCGCATGAGGACGCCCTGGTTGCGGACGTCGCGGACGCCGACGTCGAGGGCGGTCTGGGCGGCCTTGGCGACCAGTGGGGTGAGCGACTGGGCGTGGTTGACGTGGGTGTGGATGGCGAGGTTGACGCCGCGGCGGGCGGCGGTGCGGGCGACGCGCTCCAGGCCTTCGACGACGTCGGGTTGCAGCCAGTGCTGGGGGAGGCCCATGAGGGCTTTGGTGGCGAGCCGGATGTCGCGGACCGTCTCCAGTTCCAGCAGGCGCATGAGGTACGACTCGAGGTTGCGCCAGGGGACGTTGGCCACGTCGCCGCCGGAGACGACCACGTCGCGGACGCCGGGGTGAGCCTTGAGGTAGGCGATGTGGGCGTCGTAGCGGTCGACGGGCTTGAGGGTGAGCTTGAGTTTGTCGACGGCGGGGGTGGAGTTGCCGACGAGGTCCATCCGGGTGCAGTGCCCGCAGTACTGGGGGCAGGTGGAGAGCAGCTCGGCGAGGACCTTGGTGGGGTAGCGGTGGGTGAGCCCTTCGGCGACCCACATGTCGTGTTCGTGGAGGCTGTCGCGGCTGGCGTAGGGGTGTGAGGGCCAGTCGGTGCGGCGGTCGGAGGCGACCGGGATCATGTAGCGGCGGATGGGGTCGGCGAGCAGTGCCTCGGTGGTGGGGGTCGCGAACGGCACCATCGTGTTGATCATCTGGGGTGGCACCAGCATGGACATGGTGGCCAGGGCCTTCTGGTCGGCCTCGAGGTCGGCGTAGAAGGTCTCGTCGATCAGGTCGCCGAAGACGGTGCGGAGCTGCTTGATGTTCTTGACGCAGTTGACGCGCTGCCACTGGGCGGATTCCCACTGGTCGCGGGTGATGTGGCGCCAGCCGGGGAAGCGGGTCCAGTCCGGTTCGACCAGGGGGCGGCGGTGGTATTCGTAGGGCTGCCCGGCGGTCGGTGCGGCGACCGGGGCGTGACGGGGGTGCGGGATGGTGTGGGTCACGGCCCCTCCTCGGTGGTGCGGCTGATCATCGAAGCCCGAAGGCTACTGGAAAATATTCGGTACAGAAACTAGTCTGCCGTAAGTTTTCCCGTTACGCGAGCCTTGACCGGGGCTTCGGGCGGCTGGACAGGGGGAGGTCGGCGTGACGTCACCGGTGGGACTGCACCGCGTCGTGCAACCGGCGGGGGTGCTGCCGCAGGCGGCTTGGCGGCTGGACACGTCGGCGGTGATCGCGCCGAACGAGGTACGGATCCGGGTGCAGCGGCTCAACCTGGACGCGGCGAGCTTCCGGCAGTTGTCGGAGAAGCACGGCGGTGACAGTGACGCGGTCCGCGCCGAGGTACTGGAGATCATTTCGACCCGGGGGAAGATGCAGAACCCGGTGACCGGGTCGGGTGGGATGTTGATCGGCACTGTCGAGGAGGCCGGTCGGCGCTCCCCGTTGGGGCTCAGGGCGGGCCAGCGGGTCGCCACCCTGGTGTCGTTGACGTTGACGCCGTTGGTGATCACCGACGGGTTGGCCCGTTGGGACGGGCGCAGCGAGCAGGTGCCGTGCGACGGGTGGGCGATCCTGTTCGCGCGGTCCATCGCCGCGGTGCTGCCCGAGGACGAGGACCCGCAGTTGTCCCTGGCCGTGCTGGACGTGTGCGGGGCGCCCGCGCTGACCGCCCGGGTGGTGTCGCGCTACGTCGAGGACCGGCGGCGCGCCGGTGACCCGTCGCCGGTGCGGGTCGCGGTGATCGGTGGAGCGGGCAAGAGCGGGTCGCTGTCGCTGGCTGCGGCACGGCGCGCGGGCGCCGCCCGTACCGTCGGGGTGGTGCCGGTGGCGGCGGAGCGCGACGCGCTGACGGCCGCCGGTCTGGCGTCGGTGGTGGCGTTGGCAGACGCCCGCGACCCGGTGGGGTTGTCCACGGCGGTGACCACCGCGCTGGGTGCCCCGGCGGACGTGACGGTGGTCTGCGTGGACGTGCCGGGGTGTGAGCACGGGGCGGTGTTGGCCACCGCGGACGGCGGCACGGTGATTTTCTTCTCGATGGCGACGAGCTTCTCCGCTGCGGCGTTGGGTGCGGAGGGGTTGGCGGCGGACGTGACGATGCTGGTCGGCAACGGGTACGTGCCGGGGCACGCGGAGCTGGCGTTGGGGTTGTTGCGGGCCGAGCCGGGGGTGCGTCAGCTGTTCGCGGCGCGGGTCGCGGCAGACTGAGGTCATGACGAACCCCTCGACGTTGTATCGCGGCGGCGTGCTGCACTGCCCCGCCGACCCGAGTGCGACCGCGCTGCTGGTGTCCGGTGGGCGGATCGCCTGGTTGGGCACCGATGGTGACGCGCCGTCGGCCGACCGGGTGGTGGACCTGGGTGGGGCGCTGGTGACGCCGGCGTTCGTGGACGCGCACGTGCACGCCACCGACACCGGGTTGGCGTTGTCCGGGCTGGAGTTGTCGCGGGTGCGCTCGGCCGGGCAGCTGCTCGACGCGGTGGCCGGGTTCGCGGCGGGTCTGCCGGCGGACGCGGTGGTGCTGGGGCACGGCTGGGACGAGTCGGGTTGGTCGGATCCGACGTTGCCGGACGCGGCGGCGTTGGACCGGGCGGCCGGTGGCCGGCGGGTGTACCTGTCGCAGGCGTCGATCCATTCGGCGTTGGTGTCCTCGGCGATGCTGGCGGCGTGTCCGCAGGCGGCGACCGAGGCCGGGTACGACGCGTCGGGGTGGTTGCGGCGCGACGCGCACCATGTGGTGCGGGCGGCCGCGCAGGGGTCGGTGAGTCGGGCGCAGCGGGTCGCGGCGCAGCGGGTGGCGTTGGCGCACGCGGCGTCGTTGGGCATCGCGGCGGTGCACGAGTGCGGTGGTCCGGAGATCTCCGACGAGGAGGACTTCACCGGTCTGCTGGGCATCTCCGGGGCGGGGTTGCCGGAGGTGTACGGGTACTGGGGTGAGCTGGGTGGCGCGGCGCGGGCCCGGGAGTTGGGTGCGGTGGGCGCCGGTGGGGACCTGTTCGCCGACGGGGCGTTGGGGTCGCGGACGGCGCACGTGTCGCAGCCGTACGGCGACGGTGACGGGTGCGGGCACGGGTACCTGAGCGCCGAGCAGGTCCGCGATCACCTGCTGGACTGTGCGGCGCACGGCCTGCAGGGCGGGTTCCACGCCATCGGTGACGCGGCGATCGGCACGGTCCTGGACGGGTTCGCGGCGGCGGCGCGGACGGTGGGGGTGGAGCGGTTGCGGGCGGCCCGGCACCGCATCGAGCACGCGGAGATCATGAACAAGCGGTTGATCGCGCGGTTCGTGGAGTACGGGGTGGTGGCGAGCATGCAGCCGGCGTTCGACCGGTTGTGGGGTGGCGCGGGTCGGATGTACGAGGCGCGGTTGGGGTTGGACCGGTCGTTGGAGTCGAACCCGATGGGTGCGATGCACTCGGTGGGGGTGGCGTTGGCGTTCGGGTCGGATTCGCCGGTGACGCCGCTGGACCCGTGGGGGTCGGTGCGGGCGGCGGCGGCGCACCACAACCCGGCGCAGCGGATGGGGGTGCGCTCGGCGTTCGCGGCGCACACCCGGGGTGGGTGGCGGGCGGTGCACCTGGATGTCGAGGGGGTTCTGGCGTTGGGTGCGCCGGCGACGTTCGCGGTGTGGTCGACACCGGCGGGGGTGCAGCGGGGTCTGCCGGTGTTGCTGGCCGAGGACCCGGAGCAGTGGGGTCCGGACGACCCGACGCCGCTGCCGGTGTGTCGGCGTCTGGTGCTGCGCGGTGAGGTCATCTACGAGGAAGGGTCGTCGTGAGCGAGCAGATGAGCGGTGTGGCGTGACCGGCAAGCTTGATCTTGATCCGGTGTTGGTGGCGCGGGCGCGGGAGTTGGCGCGTCGGGCCGGGCAGCCGGTGGTGGACCTGGCTCGCAGCCACACCACCGTGTCGGTGGAGCGGGCGGTGCTGCGGTTGGCCGGCGTGAGCGGCGCCGACCCGGACGGCATCCCGTGGGTGAACCGGCTCGTCGACGCGGTCGCCGCGGACGTGGGGTTGGGTCACGGGGTGGCGGTGCCGGTGTTCGACGCCCTGGCCCGCGAGGGCATCACCGATGTGACGTTGCTGGCGCAGAAGGCCGCGGCCGGGTCGGTGCGGTTCACCCAGCCGACCGGGCGGGCCGCGACGGCGGCCCGGTCGGCGGCGCGCAGGGCGGTCGGCGCGGGCATCCGGCGCATCGACCGGCGGCGCGCCGAACGGGACCGGCTCATCAAGCGGCACGGGGACCCGAAGCAGCGGCCGTGGATCTACCTGATCGTGGCGACCGGCGACATCTACGAGGACATTCCGCAGGCGCAGGCGGCGGCGCGGGCCGGCGCGGACGTGATCGCGGTGATCCGCTCCACCGGGCAGTCGCTGCTGGACTACGTGCCCGAGGGCGCGACCCGGGAGGGTTTCGCCGGCACGTACGCCACGCAGGAGAACTTCCGGTTGATGCGCGCGGCGTTGGACGAGTCGTCGAAGGAGTTGGGACGCTACGTGCGGTTGACCAACTACGCGTCGGGGTTGTGCATGCCGGAGATGGCGACCCTGGCCGGGTTGGAACGCCTCGACATGATGTTGAACGATTCGATGTACGGGATCCTGTTCCGCGACATCAACCCGGTGCGTACGTTCGTCGACCAGCGGTTCTCCCGGCAGGTGCACGCCCGCGCCGGGATCATCATCAACACCGGTGAGGACAACTACCTGACCACCGCCGACGCCGTCGACGAGGCGCACACGGTGACGGTGTCGCAGCTGCTCAACGAGTTCTTCGCGCACGAGGCGGGGTTGGCGGACTGGCAGTTGGGTCTGGGCCACGCGTTCGAGATCAACCCGGAGGTGCCGGAGTCGTTCCGGCTGGAGTTGGCGCACGCCCTGCTGGCCCGGGAGTTGTTCCCGGACGCGCCGCTGAAGTGGATGCCGCCGACGAAACACATGACCGGTGACGTGTTCCGGGGCAACCTGCTCGACGGGTTCTTCAACCTGGCCGGTGCGCTGACCGGTCAGGGGATCCTGCTGGTGGGGATGATGACCGAGGCGGTGGTGACACCGTGGTTGTCGGATCGGGACATCGCCCTGCAGAACGTGCGCTACGTGCTGGGCGCGGCCGGTGGGCTGCACGAGGACTTCGTGCCGGCGCCGGGCGGGTTCATCCGCCGCCGCGCCAACCAGGTCCTCGGTGAGGCGCTGGACCTGTTGGAACGCATCGGGGAGCAGACGTTGCTGACGGCGATCGCCGAGGGCACCTTCGGGATCATGAAGCGGCCCGCGGACCGGGGCAAGGGCCTCGACGGGGTCGCCGCGCACGAGGCCGACTACTGCAACCCGGCCACCGACATCCTGGAGGCGGCGGCGTGAGCGAGCGTAGCGAGCGAACCGGCCAGCACAGCAGTCCCGCGCTCACGCCGCCGGCGCGAAGCGGCGGCGGCGTGAGCAAGCAGATCGTGCGCCCGTACGGGGACACCACCGGTGACGGGATGGTGCAGGTGTCGTTCACCCTGCCGGTGGCGCATGACAAGCGCGCCGAGGGCGCGGCGGTGCAGTTGGCCAACAAGATGGGCATCGACCCGGCGATGGTGGTGCACGCCAAACCGATGGGTGACGGGTTCACCTTCTTCGTCGTCTACGGGCGGGTGAACCACCTGGTCGACCTCGACGCCGTGCAGGTGGTGGAGCGTGACTTCGCGTTGCTGTCGGCGAAGGACGTCAACACGGTGATCAAGCAGCGGTTGCGGCGCAAGCTGTCGGTGGTCGGGGCGTGCATCGGCACCGACGCGCACACGGTGGGCATCGACGCGATCCTCAACGTCAAGGGCATCGCGGGGGAGAAGGGCCTGGAGTACTACCGGGAGTTGAAGGTCACCAACATGGGTGCGCAGGTCAGCGTGCCGGAGTTGGTGGAGACCGCCCGGGCGGAGAAGGCCGACGCGGTGCTGGTGTCGCAGGTGGTCACCCAACGCGACGCGCACCTGCACAACACCCGGGAGATGTCGGCGGCGTTCCGGGAGGCGATGCCGGCGGGGCGGCGGCCGCTGCTGATCGTCGGTGGTCCCCGCTTCGACGAGACGATGACCGACGAGTTGGGCGTGGACCGGATCTTCGGTCGGGGCACCACGCCCGGCGAGGTGGCCAGCTACCTGGTGCACGCTCTGATCACGCAACGGAAGGCGATGGCATGACCGACGCACGGCTCGGGTTGACGGTGACGCACCGGCGGTATGTGCCGTACTCGCACGCCCACTACGGCGGGAACCTGGTCGACGGGGCGTACGCGCTCGGTTTGTTCGGTGACGTCGCCACCGAGGTGTGCATCCGCACCGACGGTGACGAGGGGCTGTTCGCCGGGTACGCCGACGTGCGCTTCCACGCGCCCATCCACGCCGGGGACGTGGTGCAGGTGACCGCGCAGGTGTCGCGGGTGGGCACCCGCAGCCGCACCCTGGAGTTGAGCTGCGCGGTGGTGTGCCGGGGTCGCCCGGACCGTTCCGCGTCCGCCGCGGAGGTCCTCGACCCGCCGATCGTGGCGGTCACCGCGACCGGCACCGTGGTCGTCCCCGCCGCAGTCGGTCGCGAGGAATGAGCCAGGGTCGCGAGCCCCGCGGTCGCGGACCGGGAGAGCCCGCGACACTGGCGGTCTGCGCCGACGTCGGTTCCACGTACACGAAGGTGGCGGTGGTGGACCTGGCCGCCGGTGTCCTCGCCGGTGCGGCGTCGGCGCCGACCACTGTCGGCACCGACGTGCTGCACGGCCTGGACGCCGCGGTGGCGGCGGCCACCGCCGGGCTGCGGGTGGGTGACGTGCCGTGGTACGTGTGTTCGTCGGCCGGGGGTGGGTTGCGGCTGGCCGTGATCGGCTATGAGCCGTTGGTCACCGCGCAGGCCGGGCGGCGGGTCGGGTTGTCCGCGGGCGCGCACGTGGTGCACGTCGCGGCGGGTCGGCTCGGCGCGGCCGACCTGACGGCGGTGCGGGCGGCCCGACCCGATGTGGTGCTGCTCGTCGGCGGCACCGACGGCGGTGACGCCGACACGATCACCCACAACGCGACCCGGCTGGCCCGGGCCCGGTGGCGCCGGCCCGTGGTGTACGCGGGCAACTCCGACGTGCGCGAGCAGCTGACCGGGTTGCTGGGCGACGCCGGGGTGCCGGTCACCGCCGCCGACAACGTCCTGCCGCGCATCGGGGTGCTCGCCCCGGATTCGGCGCGCTCGGCGATCCGCGCGGTGTTCCTGCGTCACGTCATCGGTGGTAAACGACTGTCCAGGGGCACCCGGTTCGCGCGGCTGGTGCGGGCGGCCACCCCCGACGCGGTGCTCACCGGTGTGGAGGTGCTCGCCGACACCCTCGGTGGTGATCTCGCCGTCGTCGACGTGGGTGGGGCCACCACCGACGTGTACTCGGTGCTCACGCCCGACGAGCGGGCCACCGGGCCGGGCCAGGAGGTCGCCGGCAGTCTGTGGCGGGCCCGCACCGTGGAGGGCGATCTGGGGATGCGGTGGAGCGCCCCCGGGGTGGTGCGCGCCGCCGTCGAGGAGCGGCTGCTCGCCGGGGACGAGTCCGACGACCTGGCGGCCGCCGCGGCGCGTCGGGCGGGCGACCCGGCGTTACTGGCCGTCGACGACGTCGAGCGGGCCGTGGACCGGCGCATCGCCACCCTCGCCGCGACGGTGGCGCTGCGCCGGCACGCCCGGGGCGCGGCCACCGGTGAGCGGGCCGGGCGGGACCTGCGCGACGTGCGGCTGCTGGTGGGCTCCGGTGGGGTGTTGCGGCACGCCCCGGCGGACATGTCCGGGCAGGTGCTGTCGGCGGTCCTGGCCGATCACGCCGGCGGGTGGGCGCTGCCGCGCGCTGCCGCGACGGTCGTCGACGCGGACTACGTGCTGGCCGCCGGAGGGCTGCTCGCCGAGGAACACCCGGCGGCCGCGAGGGCGCTGCTGCGTCACCATCTGCGTACGCAGTGAGACTCGCCGACCGACACGCCGTGTCGCAACACACGACAGGCCGGGTGCGGGTTGACAACCGACGGGGGTCGGCACGTACCGTCTTTGAGTCCTACCACGGGAAGCGGCTGTTGTTCGCTTCGTCCCTTCGTCCGCTGGCCGAGCGACATGTTTCAGCGTCATCGTCGCGGCGGCCAGGTCCAGCGGGCGGGGGTCGGCGGGGCGGCGCGAACCGGCCGCGGTTACCGGTGTACGGGCAGGGTGAGGTGCACGGCCAGTAGACAACGGCCCGGCGGGGGCAGCCAGTCCACGTCCGGTCGGTCCGAAGGTCGTCGTGCCCCATCCTCGCCACACCGGCCGGGAAGGGCCTGGGAGCATCGGGGCGCGGCGTCAGCCGCGCCCCGATTTCATCCCCCCACCCTCACGCCACGCCACTCCCACTCCCACTCCACTCCCGGCGATCTTGCGGTTTCGGTCGTCGATGTGGGCGGGAATGCCCCTTGTGTCGGCACGGAAAGCGCAAGATCGGCGAGCGGGGGGCCCGGCCGGCGGGACCATCAGGCGGGTAGCCTTCGCCGGGTGATCGAGGTGAAGCTGCGGTGACGATGCTGGACCAGGATGAAACCCGCACCCCCCGGGTGACCGGCGCGCCGGTCGTCGCGGGTCGGCCGCTGCCGCTGCGGGTCGCTGTGCCCCTGGCCGTGGCCGCCGGGCTGGCCCTGCTGGTGGCGTTCCCCCCGTACGGGGTGTGGCCGCTTGCGCCCGTCGGGGTGGCGTTGCTGGCCGCCGCCGTACACCGGCGGCGGTTGCGCGCCGGCGCCGGCCTGGGCTTCCTGACCGGGGTGGCGTTGTTCGCCCCGCTGCTGGCCTGGACGAACCTGCACACCGGTTACCTGCCGTGGGTGCTGCTGTCGTTGCTGCAGGCCGGCTACCTGGCGCTGCTGGGCGCCGCTACCGCCTGGGTGTCGCCGCTGGCCGACCGGGGCCGCTGGGCGTGGCCGGCGCTGACCGGGCTGCTCTGGGTGGGCCAGGAGGCGCTGCGCGACCGCACCCCGTTCGGCGGGTTCCCCTGGGGGCGGCTCGCGTTCAGCCAGGACGAGTCGCCGCTGCTGCGCCTGGCCGCGCTGGGCGGCGCGCCGGTGGTCACCTTCGCCGTCGCCCTCGTCGGCGGTCTGCTGGTCACCGCCGGCTGGCGCACCGTCAGCACCCTGCGCCGCACCACCCCCAACGGCACCGGCCCGAGCACCCACACGGCCGACACCGCGGACACCGCGGACACCGACAGCGATCAGCTCGACGGCCCCGCCGACACCAACCCCACCACCGCCGCGCCGTCCGGCGGCGGTTCGGCGCGGCGGTGGACGCCGGTCGTCGTCCCCGCGGTCGTGGCCGTCGCGCTGACCGCCGGTGCCCTGCTCGTGCCGGTCGCCTCCGCCGGGTCCGGCGCCACCGTCACCGTGGCGATCGTGCAGGGCAACGTGCCGCGGCTGGGCCTGGACTTCAACGCCCAACGGCAGGCGGTGCTCAACAACCACGTCGACGCCACCATCGAGCTTGCCGGGCGGGTCGCCGCCGGGCAGCAGCCGCGCCCCGACGTGGTGGTGTGGCCGGAGAACTCCAGCGACATCGACCCGCTGCGCAACCCCACCGCCGGTGCCCGGATCTCCCAGGCCGCCGACACCATCGGCGCGCCGATCCTGGTCGGCGCGGTGCTACTGGGCCCCGACGTCGGGCAGGTCCGCAACGCCGGCATCCTGTGGCGCCCCGGCACCGGCGCCGACATGGAGCAGCTGTACACCAAACGCCACCCGGTGCCGTTCGCCGAGTACGTGCCGCTGCGCGACGTGGCCCGGATGGTCAGCAAGCAGGTCGACCTGATCCGCAACGACTTCGTGCCCGGAAGCACCCCGGGCGTGGTACGGGCCGGCCCCGCCGTGCTCGGTGACGTGATCTGCTTCGAGGTCGCCTACGACGAGGTGGTCCGGGACACCGTCACCGGCGGCGCGCAACTGCTGGTGGTGCAGACCAACAACGCCACGTTCAACGTGGCGGAGGCCCGCCAGCAGCTGGCCATGGTGCGGTTGCGGGCGGTGGAGCACGGCCGGCCGGCGTTGATGGCCTCCACTGTCGGTGTGTCCGGGTTCGTCGCACCCGACGGGCGGGTAAGCGATGCCACCGGGTTCAACACCCGGGAGGTCGTGGTGCGGCAGGTGCGCCTCGACGACGGACGCACCCTCGCCACCCGCCTCGGTTGGTGGCCGGAGGTGACGCTCGCCGCGCTGGCCGCGGCGGCCCTGGTCGGCGCGGCGGTGCTGCGCCGACGGCGGGTCATGCCCGGATAGCAACAGCCGGTACGCCGGCGGGAGCGGAGGAACCGTGATCCAGGCGACCGATACGATCCGACGCCCGGACGAGGTGCCCGGGGTGGGCCGGGTGCTGGTGGTGATCCCCACCTACAACGAGGCCGACAACATCGCCGCGATCGTGGGCCGGGTCCGGCGCGCCGCCCCGGCGGTGCAGGTCCTCATCGCCGACGACAACAGCCCCGACGGCACCGGCGCGATCGCCGACGCCCTCGCCGACGGTGACGCGCACGTGCAGGTGCTGCACCGCCAGGGCAAGCAGGGCCTCGGCGCGGCGTACCTGGCCGGGTTCGGGTGGGCGCGCGAGCGCGGCTACCAGGCGGTCGTGGAGATGGACGCCGACGGCTCGCACGCCCCGGAGGACCTGCCGGCGTTGCTGGACGCCGCCCGCGACGCGGACGTGGTGATCGGCTCCCGGTGGACCAGCGGCGCGCGGGTGCTCAACTGGCCGCTGCGGCGGCTGCTGCTGTCGCGCTGCGGCAACCTGTACGCGCGGCTGGCGCTGGGCATGCCCGTCTCGGACGCCACCGGTGGCTACCGGGTGTACCGGACCAGCGCGTTGGACGCGATCGACCTGGAGTCGGTGACCTCGCAGGGCTACTCGTTCCAGGTGGAGCTGTCGCGACTGGCGCACCGGGCCGGGGTGCGGATCGTGGAGGTGCCGATCACGTTCGCCGAGCGGGAACGCGGCGACAGCAAGATGAGCCCGAAGATCGTGGCGGAGGCGCTGTGGCGGATCACCGCCTGGGGGGTGCGGGACCGACGCCAGTCGGTACGCCGCGGCCTGCACGGCACCGCCACCGGTCAGGCCCGGTGGCCGTGAGCGCGGTCGTGTCATGCTGGATGAGCGGACCACGTCCGTGGTGTCCGTAGGAATGGCGATGAGGTGAGATGCGCCGAGGACTGAGGTGCGTACCGTTGGCCCTGTTGCTGGCGGTGGTGCTGGAGCTGGCGGTGTTCGTCGGCGTGGGACGGGCGCTGGGGTTCGGCGCGGCGGTGTTGCTGGTGTTCGCTGCGTCCCTGCTGGGTCTGGTGCTGCTGCGCCGCGAGGGGATGCGCGCCTGGCGGGGGTTCCGTTCCGCAGCGGCGGCCGGGCAGCCCCCCGGCGGGCAGGTGACCGACGGCCTGGTGGGGTTGGCGGGCGCGTTGTTGCTGGCGGTGCCCGGCCTGGTCAGCGGGCTGGTCGGGGTGTTGCTGCTGGTGCCGCCGGTGCGTCGGCTGGCCCGCGCCGGGGTGCGCCGCGCCACCGAGCGGCGGGTGTCGTCGATGGTCGCCGGTGACCTGTTCGGGCCGCGCACGGTGCGGGTGCGCCAGGGTGCGCCGCAACCGACCCCGCAACCGGAACAGCCGGTGGTGGTCGACGGCGGTCGGGCCATCGAGGGTGAGATCGTCGAGCCCGGTCGGCACTGACACCGCCCATCAGACACGGCGACGCCCCCGGGGGTTTCCCCGGGGGCGTCGCCGTTGTGTGTCGTGCGGCTCAGGCGCGGCCGCGGCGGGTCCGAACCTCCTGCAGGCGCTCCTCCAGGATGTCCTCCAGCTCGGCGATCGAGCGCCGCTCCAGAAGCATGTCCCAGTGGGTACGCGGCGGCTTGGCCTTCTTCTGCTCCGGCTCGCTGCCGTCGACGAGTCGGGCGACGCTGCCGTCGAACTTGCATTCCCAGGTCGTCGGGACCTCGGCGTCGACGGCGAACGGCACCTCGAACTGGTGGCCCTTGGCGCAGAGGTACTCGCGGGTCTGACGCGGCGCGAGCTCCGTGTTGCGGTCGGATTCATAGCTCACCGCGCCAAGGCGGCTTCCGCGCAGCATACGCTCGCCCATGATCGACTTCCCCTCGTTCGTGGTGCTGGTCTTCTGGGTGTAACGGTGCGTCCCCGCCGCGCCATTCCCGCCCGAGGGCGTGAGGCGTCCACGGGTGGGCCGGGACCAAGGGTAGCCGGCCGGGACGGTCACCCGGTGAGGTGATCCCCAGGCGAGTCGCGACAAGGGTGCGTGTGCGCGGCCACCGGGGAGGTTAACCGCGCAAGCTTACCGAAGGTTGCGCCACGATGCTCAAGTCGTGTCGCCGGGAGTGCCGGCGCCGAGACGGGCCAACGCCAACGCCAGGTCGCTGACCTGGTCGCCGAGCTGCGCCACCCGCCGCTGGGCAAGATCCCGGTCGGCCTCGGCGGCGTCGAGCCGTACCGTCAGGGCGGTGCGGTGTCCCTCGGCGGTCGCCGCGGCCTGCCGGGCCACGCTCAGCTCGGCGGTGAGCGTGTCGCGGTGGGCGGCCACGGCGGTCAGCTCCGCGCGCAGGCGCGCGGCCAGCTCCGCGGCCTCCTGCCGGGCCTCGTCGGCCTGCCGGGCGGCGACCTCGGCGCGGTCGCGGGCCCGGTCGGCCTGCTCACGCGCCCGGGCCGCGTCGGCGGCCTCCGCCCGGGTACGCGCCGCGTCGGCGCGGGACTGCTCGATCTGACGCCGGACGTCCTGCACCTCGGCCTGCCACCGCCCGGCCCGCTCGGTCGCGTCGGCGGCGGCCCGGGTGGCCCGCTCAGCCTCGGCGCGCACCGCGTCGCGTTCCACGACGAGATCGGCGACCCGCTGCCGCTCGGCGTCGCGTTGCGCGCGCAGGTCCCGCACCTCCGCGCGGGCCTGGTCGCGGTCGCGTTCGGCCTGCACACGCAGCGCCTCGGCGGCGCTGGCCGCGTGGCGCGCCTGGTCCCGGGCGTCCTCGGCGTGTTGTGCCCGCTCGTCGGCGGCGGTGGCCTGCCGGTGCGCCAGCTCGGCGCGCTGACGGGCGGCGTCGGCGTCGGCGCGGGCGTCGCGGGCCTGCTCGCGGGCGCGCGTCGCGTCGGCCGCCGCGGCCTCGGCGTCGTCGCGGGCCTCGTCACGTTCGGCCTGCGCCGCAGCGATCTCGGTGGCGGCCTCCGCGCGGGCCTGGGCGAGCTGCCGCTGCACACCCACCGGGGACAACTCGGCGTGCAGCGACTCGGTCAACGTCTCGACGATCTGGTCGAGCCGGTCCACCGCCTCCCAGGTGCGGGCCACCTGCCCCGGCAGGCCGGGGGCGTTGCGGTGCCGCATCCGGCTGTTGCGGGAGGCGCGCTGGCAGGCGCCGTCGTTGTCGCGGCAGTAGCGAAACGGTCGACCCGCGCCGACACGCTGCGGCACCGGCGCTCCACAGTGGGCGCAGGGACGGGTCTCGGTGGTGGCGGGCTGGGCGTCCATCGAGGGCGAAGTCTAGTGCCGGCCGCTCAGGTCGTCGTCCGGGCCGTCGCGTCCAGGGTGTAGCGGCGTTGCAGCAGCAGCGCCGCGAGCATCGCCACCGCCGGCAGCAAGCCGAAGCCGTAGCGGACCGCCGCGAGCGCGGCGTCCGGCTGCACCGGCGACTCACCGGCCGTCGAGGCCACGAAACCACCCACCGCCAGGCACAACGCGTACGCGTACGGGCCCAGCGCCGCGCCGGTGGCCTCGGTTGCCGTCCACACCCCGGTGTAGGTGCCGGCCCCGGTGCCGCCGGTGTCGGAGCTGGCGGCGCGGATCACGTCGGGCAGCATCGAGAACGGCAACAGTTGCATGCCGGCGAACGCCACCCCGAGCACCGCCACCGCGGCGATCAGCACCGGCAGGCCGGCCGGTCGGCCCACCGCCAGCACCAGCGAGCCGACGGCGAACGCGCCCTGCGCGCCGAGCAGCGCCCGCTGCTTGCCGACGCGTCGCGCCACCACCAGCCAGAGCGGGGTGACCAGCAGCGCCGGCGCCACGAACGCGGCCACCAGCACCGTGGTCAGGCCGGGCGCGCGCAGCTCGTACTCGGCGTAGTAGGGCACGCCGGCGAGCACCAGGTGGGTGGTGGTGGACATCGCCAGGTACGCGGCGACCAGCCACCGGAACTGCGCATCGCGCAGCGCGACGCGCAGCGCCCGCCACCCGCCGTGCCCGGCCGGGGTCCGATCCGCCGCGGAGCCGCGCAGCCGGGCGATGCCGGCGACACCGACCAGCATGGCCACCAGCATCCCCACCGCGAGGATCACGCCCATGCGTTGGTAGCCGCCCCGGGTCGCGGCGTCGCCGCCGGTGAGCAGGGGGGCCAGCAGCCCGGAGACCAGGATGCCCAGGGTCAGCACGACCATCCGGAAGGCCATCAGCCGGGTGCGTTCGTGGTAGCCGATCCGCAGGTCGGCGGGGGTGGCCAGGTAGGGGACCTGGTAGGCGGCGAAGAGCAGGTTGCCGGCGATGAAGAACACCGCCACCCACGCGGCGGCCGGTGCTCCGGTCAGGCCGCCGGGCACGGCGAAGAGCGCGGCGAACGCGACCGGCAGGGCGCAGCCGAGCAGCAGCAGGCGACGCCGGTCGCCGCGGCGGGTCTGTTCCACGTCGGCGCGGTGCCCCACCCAGGGGTGCAGCAGCACGTCGGCGATCTTCGGCAGCAGCAGCGTCAGGCCGGCCAGCCACGGGCCGACGGCCAGCACGTCGGTGAGGAAGTACAGCAGCAGCAGGCCGGGCACCGTCACCCAGACACCCATGCCGAGGGAGCCGGCGGCGAAGCCCGCCAGTGGGCCGCGGGGCAGTGTCGCGTCGGTGGCGGCCGCCGGCCGCCGGTCCAGCCCGGTCATCGCCGCATCCTCTCCGCAATCCAACGGTTGCTGGATTCTAGGGGCAGAATGGCGTCATGACCATGCCCCGCCGCCGCCCGGGTCGGCCCCGCCGCGACGAGACCCGGCCGACCCGCGAGGTGGTGCTCACCGCGGCGACGGCGCTCTTCGCCGAGCGGGGTTTCGACGCCGTCGGGTTACGGGAGGTCGCCGCCGCCGCCGGGGTCGACGTCGCCACCGTCGCGCACCACACGGGTACGAAGGCGGCCCTCTACGACGCGTGCTTCGCCCGGGTGTTCGCCGCCGAGCGGGAGGTGCTGACCGCGGCCGCCGAGCAGGCCCGCGCCGCTGTCGACGCCGGTCCGGAGGCGGCGCGGCGGGCCCTGCACGAACTGGTCGACGTCTTCGTCGACTTCCTGGAGGACCGCCCCGAGACGACCGCGCTGTGGCTGCGGCGCTGGTTGGAGCCACAGCGGCACGCCGAGCTCGACAAGCGCTACGCCGAGCCGTTGTACCGGCTGGTCGGGCAGCTTCTCACCGCTGCCGCGGCGGCGGGCGCCCTGGATGAGCCGACTCCCCACATCACCGTGCGGAGCCTGGTGTGGGCCACCCACGGGCACGTGGTGGCGTTGGCCGCTGCGCCCGGGGCCCGGGAACGGCGCGAGTTCCGGACGTTCGTGCACCGGATGCTCGACGGGCTGTACGGGCCGCCGGCCCCTTGACGGGTCGCCGTCGCCCGACGATTATCCATCGGACGTTGGATTTATTGGGGGCGGGGCGATGGGCGCAGCACAGCGGGTGGCGGTGATCGGCGCCGGTGCCGCCGGGCTCGCCGCGGTCAAGGCACTACGGGACGCCGACGTGCCGACGGTCGGCTTCGAGGCCGCCGAGCAGGTCGGCGGCCTCTGGGTGTACGGGGCACCCGACTCACCCGCGTACCGCACGCTGCACCTCAACACCAGCCGCGGTCGTACCCAGTTCGCCGACCACCCGATGCCCACCGACTGGCCGGACTACCCCGACCACCGGCGCGTCGCCGGATACCTCGCCGACTACGCCGCCCGCTTCGGGCTGGCCGACACCATCCGGCTTCGGCACACCGTCGAGCGGGTCACCCGCAACCCCACCGGCACCTGGACGGTGGCCGCCACCGGCCCGACCGGCCCGGTCGAGGTCACCGTCGACGCGGTTGTCGTCGCCAACGGGCACAACCGGGTGCCCCGGCTGCCGGATCCCGGCTACCCCGGCGCCTGCACCGCCGAGCAGATGCACAGCCACGACTACCGGGGCCCGGAGCAGCTGGCCGGCAGGCGGGTCCTGGTCGTCGGCGGCGGGAACTCCGCGATGGACATCGCCGTGGACGCGTCGTACGCGGCGGCCCGCACCCTACTGTCGTTGCGCCGGGGCGTCTGGGTGGTGCCGAAGTACCTGCTGGGTCGCCCCTCGGACACCCTCAACGGGGCGTTGGCCCGCCGACTGCCGTGGCGGCTGCGTCAACGCGTCAGCCAGACGATGCTGAGCGCCACCGTCGGCAACCCGGCCCGCTACGGGCTGCCCGCGCCGACGCACGGCTTCCTCCAGGACCACCCGACGCTCTCCGACGGGTTGCTGTCGCGGCTGACCCACGGCGACGTCGAGGCCCGCCCCGGCGTCGCCGCCCTCGACGGCGACCGGGTGGAGTTCACCGACGGCCGCAGCGACACCGTCGACCTGATCATCTGGTGCACCGGCTACCGGGTGGACGTGCCGTTCCTCGACCCGGCGCTGCTCGCCGGCGGCGCCGACACCCTGCCGTTGTACCGGCACGTGTTCCACCCCGACGCCCCCGGACTGAGCTTCGTCGGGTTGATGCAGTCCACCGGTTCCGCGTTCCCGCTGGTCGAGGCGCAGGCCAAGCTGATCGCGGCGCACCTCGCCGGCCGGTACGCGCTGCCGGACCCGGACCGGCAGCGCGCCGTGTGCCGGGCCGAACTACGGGCCGCTACCGCCCGGTGGGGTCAGCGCCGCCCGGCGATGCGGGTGGACTTCGACGTCTACCTGGCCGAGCTGGCCCGGGAGCTGACCGCCGGGGCCCGCCGCGCCCGCTCCGGCGCACCGTCCTCGGTGCGGGCACCCCGGTGAGCGGCCGATCGCTGGCCGGCCGGCGGGTGCTGGTCACCGGGGCGAGCGGGACGTTCGGCCGCCACCTCGGCGCGGCGCTGAGCGCGGCCGACGCCCGGGTGGTGGGGCTCGACCTGCACGCCCGCCCCGACGACGACGTGCCGGTGCTCGGCTGCGACCTGACCGACCCGGACGCCGTACCGGCGGCGGTGCGGGCCGCCGTCGACCGGCTCGGCGGGCTTGACCTGCTGATCAACAACGCCGGGGTCGGTGGTCCCGCGCCGGCCGAGTTGCCACCCGACGAGGTGGTCCGCCGGCAACTGGAGGTCAACCTGCTGGCCGCCTGGCGCACCACCGCCGCCGCGCTGCCCGCACTGCTCACCACCCGCGGACGGGTGATCTTCGTGGCCAGCCGGATGGCGGTGCTGCCGCTGCCGCTCGCCGCCGCGTACGGGGTGAGCAAACGGGCACTGGTCGCCTACGCCGACGCGCTGCGCCACGAGGTGGGCACCCACGTCGGGGTGAGCGTCGTCTACCCGAGCATGGTCGCCTCACCGATTCACGACAGCACCGCCGAGGCCGGGCTGTCCCTGCGGGGGGTGTCCCGCCCCGAGCCCGTCGAAGGGGTGGTCGCGGCGATCCTGCGGACCGCCACCGCCCGGCGGGCGCCCCGGGATGTTTCGACCACCGCCCGTGGTCGGCTGGAGATGGCCGTCGGCCGGCACGCGCCCGCGCTGGCCGACCGGCTGGTGCGTCGTACCCTCGCCGCCCGGCTCGCCGCCGGTGACCTGGACGCCGCGCCGCTGGCCGCCGGGATGGTCGACCGGCACCGCGGGGCCGCCCGGAGGACGCCGGAAACCGGCGACAGGTAGCCGAGGCGGGCAGCGGTTCGCGCGTGACAGTGCCGGCGCGATCAGAAATGATCCACCAGGTCGTCAGCTCTGTTGGCCACTCGCACCGCTGGAAGGATGCTGACATGACCGACGCCACCCGGTTGGACGCCGACGAGACCGATCTTCTCGCGGCGGTCCGCGCGGGAGATCCCGCGCGGTTCGCGCTCCTGACCGAACGCCACCGGCGTGAGCTGCACGTGCACTGCTACCGGATGCTCGCGAACTACGAGGACGCCCAGGACATGACGCAGGAGACGTTCCTGCGCGCCTGGCACAAGCGGGAGTCCTTCAGGGGCCACGCGGCAGTACGGACCTGGCTGTACCGGATCGCGACGAACGCCTGCCTCGACTTCCTGAAGAAGCCCACCAACCGCGCACCCGCACCGTCCGCGCTGCCGGACGCCGACTCCGAGGTGATGTACCTGCAGCCGTACCCCGACCAGATGCTCCCCGAGGACCCGCAGGAGTCGGTGGTGGCGCGGGAGACGATCGAGCTGGCGTTCATCGTCGCCGTGCAGCACCTACCACCGCGCCAGCGGGCGGTGTTCATCCTGCGCGACGTGCTCGGCTGGCCGGCGTCGACGGCCGCCGACGCCCTGGAGCTGACCGTCGCGTCGGTGACCAGCGCACTGCAGCGGGCCCGCGTGACGATGCGCGAGCAGCTGCCCGACCGCCGCCTCGACTGGCGCAGCCCCGCCACCCACGAGCTGTCGAGCGACGAGCGCGGCGCGGTGGAGTCGTACATCCGCGCGCACGAGCGCAACGACCTCGACGGGCTGATGTCGCTGCTGCGCGACGACCTGCGCTTCGCGATGATGCCCGACCCGGGCACCGTGACCACGACGGCCAGGGACGCGGTGGACGGCTGGATCTCCGGTGGGCTCTTCCAGAGCGGCCACGACGACTGGCGCGGTATGACCACGATGGTCAACCGCATGCCAGCCGCCGCGCTCTACCTGCGCGCCCCCGACGACTCGCAGTACCGGCTGTTCGCCATCGCCGTGCTGCACATCGTCGACGGGAAGATCGCCGAGCTCACCGGCTTCGACGCCACCGACAAGCCGTGGCTGGACCTGGCACCGACACTGTGATCACAGATCCACGCACGGGCCGGGGCAGGTGACCGTTGCTATCGCCTCGTCTCGTACCGGGCCAGCGCCACACCGCCCGGGAACGTCCGCGTCTCCACCAGGTTCAGGTTCACCCAGCTGTCAAGTGCGCTGAAGAGCGGCTTGCCGCCGCCCAGCAGCACCGGGTGGGTCACAACCTCGAATTCGTCGACCAACCCGGCCCGCATCACCGCGCCAGCGAGCGTCACGCCACCAACCCTCATCGGCCCGCCGTCCTCGGCCTTGAGCCGGGTGATCTCGGCGACCGCGTCGCCGGTGACCAGCCGGGTGTTCCAGTCGACCTTGTCGATCGTCGAGGAGAACACCACCTTCGGCGTGTCCCGCCAGTTCCGCGCGAACTCGACCTGCGCCGGGGTGGCACCCGGCTGCTGGTCGCCGGTCGGCCAGTAGGAACTCATCATCTCCCACAGCTTGCGCCCGTACAGGAACAGCGCGATCGCCCGTTCGCGGTCGAGCCACCACTGGAACAGCTCGTCGGTCGGCCCGCTCCAACTGATGTCGTCGCCCGGCGCGGCGACGTAACCGTCCAGTGTCGCGTTCATGCCGAAGATCAGTTTCCGCATCGTGTCAGCCTCTCGTCAGTCGATCTCACCCGTACCGACGAGCGCGACGCGGAAACCTCATCGGTGCGTCGCACTGGCGAGCGGCGCACCCGTGGCCCGCTCTGCCGGACGGCCACCCGACCGGGGCGGTGGGCGGCCGGGTCAGGGCGTGGCCACGGCCGCGCGCGAGCGGTCCGCGGCGATGCGGATCGCCAGCGCGGCCAGGGCGGTGCCGGTCACCCAGCGCTGCACCCGTAGCCACACCGGCCGGCGGGCGAAGAACCCCGCGAGGGCGCCGGCGCTGAGCACGATCAGCGCGTTCACGCTCAACGCCACGGCGATCTGGGTCAGACCGAGCAGCAGGCTCTGCGTGGCGAGGTGCCCCCGGGTCGGGTCGATGAACTGGGGCAGCAGCGACACGTACAGGATGGCGATCTTCGGGTTGAGCAGGTTGGTGACCAGGCCCATGGTGAACAGCCGCCGGGGCGGGTCCGGTGGCAGCGGTGCGGGGGCGAACGGTGAACCGCCGCCCGGACGCAGCGTCCGCCAGGCCAGCCAGAGCAGGTAGCCGGCGCCGGCGAGCTTCACCACCGCGTACAGCGTCGGCACCAGGACGAAGACGGTGGCCAGTCCGGCGACCGCCGCCGCCAGGTAGACGCCGAATCCGGCGGCCACCCCGAGCAGCGAGACCAGCCCGGCCCTGCGGCCCTGCGCCACCGAGCGGGACACCAGGTAGACCATGTTCGGGCCGGGGGTGAGCACCAGCCCCAACGCCACCAACGCGATACCCAGCAGTGCGCCCGCACCGACCACGACGATTCCCCCGTTCGGTAGACCCCCACACTGACCGTAATCGGGACGAACATCCCGGCCCAGAGCCACCTGGCCGGCCCAGAGCCACCTGGCGAGCCGTGGCCTGCGATCCGGGGTGATCCACTCGCGTCTGCCGGCGCCCCGCGGCCACGGCGGGAATGCCCACCGTCACGGGCGCGCTGATCAGTGGCACACGCGTGCCGCCAACCGGAAGCGGCGCGTTACGGTGGCCAGGGGAGGTGCCGCAGGGTGACCGAGGCGTGGGAAGCGTCAGTCGAGGCGAAGATCCAGGATGCCATTCAGCGCGGCGAGTTCGACGACCTGCCCGGCACGGGCAAGCCGATCCCCGGTCGGGGGGTGCCGTACGACGAGGCCTGGTGGATCAAGAGCTTCCTGGAGCGCGAGGCACTCCCCAGTGACCTGCTGCTGCCCACGTCGCTGCAACTGCGCCGCCGTATCGAGCAGGTCCCCAACGAGGTCCGTGACCTGCCCACCGAGCAGTCCGTCCGGGACTTCGTCGGGCAGCTGAACGTGCAGATCGTGGCGTGGCTGCGCTTCCCCGACGACGGGCCCCGGATCGCGGTGCGCCCGGTCAACACCGAGGACGTCATCCGCCGTTGGCGCGCCGAACGGGCCCGCCCCGAGGTCACCGTCACCGTCACCGAAGCGGTGACCGCCGTGAGACCGTCGCGCCGGGGCTGGTGGCAGCGGTGGCGCCGCCGTCGGGGCTGACCCCACGGCCACGGACACGGCAGAATGTGCCGATGCTCATCGGATCATCACCGGCACCCGGCCCACCCTCGACACCGGGTGTCACCCTGCGTCAGTGGTGCGCCGACGACCTCGATGACCTGGTGGACGCGTACCGGGACCCGGTCCTGCGGCACTGGACCAGTCATCCGGTGACCAACGCCGCCGAGGCCCGGCGGTGGTTGGAGGGCACCCAGCGGGACCGGGCCGACGGCCGCCGGTACACCTTCGCCGTCGTCGAAGAGCAGGCCGACGGCGCGCGGCTGGTCGGCAACGTGGTGCTCAAGGGGGTCACTCCGCAGCGCCCGGCGCCGGAGGTGGGCTACTGGACGGCGTCGTGGGCACGCGGTCGTGGGGTCGCGCCCCGCGCGGTGACCGCGCTGAGCCGCTGGGCGTTCGACCGGTTCCCCGAGGTGACGCGTCTCGACCTGCTGCACCAGGTGGACAACGTGGCGTCCTGCCGGGTGGCGCAGAAGTGCGGCTTCGTGTTCCAGGAGGTTCTGCCGGCCCGGCCGCCGTTCCCGCTGGATGGTCACCGGCACGCCCTGCACGCCTAGGTGTCACTCCACCCTGGCCCGCCAGACCCAGGAGGTGCGCCGGGCCCGGCCGGGCAACTCACCGCGGCCGGTCATCCACAGCAGCACCTCGGGTGCCGCACCGGCCGGGGCGTCCGGGAAGAGTCGCCGCAGCACCAGCGCGCTCAGCCGCCGCGGTGGCTGCCACGGCACACCGAGGCCGAGGGTGATGTCGTGGGTGTGCAGCACGGTCTCGGCCACGCCCATGGCGGCGAAACCGGCCGGGTCGCACGGGCCCCAATGCCAGGCCCGCGTGTCCCGGTCCGCGGCGTCGACGGCGGTGGCGAGCAGACCGGCGCAGGCTCGCACCACGGTGAGCACCTGCGTCGGGCTCGCGTCGGGGGAGACCCGCAGGTCGTACGGCAGATAGCCGTCATCCGGGCGGCCGGCGACCTGGCCCGCGTACCCGATGAGGTCGTGCGCGACGTGCGCCGCGGTGGTCCAGCAGCTCCAGCTCAGCGAGCCGGCCGGCACCGACCAGTCGCGTTCGCGGTGTGGCTCCAGCACCCGGGTCATCTCCTCGGCCGCCTCGTGCAGGTCGGCACCGGTCACCACTGACACTCAGCAACCCCCTGGGACGCACCGCGTGTGGGAATCCCGTCATGGGCACCACGGATCGAAGCATGCAAGAATCCATCCTCGCATGCGGGGGAGGCGAGCAGAGTGTTGCCCAACCTGGTGGTGGACACGACGGTGCTACCACCGGCGGACCGGTTCGAGTTCTGGTACGCACTGATCGCTCAGGAGATGGCGCCTGCGCACATCAGCAGCGGTCACCTGGACAACTTCGTGGCCTACGCCCAGGCCATCGATCTGGGCCGCGTTCGGATGGCCTCGCTGCGGTACCCGTCGCTGGACTCGGTCCGGCCCGCGAAACTGGTCCGCAGAACCGAGGGGGACGTGTACCAGCTCGCGCTCCCACTCACCGGCCGCAGCACGCTGATCCAGGACCGCACCGAGTCCCCGTTGGAAGCCGGAAACCACTTCACGCTCCTGGACACCGCGCGGCCGCACGTCGCCCGGCACAGCGCTGACGGCTCCGGCCTCGCCCACACAATCACCGTGCAGATACCGCACCTGTCGCTACCAGTGGCGCCGGACCGGATCCGCCGGCTGCTGGCCACGCCGCTGCCGTCGCACGTCGGCGTCGGCGGGCTGTTGGTCCACCACCTCCGCAGCATCGCCGCACACCCGGAGCAGTACCAGCCGGCCCAGGCCGAGGTGCTGGGCAGCGTGGCGCTGGACCTGCTCGCCGCCGCGTTCGCCCAGTACCTCGACATCGAGGACACCCTGTCGCCGGAGGCCCGGCAAACCACGTTGCGGGCCCGCGTCGTCGATTTCATCGACCGCCACCTGGACAACGACGAGCTCAGCCCCCGCAGCGTCGCCGCCGTCCACCACATCTCGCTGCGATCGCTGCACCGCCTGTTCGAAGGTGACTCGACGACAGTCGCCGAACTCATCCGCGCCAAACGCCTGGAGCAGTGCCGGCGTGACCTCGCCAACCCGCTGGTGCGGCAACCGATCCACGCCATCGCCGCCCGTTGGGGTTTCCGGGACAAGGCCCACTTCAGTCGCCTCTTCCGGGCCCGCTACGGACGTTCACCGCAGGCCTACCGGACGACCGTCGCGCACCAGGACCGGTGACCGGTCCCTGTCGCCGGTGGTCGGTCGGATCGTCCTCGACGAAGTCACGGACGGCGACGCGGATGCTCTCGCCGTACGGGTCGTCCGGTAGGAGTACCAGGTGTTCGCGGGCTCGGGCGAGGTGCTCCCGAGCCGCAGCGACGTTACCCAGCCGCCGGTGACAGTCGGCCAGGTTGAGGTGCAGCGACGGCAGGAACGCCTGAACCTGCAGTGCGGACAGGTATCGCTGGGCGCGTTCGTCGGTCAGCTCGGACACCGCGGCCAGGGCACGTTCGTCCCAGCTCAGCTCCGCCTCGATGCTGTCCTGCAGGTCGGCGAGGTGATGCGCCAGGGTGCAGCGGTGCAGGGCGTCCCCGGTCGGGCCGATGTCGTCCCACAGCGCCGTGAGCAGCGCACGGGCCTCGGCGGGCGCGCCACCATGGCCGAGGTGCACGGCCTCGATGATGCGGGTCATGGTCGGATCGGCGGTCGGTTGCTCGGTCATGTCGCCGATGGTCGAGCCTCAACCACGTCGAGGGTCAACCTCCGCCGACCCGGCCCGTCAACGCTGGGCGACGATGGCCTCCAGTGCTGCGCGAGCGGATGTCGGACGGCGACCGATGAGGGTCTCCAGCGTCGGATCGGTGACGGCGAACTCGCCGCGACGCGCCGCGCGGTACATGCCGAGGGTGAAGTCGGCGGCCGCCGGGGGCATGCCACCTGCGATGGCGGCCGAGCGCCACTGGTCGTCGGTGACGACCACCCGGGTGACGGTGCGGCCCGTGATGTCGCTCAGGATGGCGGCCACCGCCTCGAGGTCGAGCGCCTGCCCAGCGGTCAGCGCCGGCGTGATGCCGTCGAGCAGGCCCTCCTCGGCCAGGGCGATGGCCGCGGCTTCGGCCAGGTCGGCGTGCGCGGTCCAGGACACCGGGCCGTCCGCCGGCGCCACGAGTTGACCGGTCTCCAACGCCGCCCCGATGCAGAGGCTGAGCGTGCTCGCGTAGAACCCGTTGCGCAGGGCGGTGAAGGGAACCCCCAGCCCGGCCAGGTGCTCCTCGGTCGCGGCGTGGGTGGGCTGGGGGGCGAACAGCGAGTCCCGGGAGGCGGCCTGGTGGCTGGTGTAGAGGATTCGTTTGGCTCCCGCGGCGTGGGCGGCGTCGATGGCGGCGCGGTTCGCGGCGACCGCAGCGGCCCCACGGATGGCGGCGGACACGACGAGGACCTGGTCGGCGCCCTCGAAGGCGTGCTCCAGCATGGCCGGGTCGGTGAAGTCGCCGGCGCGCACCCGCACACCCCGCTCGGCGAGGCCCACGGCCCGGTCGACGTCGCGCACGCTCACGCCCACCGCCTCGGCTGGTAACCGGTCGAGCAGCCGGTCGACGATCTGGGACCCGAGCTGACCAGTGGCACCGGTGACGACGAACATGTTGCACACTCCCTTGATATCGGCGTTACGACCGAGACGTTAGCAGCGATAATCCGTGGTTAACAAGTCGCTGTTAGCATTGATTCATGGTGACGACGCAGGACATGGCATCCCGCGACGACGTCCGCGCGGGCATCGTCGCGGCAGCAACCGAACTGCTGCGCGAGAAGGGCGCTAACGCGGTGACGACGCGCGCCGTCGCCCAGGCCGCAGGTGTGCAGGCGCCGACCATCTACCGCCTGTTCGGTGACAAGGACGGGCTCATCGACGCCGTCGCCGAGCACGTCATGGCCAGCTACGTCAGCGGCAAATCGGTCGCCACGCACGCCGCGACGGGTGACCCGGTCGCGGAGCTGCGCACCGGGTGGCGCACGCACGTGGAGTTCGGCCTGACAAACCCCGAGCTGTACGCCCTGATGGCCGCCCGGGGGAGCGGCGCACCCTCACCGGCGACCGTCGCGGGCCTCGACGTGCTCCGTCGTCGCGTCCGGCGACTCGCCGCAGCCGGTCTGCTGCGGGTCGACGAACAACGCGCACTCATAATGATCCACTCAGCGGGCCACGGAACCATCCTCGCGCTACTCGGAACGCCCCCCGAGCAGCGCGACCCCGGCCTGAGCGAGGCCATGCTCGACGCCGTGCTCACCAGCATCCTGTCGACAACCCCGGCGACACCCGACACGACCACGCACACGGTCGCGGTGACCTTCGCGACGGTGCTGCCCCACCTGCCGGGGCTCACCGACGCCGAACGCGCACTGATGGCCGAGTGGCTCCACCGATCGCTGACCCACTCGACGTCGTGACCACCCCCGGCGGCGGAAAAGAGCTCGACGCGACCTGGCCGGGGGAGATAGCGTGCCGCTGACCGCGACACCACCCGAGGAGGTGAGACCCATGAACGTTCAAGCGATGTGGGTGCTCCCCCTTACCGTCACGGTCGGGCGACTGACATAGGTGTCGCCGGGAGCGCCCCGCCAACACGGCACTCCCGAGAGGCAACACCTGTGCACCCTGCGCATTTCACCGCCGAAAACCCGTCGACCGCCCCCGTCGAGCCCGACTCCGTCGTCGGCGGCCGCCCGTCATCTCCGACCCGCAGCACCGATTACGCCCCCCGCACGTACGACGTGATCATCGCAGGGTGCGGACCGACAGGTGCGATGCTCGCCGCCGAGCTGCGGCTGCACGACGTCCGGGTACTCGTGGTGGAGAAGGAGACCGAGCCGCCGTCGGCCGTCCGCATCGTCGGCCTGCACATCCGCAGCCTGGAGCTGATGGCGATGCGCGGGCTGCTGGAACGCATCCTCCCGCACGGGCGGCAGCGTCCGGCCAGCGCCTACTTCGCCGCCATCCCCAAGCCCGCGCCCACGGGCCTGGATCCCCGGTACGCCTACCTGCTGGGCATTCCGCAGCCGGTCATCGAACGTCTGCTCGAAGAACACGCCGTCGAACTGGGCGCGCAGGTCCGGCGCGGTCGGGCGGTCGCCGCTGTCGAGCAGGACGACGACTGGGTGACCGTTGAGCTGGCCGACGGGGAACGGCTGCGCTCGCGATTCCTCGTCGGCTGCGACGGCGGGCGCAGCACAGTTCGCAAACTGCTCGGCGTCGGCTTTCCCGGCGAGCCGGCACGGACCGAGAGCCTGATGGGCGAGATGGCAGTAGGGATCCCGCCGGAGGAGATCGCCGTCAGGGTGGCCGAGATCCGCGAGACCCATCAACGGTTCTGGCTCCGGCCAGCAGGCGTCGGCGTCTACAGCGTCCTGGTCCCCGCCGCCGGCGTCAGTGACCGCGCCGAACCGCCCACCCTCGACGATTTCAAGCGCCAGTTGCGCGCCGTAGCCGGGACCGACTTCGGCGTTCACTCCCCACGCTGGCTCTCCCGCTTCGGCGACGCCATGCGGTTGGCCGACAGTTATCGGGTCGGACGGGTGCTGCTGGCCGGCGACGCGGCGCACATCCATCCCCCCATCGGCGGGCAGGGCCTCAACCTCGGCGTTCAGGACGCCGTCAACCTCGGCTGGAAACTGGCCGCACAGGTCCGCGGCTGGGCGCCGGAGGCCCTGCTCGACACCTACCAGGCCGAACGGCGTCCGGTCGCCGAGGACGTGCTGGACAACACCCGGGCCCAGACGCAGTTGCTGTCCACCGAACCGGGCGCACAGGCTGTGCGCCGGCTGCTCATCGAGCTGATGGACTTCGACGAGGTGAACCTGCACCTGCTCAAAAAGATCACCGCCATCGGCATCCGCTACGACTTCGGCGACGGCCCCGACCTGCTCGGTCGCCGGCTGCCCGACATCGACGTGAAGCACGGGCACCTCTACGGCCTGCTGCACCGCGGCCGTGGCCTGCTGCTGGACCGCACCGAACGCCTGACCGTCGGCGGCTGGTCCGACCGGGTCGACCACCTCGCGGATTCCACCGCGGCACTGGACGCTCCCGGCGTCCTGCTCCGCCCCGACGGCCACGTCGCCTGGATCGGCGACGACCAGCGGGATCTGGACCACCACCTCACCCGCTGGTTCGGCCGGCCCGTCCACTGATCCCGCCGCACCAACAGGTGCCGAGCCGTGGGGGCGGCCCCCGCGGGCCCG
>NZ_JAGPXU010000015.1:0-124586 GCF_018070385.1 Micromonospora sp. C97
AGGAACTTCGCGATGTAGGTGTTGTCGCCGCCGGGGGTGTCGTTGTCGATCTCGGTGGCGGTGACCGCCAGCGAGGCCAGACCCGTGGCGGTGGCGGTGATGGTGGCGGCGCCGCCGACGGTGTCGGGGGCGGGGGGCGGGGCGAGCGTGACGGTGGGCGGGGGGTTGGCGGGGGTGGGGGTGGGGGGGGGGGGGGTGGGGGTGAGCGGGGGGGGGGGGGGCACGGCGTGCCGGTCCTGATCTGATCCACAGCAACGACGGGGGAGTTGGTCCAATGGCGGGCCGCATGGTGGTCGGTTCCGCCGCGCTGGCCGATCTGGTGCGCCCGGCGAGCGCACCCGACCCGGTCGGTGGCCACCGGGTGCTGCCGGTGGTGCCCGAGTTGACCGGTCTGCTGCCCAACCGGGGCCTGCGCCGGGGCAGCACCATCGCGGTCGCCGCCGGCCAGCCCAGCCGCAGCGGCGGCACCTCACTGATGTTGGCCCTGCTCGCCGCGGCGTCCCGGGCCGGCTCGTGGTGTGCCGTGGTCGGGGTGCCGACGTTCGGCGCGGGCGCGGCCGCTGAGCTGGGCATCGCCCTGGACCGGTTGGCCCTGGTGCCGAACCCCGGCCCGGAGTGGGCCACCGTCGTGGCCGCGCTGATCGACGGGGTGGACGTCGTGGTCACCACAGTGCCGGCGACGGTCTCCGCCTCGGTCGCCACCCGGTTGGCCGCCCGGGCCCGGCAGCGCGGCAGTGTGCTCGTCCCGTACGGCCGGTGGGACGGCGCGGACGTGACGTTGCAGGTGGTCCGTGGTGTCTGGGAGGGGCTCGGGCTGGGCCGGGGGCGGTTGCGCCGCCGGGAGATCACCGTCTCGGCGCGCGGGCGCGGGGCGGCCGCCCGACCCAAGGAGATCAAGGTCTGGCTGCCGGGCGACGAGTTGACCCGGGTGATCCCTCGTACGCCGCCGTCGCCCGTGGGCCGGTCGGCCGCGCCGCTCGCCCTGGTCGGTCGGGGATGACCGGCGCGCCGGCACGGACCCTGCTGCTGTGGTGCCCGGACTGGCCGGTGCTCGCCGCCGAGATCGTCGACGGGGTGCCGGCGACCGGCCCGGTCGCCGTGCTGCACGCCAACCGGGTGGTCGCCTGCTCCGAGCGGGCCCGCGCCGAGGGGGTGCGTCGGGGCCTGCGCAAACGGGAGGCGCAGGGCCGCTGCCCCCAACTCACCGTCGTGGAGTACGACCCGGGTCGGGACGCCCGGGCGTTCGAGCCGGTGGTCGCCGCGGTGGAGGAACTGGTGGCCGGCGTCGAGGTGGTCCGTCCGGGCGCCTGCGCGGTGGCCGCCCGGGGGCCGAGCCGTTACCTCGGCGGCGAGGAGGCGGCCGCTGAGCGGATCATCGAGCACGTGGCCCAGTCCTGCCTGGTGGAGAGCCAGGTCGGCATCGCCGACGGGGTGTTCGCGGCAGGGTTGGCCGCTCGCGCCGGCCGGGTGGTGGCCCCGGGCGGGACACCGGAGTTCCTGGCCGGGTTGCCGGTCGAGGCGCTCGGCCGGTCGGCGCTGGCCGACCTGCTGCGCCGGCTGGGGGTGCGTACCCTCGGCGACTTCGCCGCGCTGCCGGCCGGCGACGTGCTGGCCCGGTTCGGGTTCGACGGTGCGCTGGCCCATCGGCTGGCCGCCGGGCGGGACCACCGCCCACTCGCCGTCCGACAGCCGCCGGCCGACCTGACGGTGACCTCGGAGCACGACGAGCCGATCGACCGGGTCGACGCGGCGGCGTTCGTGGCCCGGGCGTTGGCCGAGCAGCTGCACGAGCGGCTGGCCGGGCACGGGCTGGCCTGCACCCGGCTCGGCATCGAGGCGGTCACCGAGCACGGGCAGGAGCTGCACCGGGTGTGGCGGCACGATGGCCTGCTCACCGCCGCGGCCATCGCCGACCGGGTGCGCTGGCAGCTCGACGGGTGGCTCTCCGGCAGCAACGGTCGTGCCGGTGCCCGCGCGGCCCGGCCGACCGCCGGCATCATCCGGCTGCGACTGGTCCCGGACGGGGTGATCGCCCAGGCCGGTCTGCAGGCCGGTCTCTGGGGGGAGACCGGCGAGGAGCGGGAACGCGCGCACCGGGCGCTGAGCCGGGTGCAGGGCATCCTCGGCCCGGAAGCGGTGGTCACCGCGGTGCTCGGTGGTGGGCGTTCTCCGGCCGACCAGGTGCGACTGGTGCCGTGGGGCGACGAACGACTCCCGGCCCGGCCCGGCCCGCCGGCCGGCGCGAGGGCTGGTGAGGGCACCCCGCCGTGGCCGGGCCGGCTGCCGCCGCCCGCGCCCGCCGTGGTGCTGCCCAGTCCGCTCGCCGCGACCGTGCACGACGCCGCTGGCGAGCCGGTGGTGATCAGCGCGCGGTTGGCGGTGAGCGCCGCGCCCGCCCGACTGGTGGTCGGCACCGGTCAGCCAGCGGAGATCGTGGGTTGGGCCGGGCCGTGGCCGGTGGACGAGCGCTGGTGGGCGCCGGCCGAGGCCCGCCGCCGGGCCCGGTTCCAGGTCAGCCTGGCCGACGGTGCTGCCCTGCTGCTGGCCGTGGAGTCGGGGCAGTGGTTGGTGGAGGCGATCTATGACTGAGTCAGGTCGATCCCTGCCCGGCGTCGGCTGGCTCCGCGCTGGCTGGGGAACAGACGTCCTGATGAGCGTGATGACTCACCGGCATCAAGATGCCGGTGAGTCATCACGCTCATCGCACCTCTCGCCGCCGGCGGGGCGACCGCCGTCGTGTCCGTCGTCGACCCGGTCGCCCAGCGTTCCTCGGCCGAGCAGTACCGGGCCGAGCAGCGCGGCCGGAGCGGCCGGATGAGCTTTCACAACCCGAAGATGCCCTGGTCGGAGCTGGAGCGCGTGCTCTCCGGCCGGGCCGGTGACACCCGAGCGGGTGGCAACCGCGGGAGCAGAGGTGAGCGGCACCTGCACGTGGTGGACCCGCTCGCCGTGGACGCCGATGGTGGTGACTCCCCGGCCTGGAGCCGCCGCCGTGAGCAGTACCAGCCGCCGGAGCTGACCCGCCCCGACGGCGTGGTGCCCTACGCGGAGCTGCACGCGCACACCAACTTCAGCTTCCTCGACGGCGCCAGTCACCCGGAGGAGTTGGCCGAGGAGGCGGCCCGGCTGGGGCTCACCGCGCTCGCCGTCACCGACCACGACGGCTTCTACGGGGTGGTCCGCTTCGCCGAGGCGGCCCGCACGCTGGGCCTGCCGACCATCTTCGGCGCGGAGTTGTCCCTCGACCTGCCCGGTCCGCAGAACGGCGAGCCCGACCCGCAGGGCGCGCACCTGCTGGTGCTCGCGCACGGCCACGAGGGATACGCCCGGCTGGCGACCAGCATCGCCCGCGCCCAGCTACGCGGCGGGGAGAAGGGCCGTCCGGTCTACGGGGAGCTGGAAGAGGTCGCAGCCGAGCTGAAGGACCACGTGCTGGTGCTGACCGGCTGCCGCAAGGGGCACGTGCCGGGGGCGCTGCTCACCGAGGGGGTGGACGCGGCGGCCCGCGAGTTGGACCGGCTGACCGCGCTCTTCGGCGCGGAGACGGTGGCGGTGGAGCTGACCGACCACGGCCACCCCGTCGACGCCGACCGCAACGACGCGCTCGCCGAGCTGGCCGCGGCGGCCGGGTTGCCGACGGTGGCCAGCAACAACGTGCACTACGCCAGCCCTGGCCGGCGGCGGCTGGCCACCACCGTCGCCGCGGTGCGGGCCCGACGCAGCCTGGACGAGATCGACGGGTGGCTGCCCGCGGCGGCGACCGCCCACCTGCGCAGCGGCGCGGAGATGGCGGCCCGGTTCGCCGCGTACCCGGGTGCGGTGGCGCGGGCCGCCGAGTTCGGCGCCGAGTTGGCCTTCGACCTGCAACTCGTCGCGCCGCAGCTGCCGGCGTACCCGGTGCCACCGGGGCACACCGAGATGAGCTGGCTGCGCAAGCTCACCGCTGACGGGGCGCACGAACGCTACGGGCCGCCGCAGGCGCACCCGGCGGCGTACGCGCAGCTCGACCACGAACTGAACATGATCGAGGAGCTGGGGTTCCCCGGCTACTTCCTGGTGGTCTACGACATCGTCAGGTTCTGCCGTGACCAGGACATCTACTGCCAGGGCCGGGGCTCGGCGGCCAACTCGGCGGTCTGCTACGCCTTGCGGATCACCAATGTGGACGCGGTGCGGCACCGGCTGCTCTTCGAGCGGTTCCTCGCCCCGGAACGCGACGGCCCACCGGACATCGACGTGGACATCGAGTCCGACCGTCGGGAGGAGGTGATCCAGCACGTCTACACCCGCTACGGCCGGGAGCACGCCGCCCAGGTCGCCAACGTCATCTCCTACCGGCCCCGCTCGGCGGTGCGGGACGTGGCCAAGGCCTTCGGCTACTCGCCGGGGCAGCAGGACGCCTGGAGCAAGCAGATCGACAGGTGGGGCTCGGTGGCCACCGTCGATGTGGAGAATATCCCCGAGCAGGTGGTGGAGTACGCCAACGAGTTGCAGACGTTCCCGCGGCACCTGGGCATCCACTCCGGTGGCATGGTGATCTGCGACCGGCCGGTGATCGAGGTCTGTCCGGTGGAGTGGGGGCGGATGCCCGGGCGCAGCGTCCTGCAGTGGGACAAGGACGACTGCGCGGCGGTGGGCCTGGTCAAGTTCGACCTGCTCGGCCTGGGCATGCTCTCCGCCCTGCACTACGGCTACGACATGATCGGCGAGAGTCTCGACCTGGGTGACATGACCCTGGACGACCCGGAGGTCTACGACATGCTCTGCCGGGCCGACTCGGTCGGGGTGTTCCAGGTGGAGAGCCGCGCCCAGATGGCCACCCTGCCCCGGCTCAAGCCCCGCGAGTTCTACGACCTGGTGGTCGAGGTGGCGCTGATCCGGCCCGGCCCGATCCAGGGTGGTTCGGTGCACCCGTTCATCCGGCGCAAGAACGGTCAGGAGCCGGTGACCTTCGCGCACCCGCTGATGCGTAACGCCCTGGAGAAGACCCTGGGTGTGCCGTTGTTCCAGGAGCAGCTGATGCAGCTCGCCATCGACCTGGCCGGCTTCGACGCGGCCGAGGCCGACCAGTTGCGCCGGGCGATGGGCGCCAAACGGTCGGTCGAGCGGATGACCCGGATCGCCGAGCGGCTCTACGCCGGGATGGCCGAGCGGGGCATCACCGGTGAGCTGGCCGACGACGTCTACCGCAAGCTCACCGCGTTCGCCAGTTACGGCTTCCCGGAGAGCCACGCGATGAGCTTCGCCTACCTGGTGTACGCCAGTTCCTGGCTCAAGCGCTACCACCCGGCGCCGTTCCTGGCCGCGCTGCTCAACGCCCAGCCGATGGGCTTCTACTCGCCGCAGACCCTGGTCGACGACGCCCGCCGGCACGGGGTGGAGGTGCGCCGTCCGGACATCAACGCCAGCGGGGCCAAGGCGGTGTTGGAGTCCACCCCGGACACCCGGTGGGGCAGCGGGCCGGGGGAGCCGCCGCACGCCTGGGGGCTGGGCGGCCCCGCCGTCCGGCTCGGCCTGTCCAGCGTGCGGACCCTCGGCGCCGACGTGGCCGAACGGATCGAGGCCGAACGGGTCGCCGGTGGGCCGTACCGTGACATGCCGGATCTGGCCCGGCGGCTCGGTCTCACCGCCGCGCAGCTGGAGGCGCTGGCCACCGCGGACGCCTTCGCCTGTTTCGGGCTGACCCGGCGGGAGGCGCTGTGGGCGGCCGGCGCGGCGGCCCAGGACCGGCCGGGTCGGTTGCCCGGCACGGTGACCGGCGCGGCGGCGCCCACGCTGCCCGGATTGGAGGCGGTGGACCGGCTGGTCGCCGACGTGTGGGCCACCGGGCTGTCGCCGGAGAGCCATCCGGCCCGGTTCATCCGGGGGCAACTCGACGTGCTCGGCGCGGTGCCGATCGCCCGGCTCGGCCGGGTGGAGCCGGGGCAACGGATCCGGGTCGGTGGCATCGTCACCCACCGGCAACGCCCGGCGACCGCGGGCGGGGTCACCTTCCTCAACCTGGAGGACGAGACCGGGATGCTCAACGTCACCTGTTCGCCGGGGCTGTGGCAGCGCTACCGGCGGGTGGCCCGCACCAGCGCCGCGCTCGTGGTGCGGGGGCGGTTGCAGCGGCACGAGGGGGTGACCAACCTGGTCGCCGACCGGCTGGACGCCATCGAGCCGCCGGTGAGCCCCGCGTCCCGTGACTTCCGCTGATCCAGTGATCCACATTACGGTTTCCCGAGCCGCCGAGCGGGAGACTCGTTGCGAGCGGGCAGAGCGGCCCGTGATCCGTGAGGGGGAACGACAGTGACGGGAAATCACGCGTACACCGGTGGAATCGCCAACGCCCGGCGGACCCGACTGGGCAACGGCTGGGTGCCGTCGCACCTCGCCGACCCCCGCGAGTACGAGGTGACCAACGGTCCGGTGGCCAACGAGCGCCGGTCCCGGGCGGAGGACGAGACTGAGGGTGCCGAGGCCTGACCTCCCGCCGCACCACGCACCGATCGGGCGTGTGGTGGGCGCACCCACCACACGCCCGCGCCACCACCGGGCCGGGTGACTAGGCTCGGCCGGGTGGAGCAGACCCGAGGCCGGTTCGCCGAGCCGCCGCTGACACCCCGCACCGCCGTGATCTGGTCGGTGCTCCGCGCCGAGCTGGACCGGCGCGGCGACGCCGAGCTCACCGTGCTGGACGTGGGCGGCGGCACCGGCGGTTTCGCCGTTCCGCTGGCCCGCGCCGGGCATCGGGTCACCGTCGTCGACGCCAGCCCCGACGCGCTCGCCGCGCTCACCCGCCGCGCCGCCGAGGCCGGGGTGGCCGACCGGATCGTCGCCGTGCAGGGCGACGGCGACGCCCTCGCCGGGCTGGTCGAGCCGGCCGGCGTCGATCTGGTGCTCTGCCACGCCGTACTGGAGGTGGTCGACGACCCGACGCCGGTGGTGGCCGCGCTGGCCAGCGCGCTGCGCCCGGGCGGGGCGGCCAGTGTGCTGGTGGCCGGCCGGGCCGCCGCAGTGCTGGGCCGGGCGATGAACGGGCACCTGGACGTCGCCACCGCGGTGGCCGCCGATCCGGCCGGCACCGCGGGGCCGCGCGACACGCTGCGCCGACGCTACGACGCCCCGGGCGCCGCCGCGCTGCTCGGCGCCGCCGGGCTGGTGGTCGAGGAAATCCACGGGGTACGCGTGCTGGCCGACCTGCTGCCGGCCGCTGTCGCCGACGGTCAGCCCGCAGCCCTGGTCGAGCTGGAACGTGCGCTGGCCGCCCAGTCGCCGTACCGGGATCTGGCCGCCCAACTGCACCTGTTCGCCCGCCGGCCGGCATGACCGCCGAAGCCGGTGACGTGCCGGCGCCGCTGGCGATCCTCGGGCCGCAGCACGGCGACGGCCGGCTCGCCGACGTGCTGCCCAGCGCGCTGGCCGTGCTGGGGGTGCCCGGCTCGACCGACCCGCTGGGGCTGGTGCCCTCGTTGGCCGGGGTACGCCGGATCGCCGTACTGCTGGTCGACGGGCTCGGCTGGTACCAGCTGCCGACCGCGGCGCCGTACGCGCCGACGCTCGCCGGGCTCGCCGCGACGGTGGCCCGCCCGCTGATCGCCGGTTTCCCGTCCACCACCCCGACCAGCCTGGTGTCGCTGGGCACCGGTGTCGCGCCGGGCGCGCACGGGGTGCTCGGCTTCACCGTCCGGGTGCCCGGCACCGATCGGGTGCTCACCCACACGGACTGGGCCGCCGATCCGTCGCCGCTGCGCTGGCAGCCGGTGCCCACCCAGTTGGAGCGGGCCCGCGCCGCCGGGGTGACGACGACAGTGGTGAGTCGGCCGGAGTTCGGCGGCAGCGGGTTGACAGTCGCCGCCAACCGGGGTGGCGACTTCCGGGGCGCCGCCGGCGGAGACGCGGTGGCCGCCGCCATGCTGGCCGCGCTGGCCACCGGCTCCGGGCCGACCCTGGTCTCCGGTTACCACGCCGACCTGGACCGGTACGGCCACGTCTACGGCGTCGACTCGGAGCCCTGGCGGGTCGCCGCCGCCGAGGTGGACGCCCTGCTCGCCCGGCTGGTCGACGGGCTGCCCCCGGACGCGGCGTTGCTGGTCACCGCCGACCACGGTCAGCTCGACATTCCCGCCGCGCACCGCTTCGACCTGGACACCGATCCGCGGCTGCGGGCCGGTGTGCGGCTGGTGGCCGGCGAGGCCCGGGTCCGCTACCTGCACACCGAGCCGGGCGCGACCGAGGACGTGCTGGCCGCCTGGTCGGCGGTGCTGGGCGCCACGGCCCGGGTACGCACCCGCGACGAGGTGGTGGCCACCGGCTGGTTCGGGCCGGTGCCCGAGGAACACCTGGGCCGCGTCGGCGACGTGGTGGTGACCTGCAACGACACGTACGCGGTCATGGCCAGCCGTACCGAGCGGCCGATGGCGTCGAAGTTGGTGGCCTACCACGGGTCGGACACCGCCGCCGAGCTGACAGTGCCGTTGCTGGTCGTCCGGGGCTGACCCGGGGGCGGTTCGGCCCACTGGCCGATGGTGGTGTCGTACCCCCGGGTTAACCTGCCGGGATGGGCCGCAGTCAGTCGTTGCCCCGGGGCGACGATCCGCGCTTCGGGCCGGACGCCGACGACTCCGCCAGCCCGATCCTGCACGTCGACATGGACGCCTTCTTCGCCGCGGTCGAGGTGCGCCGCCGCCCCGAGCTGCGTGGCCGGCCGGTGATCGTCGGCGGCGTCGGCCCGCGCGGCGTGGTCAGCTCGGCCAGTTACGAGGCCCGCCGGTACGGCGTACGCAGCGCGATGCCGACCAGCCAGGCCCGGGCCCGCTGCCCGCACGCGGTGTACCTGCCACCGGACTTCTCCGCGTACTCGGCCGCCTCCCGGGCCGTCATGCAGATCTTCCGGGACGTCACGCCGCTGGTCGAGCCGCTCTCCCTCGACGAGGCGTTCCTCGACGTGACCGGCGCCCGGCGGCTCTTCGGTTCGCCGGCCACCATCGCCCGGCTGATCCGTCGCCGGGTCGCCGACGAGCAGGCGCTGACCTGCTCGGTCGGGGTGGCGCCGACCAAGTTCGTGGCCAAGCTGGGTTCCACCCGGGCCAAGCCGGACGGCCTGCTGGTCGTGCCTCCGGCGCAGGTGCTCGACTTCCTGCACCCGCTGCCGGTGGACGCCCTGTGGGGGGTGGGGGAGCGGGCCGCGGAGGCGCTGCGCAAGCTCGGCCTGGCCACCGTCGGCGACCTCGCCGAGGCGCCGGTGGGCATGCTCCGTCGAGCCGTCGGTGCCGCCTCGGCGTCGCACCTGCATGAGCTGGCCTGGGGTCGCGACCCGCGCGGGGTCAGCCCCGAGCACGTCGACAAGTCGATCGGCGCCGAGGTGACCTTCGACGTCGACGTGGCCGACCCGTTGGAGATCCGCCGCGCGTTGCTCGCGCTCAGCGCTAAGGTCGGCGTCCGGTTACGCGGCTCCGGCCAGGTGGGGCGCACCGTCTCGCTCAAGGTCCGGCTGGCCGACTTCCGCACCGTCAGCCGATCTCGCACCCTCGACGTGCCCACCGACACCGCCCGTGAGATGTTCGACACGGCCTGGGCGCTCTACACCGCACTGGACCCGGGCGAGCGGATCCGACTCGTCGGTGTCCGGGTGGAAGGACTCGCCCCGGCGAAGGGCGCTCCCCGGCAACTCACCCTCGGCGCCCCCGAGCGCGGCTGGCGCGAGGCGGAAGCTGCCGCGGACGCCGCCGCTGCCCGTTTCGGGCGGTCCGTCATAGGTCCGGCCAGTCTGATGGGCGACCGTGATCCCCGTCGAAACGAAAATCCACCCCGCCCATAGGTCGTCCCGCTTTCCGACGCGCGACCCCCCTCGTAGACTTGCGGGTAAGCAGCCGGATGGCTGCCACGGTCTGTCGGCCCGAGTGGGCCCGACCAACGTGACCGGGGAGGAGTGCCGTGCCGCTCTCGGAGCACGAGCAGCGGCTGTTCGAGCAGATCGAGCGGTCGCTTGCCGAGGACCCCAAATTCGCCTCGGCCGTGCGCGCCAGCGATCCGCGCTTCCATGCGCGGCGTCGCCTGCTCGTCGCCGCCGGCGTCATCATCGCTGGCTTGGCTCTACTGGTCTATGGCGCGGTGATCAAGACTCCACCACTGGCGGTGGCGGGCTTTGTCGTCATGCTGGCGTCGGCCGCGTTCGCGGTGCAGTCGCACCGGCGGGCGCAGTCACCCGACCTGCACGTGGTGGGCGGCACGACGAGTCGCCGTCGTCCGCGCGGTGGCCGATCCGGTCGCCGGTCGTCGATCCTGGACCGCATGGAGGACAGGTGGCGGCAGCGCCCGGAGGGGCACCGCTGAGCCGGTCCCGCCGCTGAGGCGGGCCGTACGCCGCGACGAGCGGTCGCCGGGCAGGCCCCCGGCGACCTCCGTCGTATCCGCGCGCCCTTCTTCCCCGCTGATCACTCTCCGCAGGACCACCTTTCCGCATGATCGTGCTCGATCCCGGATGGAGTGGCATCGTGCGCCAGGGAGGGGCCTCTTTCCTGGATCGGGCACGATCTTGGGTGGCGGCACCTTAGGCGGGCAGACAGGGGGGCGGCGGTGGTGGCCGCCGCCCCGGATCTGGAACTGCCCTGTCAGCGAGTCGGGGAACTGCCCGGTCAGCGAGCTGCCCGGTCGGCCAGCATCCGTCGAGGGTTCCACCGCAGCAGGCGGTACCGGGCCCGCCCGGTGAACGCCACCATCCGGCCGGACCTGTCCGCCAGGGTGGTACGCCAGCGCAGCAACACCGAGGGCGGCAGCACCGTGGCGAGCAGGCGGGTCCGTCGGTCCGCCCGGGTGGCGAGCGCCGCACGGACCGCGCGGAGCGCCGGCAACAACCGCTCACCGGTCAGCGGATCCCGCGCGTAGCGGGCCCGCTCCTCCGCCCGGCCGAGCAGCCGCGCCGACCCGATCGCCTCGTCGTCGTCGTCGTCCAGAGCGTCCCGGACAAGTCGGTCCGCGGTCGCCCGGGGCGTCTCGGTCGGATCAACCGGGACCCGGAAGTCCACCAGCGTGTCGAGCAGCTCCGCCCAGGCGGCGTGCGCGTCCGCGCGGGCCCGGCTGGCGTCCACACTGACCACCACCGGTCGCGCCCCCGGCTTGCTGTCGCCGTCGACACTGGCGGAGGCCACCGCCGCGCGCACCTCGCGGCCACCCCGTCGGCGGCGTAGCGCCAACCGGCGCAGTGCCGGCACCGCGAGCAGCGCCAGCAGTGCCACCAGGCCCGCCGCCCACCAGGGCCAGACCGGTGGCTGCTCGTCCGGCGTCGTCCCACCGGCTGCGAACCCCTCGTCGGTTTCCCGGTCGGCGTTGTCCGGGCTGGAGGGCCCGGCCGAGGCTCCCGGGTCCGTCGGTGTGGTCGGGACCTCAGTGTCCGGGCTGGGCGTCTCCGGTGCGTCGTTGTCCGGCGCCCAGGGCGACCGGGTCGCGCCGGGCACCCCGTACGCCGGGGTGGCGTCGAACGGCACCCAACCGGCCCCGTCGAAGTAGACCTCGGTCCAGGCGTGCAGATTGAGGTTGGTCAGCGTGTAGGTGTCACCGTCGCGCTTGCTGCCGTTGGTGAACCCGAACGCGACCCGGGCCGGGATGCCGGCCGAGCGGACCAGCCAGGCCATCGCGGCGGCGTACTGCTGGCAGTAGCCGACCTTGTTGGTCAGGAAGTTGACGATGTCCTGACCGCTGCTGCCGCTCTCGGTGCTCAACCGGTAGCTGAACCCGTTGTCCGCCGAGAAGTGCTGGTAGATCGCCAACACCCGGTCGTAGTCCGTGCGCTTGCCCTGGATCAACCCCTTGACCAGCTCCTCCACCTCGGGCACCGGCGCGGGGGTGGCGGTCATCTGACGGCGTACGGGATGGTCGGCCGGCAGTGGCTGCGCGGCCCGCAACGCCGCCTGCGTGAAGGTCGAGCGGACGTAGTCGAAGGAGTACTTCCGGCCCCGGGAGTTCTCCCGGTTGGAGAAGACCACCTGCTGGTTGGTGTCGTAGAGCCAGTTGTCGCTGAGGTCGTCGGTGCGGGTCGGCTCGGCGTACACCGGCATCAGCGACATGCTGAGGCTCTTGGTGACCTCGACCGTCGCCTGGTAGGTGGCCTGCTGCACGCCTGGGCCGGCCCTCTCGGCCGGGTTCGGCAGGTCCCGGTTCACCGACCGGCCGCTGGGGTTGCGCGCCTGGAAACCGCTGGGGCGCAGCTCGTCGGCGACCGCGTAGCGCAGGTAGAACGGGTTCTGCTCGGACGTCTTCACCTTCACCAGGTCGGCTACCTGGGACTGGTTGAGCTGGCCGGCGAGCGAGGCGAACAGGTCGATCCGACCCGACGTGCCACCCGAGCCGCCCCCGTTCCCGGTGCCGTTGCCCGACCCTCGGCTGAGCGAGTCGAGCAGCCCGCCGGTCATGCCGGGCACCGCCAACGGCAGCAGCACCGCCAGGGCCACCCCGACCGCCGCGAGCCGGCGGCCGGCGGACGCCAGCGGGGAGGCCTCCCACACGTCGACGTCGCGGCCGTCACCGGTGAACCGCCGCCCGAAGCGGCGTACGCGGTCGACGTTGTCGGTGACCAGCAGCCAGAGGTAACCGGCGGCGCCCACCACGAACGGCACCGCGGGGACGCTGTCGACGTAGACGGCGACCGGCACCGAGTAGATGGCGAGCATCGGCAGCCCGGCCAGGGCGGGCCGACGCAACCCCACGGCCAGCACGTCCACCAGCACGGCGACCGCACCGACGCCGAGGACGGCGATGAACAGCAGCGGGTCAGTGTCCGGGACCTCGACCCCGTACGAACGCATGTCCTGCATGGAGCCGGCGAGCAGGTCACCGAAGTACGCGAAGGTGCCCGGGGTCGGCAGGATCGCGAGCAGCTCCTCGCCGCTGGGGAACAACCAGGTCAGGGCAAGCATCAGGCCGGCCAGCATGCCCAGCACCTGACCCCACAGCGGTGCCCGGACGAGTCGGGTCAGTGCGGCCACCCCGGCCACCACGGCGACCGCGATGATGGACTCGATCAACCACGTCCAGCCCTGGAAGATGGCCGACAGCGGTGCGGCGGCCAGCAGCGTGGCCACCGCCGCCACCACGCCGATGTTCCGACTGCTGATCATGAGGGGAGCCTTCCGTTCATCGCACACCGCCGGCGACCGTCTCGGCCAGCGCGGCCCGCATGGCGAACCCCTGCGCACCCCGGCCGGCCTGCGGCCACAGCGCCGGTAGCCGGCCGCCGTGGTCGACGCCGACCACCCGCCAGCCACTCTGCAACATGGCGAGGACGGCGGCGGCGTGCGCGTGTTCCGCCTCGGCGCGGGCCTTCTCGGGCAGGCTGAGCCAGGTGGAGCTGTTCAACAGGAAGCCGACGCAGGTGGCGTTGTTGCCCCGCAGCCCGGCCAGCAGCTCCGCCTCGGCGACGCTGACAGTGCCGAACAGGCCGATGATCAGACCACCGTCGGAGCGCTGGCGGACCCGCTGCACGAGGCCGGTGACCTCGGCACGCTGATCCAGTCGTACCTCGGCGAGGTGGTCGAGCAGCGCCCCGTCCCCGCCGGCCTCCGAGGCGTCCACGTCCGCCCCCGCGCCGGTGACCAGCCGCAACTTGTAACCGGCCTGCCGCAGGTGGACGGCGATGCTCGCGGCGGCCGAGACCGCCCACTCGAAACTGGCCGTCGGCCCCTCGCCGCGGTGGCCGTACGCCCGGGTGTCCAGCACGACGGTGGCGCGGCTCTCCCAGGGCTGCTCCTCGCGGCGCACCATCAGCTCACCGGTGCGGGCGGTGGACTTCCAGTGCACCCGGCGCAGGTCGTCGCCGCGCCGGTACTCCCGGGTCGCCGCGTCGTCCTCGCCGTGCACCGCCACCGAGCGGGCCCGGCTGTCGCCGCTGCCCGCGTACTCCCCGGGGAGCCGGACCGACGGCAGCGGGGTGACCTGCGGGATGACCGTCAGGTGGTCGGTGCTGGGGAACGAGCGGGTGAGCTCGCAGAGGCCGAACGGATCGGTCATCCGGACGACCAGCGGGCCCACGTCGTAGCGGCCCCGCACGTCGGCCCGCACCGTGTACGCCACGGAGCTGGCCTGGTGCGCGCCGAGCCGCTCCAACACGACCCGGGGCCGGCTGCCCAGCGCGTAGGGCAGCCGGTCCTCCAGGAGCAGGGTGCCGGTCGGCAGCCGGGACAGGTTCTGCAGGCGCAGCACCACCCGGGAGTTGGCCCCGACCGGAACCCGGTGCGGGTCCAGCGAACGGTTGCAGGCCAGCTTGTAGCGGCTGCGCCCGACGTAGGCGGCGGCCAGCAACGGCAGGATGGCCAACAGCACGGCCACCCGCAGCAGGTCCTTCTCGCCGAGGATGCCGGCCGAGATCGCCGCCGCGACCGCGGCGGCGAGGAAGGACCGCCCGCGGGTGGTCAGCCCGCGTAGCCCGGCACGCACGTCATGGCCTCCGCGGCTCGTAGGGCGCGCGGCCGTTTCCGGTGGCGGGCCGGGTGTCGTACGGGTTGCGCTGCCGGTCGTGGGGGAGCGGCAGGCGGTGCACCAGCTCGGAGACGATGGCGTCGGTGGTGCGTCGGGCGAGCTGCGCGTCGGCGGTCGGGATGATCCGGTGGGCGAGCACCGGCACCGCCAGGGCCTGCAGGTCGTCGGGGAGGACGTAGTCGCGGCCCTCCAGGGCGGCGACCGCGCGGGCGGTGCGCAGCAACTGCAGGGTCGCCCGGGGGGACGCGCCGAGCCGCAGGTCGGGGGCCTCGCGGGTGGCGGTGACCAGGTCGATCGCGTACTGCTTGACCGCGTCCGCGACGTGCACCTGCCGGACGGTGGCGATGAGCTGCCGGACGATGGCCGCGTCGGAGACCGCGCGCAGCTCGTGCAGCGGGTCGGTGGCGCCGTGACCGTCGAGCATGGCCAGCTCGGCGTTGGAGTCCGGGTAACCCATCGCGATGCGGGCGGTGAACCGGTCGCGCTGCGCCTCCGGCAGCGGATAGGTCCCCTCCATCTCGATCGGGTTCTGGGTGGCGATCACCATGAACGGGGTCTGGAGCTGGTACGTCACCCCGTCGACGGTGACCTGCCGCTCCTCCATGCACTCCAGCAACGCCGACTGGGTCTTCGGCGAGGCCCGGTTGATCTCGTCACCGACCACCAGGTTGGCGAACACGGCGCCCGGACGGAACTCGAAGTCGTGCGTCTCCTGGTTGTAGACGCTGACCCCGGTGACGTCGCTGGGCAGCAGGTCGGGGGTGAACTGGATGCGCCGCACCGTGCAGTCGATGGACCGCGCGAGGGCCTTGGCCAGCTTGGTCTTGCCGACACCTGGGACGTCTTCGATCAGGAGGTGACCCTCGGCGAGCAGGACGGCCAGGGCGAGCCGCACGGTGGCGGTCTTACCCTCGATGACCTGCTCGATGTTGGCCACGATGGCCTCGCTGGCGGCGCGGAACTCGTCGTGCGGCAATAGGCCGCCCACCTCGTCCCAGGTCTGTTGTGTCACGGGCCTCCTCCTCGTCGCCGTCACGGCAGCTCTGCACAGAGAGCACCTGGACCCGCCGTTGGGTTCGCGACGCCGAGCCTCGTTTGCCGCAGGAATCTCACTGGTCTCTCAGGCTAACCATGTTTGTCGTTATCGCCGACCCCCGCAGGTAGTCCGTCGGTTACGCACCGATTTTCGCCAGCTCGGGGGAACGGCTTCGAGCCGCCCGGGGGCCGGCAGGACGAACCGTGGGCGAGGTACACTGCGGGGCATGGCCGGAGTCTTCCTGCTTCTTACCGGGCCGTGCTGATGCGCTGAACGCAGCGACAGCACGGCGGCCCCTCCTGCGCGAGGGGCTTTTTTGTGCCCGCCGCCGGCCCGGCCCGGTGGTGCCGAGACGAAGCGAAGCGAAGCGAGGAGAGACGATGAGTGAGGCAGCCGCACCGGCGGGCGACATTCCCCCGTTCCGGTACACCGCGGCCCTGGCCGACGAGATCGAGATCCGTTGGCAGGACACCTGGGCGCGCGAGGGCACCTTCCACGCACCGAACCCGACCGGGCCGCTGGCCGACCCGACCCACCCGCGCGCCGGCGCGGAGAAGTTGTACGTGCTGGACATGTTCCCGTACCCCTCCGGTGCGGGCCTGCACGTCGGCCACCCACTGGGCTACATCGGCACCGACTGCTACGCCCGTTACCAGCGGATGGCCGGGCGCAACGTGCTGCACGCGATGGGCTTCGACGCGTTCGGTCTGCCCGCCGAGCAGTACGCGGTGCAGACCGGCACCCACCCGCGTACCACCACGGTGGCGAACATCGAGCGGTACAAGGCGCAGCTGCGCCGACTGGGTCTGGCGCACGACGAGCGGCGTTCGGTGGCGACGATCGACACCGACTTCTACCGCTGGACGCAGTGGATCTTCCTGCAGATCTTCAACTCCTGGTACGACCGCGACGCCGCGAAGGCCCGGCCCATCGCCGAGCTGATCGCCGAGTTCGAAGGCGGCAGCCGGTCCACCCCGGACGGCCGCCCCTGGGCGGAGCTGAGCGTCGCCGAGCGCCGACAGGTCGTCGACGACCACCGGCTGGCGTACGTCTCGGAGGCGCCGGTGAACTGGTGCCCAGGGCTGGGCACCGTGCTGGCCAACGAGGAGGTCACCGCCGACGGTCGCTCCGACCGGGGCAACTTCCCGGTCTTCAAGCGCAACCTGAAGCAGTGGAAGATGCGGATCACCGCGTACGGTGACCGGCTGCTGGACGACCTGGACAGCCTGGACTGGCCCGAGCCGATCAAGCTGATGCAGCGCAACTGGATCGGCCGCTCGCAGGGCGCGCACATCGACTTCGCCACGGCCGGGGCGCCGATCCGGGTGTTCACCACCCGGCCGGACACCATCTTCGGCGCCACCTACATGGTGCTGGCGCCCGAGCACGAGCTGGTCGACACGCTGGCGCCGACCAGCTGGCCGGCGGGCACGCGAGACGCCTGGACCGGAGGGCACGCCGGCCCCCGGGAGGCCGTCGAGGCGTACCGGAAGGCGGCAGCCGCCAAGACCGACGTCGAGCGGCAGTCCGACAGCAAGGAGAAGACCGGCGTCTTCATCGGCGCGTACGCCACCAACCCGGTCACCGGCGGGCAGATCCCGATCTTCATCGCCGACTACGTGCTGGCCGGCTACGGCACCGGCGCGATCATGGCGGTGCCGGCGCAGGACGAGCGGGACTGGGCGTTCGCCGAGGTCTTCGAGCTGCCCATCGTGCGGACCGTGCAGCCGTCGGAGGGCTTCGACGGCAAGGCGTACACCGGTGACGGCCCGGCGATCAACAGCGCCGCGCCCGAGCGCGGCCTGGACCTGGACGGCCTGGGGGTCGCCGACGCCAAGGCGGCGATCATCGCGTGGCTGGAGGCGAACGGACACGGCACCGGCGCGGTGACCTACCGGCTGCGCGACTGGCTGTTCTCCCGGCAGCGCTACTGGGGTGAGCCGTTCCCGATCGTCTACGACGAGACCGGCGCCGCGATCGCCCTGCCGGAGGAGATGCTGCCTGTCGAGCTGCCGGAGGTGGAGGACTTCTCCCCGAAGACGTTCGACCCGGACGACGCGGCCTCCAACCCGGAGACCCCGCTGTCGCGTCGCCGCGACTGGGTCGAGGTGGAGCTGGACCTGGGCGACGGGCCGAAGCGCTACACCCGCGAGACCAACGTGATGCCGCAGTGGGCCGGCTCCTGCTGGTACGAGCTGCGCTACCTGGACCCGAGCAACTCCGACCGGTTCGTGGACGCGGAGAACGAGCGCTACTGGATGGGTCCGCGCGGCGAGGGCGACTGCGGGGGCACCGACCTGTACGTCGGCGGCGCCGAGCACGCCGTGCTGCACCTGTTGTACGCGCGCTTCTGGCACAAGGTCCTGTTCGACCTGGGGCACGTGTCGTCGTTCGAGCCGTTCCGCAAGCTGTTCAACCAGGGCATGATCCAGGCGTACGCGTACACCGACTCGCGCGGCAGCTACGTGCAGGCCGAGGAGGTCTTCGAGCGCGACGGCGCCTACTACCTGGGCGACCTGGCGGTGAACCGCGAGTACGGCAAGATGGGCAAGTCGCTGAAGAACGTGGTGACCCCCGACGAGATGTGCGCCGCCTACGGCGCTGACACCTTCCGGGTGTACGAGATGTCGATGGGCCCGCTGGAGGTGTCCCGCCCCTGGGAGACCCGGGCGGTGGTCGGCTCGTACCGGTTCCTGCAGCGGGTCTGGCGGGCCGTTGTCGACGAGCAGACCGGTGCCCTGCGGATCACCGAGGACCCGGCCGACGAGGCGACCCGCCGGCTGCTGCACAAGGTCATCGACGGGGTCCGTGGCGACATGGACGGCATCCGGTTCAACACCGCCATCGCCAAGCTGATCCAGCTGACCAACGGGCTGACCGGGCTGTCGGCGACGCCCCGCGAGGTGGCCGAGCCGCTGGTGCTGATGGTGGCGCCGTTCGCCCCGCACCTGGCCGAGGAGTTGTGGCGCAAGCTGGGCCATGACACCTCGCTGACGTACGCGGACTTCCCGAGCGCCGACCCGGCGTTGCTGGTGGCCGACACGGTGACCTACCCGGTGCAGGTCAACGGCAAGGTTCGTGGCCGCATCGAGGTCGCCGCCGACGCCGCCGAGGAGACCGTCCGCGCGGCGGCCCTGGACGCGGTGGCCGCGACCCTGGGCGGCAAGGAACCCCGCAAGGTCATCGTGGTCAAGGGCCGCATGGTCTCCGTGGTCGCCTGACCCGCACCCCGTCCCCGCACCCCGTCCCCGCCCCGCGTCGCCCTGCCCGCGTCGCCCCGGCCTCGTCGCCCCGGTCTCGTCGATCTTGCACTTTCGGATGTCGTTTCGCCCGTCGCAGCACGGTTTGTCGGGACAGGAACTGCAAGATCGGCGGGGCTGGGGGTGGGGTGGGGTCAGGGTTGGGTGGCGCGGCGGCGGCGTTCGGCGCGCCACCACTGGTGGATGAGCACCAGGCTGGCGATCAGGCCCAGGCTGGCCGGGGCGGCGGCGTACCAGTTGACCTCGCCCGGGGAGCTGACCGCCGCACCGATCGCCGCGTAGCCGAAGGCTGTCGGCGCGGACGCGATCACGCTGCCGGCCAGGAACGGCAGCACCCGGGCGCCGGTCGTGCCGTAGCCGTAGCTGACCAGCCCGAAGCCGGCGATCGGCAGCAGCCGGACGGTCACCACCCCGAGCACGCTCTGCCGGGCGAACCAGCGGTCGAGGCGGGCCAGTCGACCGCGGACCCGTTCGGCGACGAACTCCCGACCGAGCAACCGGCCGACGGTGAACCCGATCGCCGCGGCCAGCAGCGCGGCGCCCAGTGCGTACCCGGCACCTTCCAGGGGGCCGAAGATCGCGCCCGCGGCGAGCGTGATGAAGGTCCGGGGCACCAGCGCCACCAGCAGCAGCGCGCCCCCGAGGATCGCCGCCACCGGGGCCAGGTCGCCCAGTCGGTCGGCGACCAACGGCAGCTGCTCCGGATCCGGGTGGGGCACCAGCAGCAGCAGTAACCCGCAGGCGCCGATCAGCAGCACGAGCAGGGCGAACCGGACGGCCGACGGCTGCCGGAGCAGCCGCCGGACGGCGCGGATCATGCCCGGGCGGCGGCTACCGCGGAGCGGCGCTCGTTGCGGAGCCGGTCCGACCAGGTGTCGTCCAACGGCGGGAGCTGGTGCGCCCCGGTGGCCCAGCGCAGCAACAGGTCGGCCAGGGCCGGGTTGCGAGCCAGCGCCGGGCCGTGCGAGTAGGTGCCCAGGAGCTTGCCGCGCCACGCGCCCTCGGTGGCGCCGTCGTTGCCCACCCCGGCGGTGACCCGGGCCAGCGGGGAGACCTCCGGACCGAGGTGGGTGCGACCGCCGTGGTTCTCGAAGCCGGTGAGCGGGGGCAGGCCCAGCCGGGGGTCGATCTCGCCGGCCAGCTCGCCCACGGCCCGGGTCTCACCCCGGTCGGACTGCAGGTCGAGCAGCTCCAGCCCGCGGCACTGCACGCCCTTGGCGAAGAACGACGTGCCGAGCAGTTGGTAGCCGGCGCAGACGCCGAACACGACCGAGCCCTGGGCGACAGCGCGGTGCAGGCCGCCGTCGGCGAGCAGCCGCTGGGCGCCCAGCGCCTGCGGGCCGTCCTCGCCGCCGCCGACCAGGTAGATGTCGGCGGTCGCGGGCAGCCGCTCATCCGAGCGGACCTCCAGCACCTCGACCGGCATCCCGCGCTGACGGGCCCGACGGGCGAGGATCAGGGCGTTGCCCCGGTCTCCGTAGGTGGAGAGCAGGTCGGGGTAGATCCAGACGATGCGCAGACTCTCAGATGACACGGTCCAACTCCGCTCGGATGTCCTGGAACGCGGTGTAGTTCGCGATGACCTCCAGCCGCCCGGGCGGGACCGCCCGGAGCGCGTCGTCGAACGTCCGGACGTGCTGGAACGGGACGTCGTTGACGTCCAGCCGCACCGCCAGGTCGTACGCCCGGTCGCCGGTGATCAGCACCTGCCGGCCCCGGAGCGGGGCGAAGTCGACGTCGTAGAGCCAGGAGGTGTCCATGCCGTCGGGGTCGCGCGCGTTGATGGAGAGCAGGGTCGGCGCTTCGTCGGCCATGTCGAACGCCTCCAGCCAGCTGGCCGGGTTCTTGGCCAGCAGCAGCCGGATGTTGCGCCCGTCCTTGTCGACCTGCGCGTAGCGGCCGGCGACCGAGGTGACGATGCCGAGGCGGGACACCGCGTCGACCGGGCGGACGCCGAACTCGGCCGCCACCGCCAGCGCCGTCGCCGCGTTGCCGAGGTTGACCTTGCCGGGCAGCTGGAGGGAGACCTTGTGCCAGGCGCCGCTGGGGTCGAGCACGCCCTCGTCCTCGACGACCCAGTGCGGCTCCGGTCGCCGTAGCGGGCAGCCGGTGCACCACCACTGCTCGCCGGAGCGCTGGATCGTCGAGCCGCACTCCGGGCAGACCCAGGAGTCGTCGTGCCAGCGCTGGCCGGCGCTGAACCACGTCACGTGCGGCGGCTTGATGCCCCGGGCGGGGTCGCCGGGCGGGGTGGCGGCCCACACCACCAGCGGGTCGTCGGCGTTGGCCACCACCCGTACGTCGGTGTGCCGGACCAGCGCCGCGCGCCAGAGCTGCGCCATCATGGCGACCTCCTTGGCGCGGTCGAGCTGGTCGCGGGAGAGGTTCAGCAGCGCGACCACGTGTGGCTCGGTCGCCTCCAGCACCTGGGCCAGATAGTGCTCGTCGACCTCCAGCACCGCGTACGGGGTGCTGCCGGCCTTGGCCAGCGCCGAGGTGTGCCCGCTGGGCATGTTGGCGCCGAACGAGTTGGTGGCGACCCGGCCGAGCACGCCGACCGCGGCGGAGGTCAACCGGGTGGTGGTGGTCTTGCCGTTGGTGCCGGAGACGAGCGCGATCGCGCGCCCGGCCGACAGGTGGGCCAGCAGGTCCGGGTCGATCTTCAGGCCGATCCACCCGCCGATCACCGAACCGTCGCCACGGCCGGCCGCCCGGGAGAGCGCCGCGGCGGTCCGTGACACGGAGCTGGCCACCTTGGCCCGTAGGGGCATTTTCGCGTCCGTCACGCGAGCGAGGTTACCGGACCGCCGGCCCCACCAGATCGCCGCCGACGGTGAACCGTTCGGCCGTGGTGGCTGCGCGGGCGGCCGGGTCGGCGTCCCCCGGACGGAGTCGATCTATGTCGGAAAGCGGACCACGCCGAGGGTCGGCCGGCGCCCTCCACTCCGCTCCACCCCTCGTGACGTGCGGTTTTGCCCCCGAGTAAGGCGCGCCGCGCGGGTGAATTTGGTTGCGGGTGGAGGGAAGTGGAGTAGAGTGGGGACCAATGGTGAGGCCGGGAGGGCTCACCGGCCCGGGGGGTCAGCGGCGCCGCGAACGCCGCTCAAGGGCGAGGGGGTTGGGCCGATGTTTCTCGGCACCCACACTCCGCGCCTAGACGAAAAGGGCCGGTTGATCCTTCCGGCGAAGTTCCGGGATGAGCTGGCGGGGGGTGTCGTGGTCACCAAAGGGCAGGAGCGCTGCCTCTACGTCTTCCCGACTCCTGAGTTCCAGCGGATCGCGGAGCAGTTGCGCGCACAGCCGATGACACACAAGGCGGCCCGGGCCTACAGCCGGGTCTTCTTCGCCAGTGCGCACGACGAGGTTCCGGACAAGCAGGGTCGGGTGACCATTCCGGCCCACCTGCGCGCCTACGCCGCACTCAACCGCGAGCTGGTGGTGATCGGCGCGAGCACGCGGGTGGAGATCTGGGACAAGGTCGCCTGGGAGACCTACCTCGCCGAGAGCGAAGACGACTTCGCCGACATCGAGGAGGGGGTGCTGCCCGGCGGTCTGTAGGGCGGTAACGGCGCCCGACGTACTGCGAGATCTCCAGCCGCTTTCGAGTTCCTGGCATCACTTCCCCGGTGCCAGGCGCACGATCCAGTCACTGGGCGACGGTCCGGTGTCAGGCGGGAGCGGATGGGGATCTGGCGGTACGACGGCAGCGCCGTCCGACGACAGGCGCACGACAAGAACGGACGTTTCAACCAGTGGGGGTCGACATGGGGGAGTTGCGCGGCACGCACGTGCCGGTGCTGCTCGAGCGGTGCCTCGAGCTGCTGGCCCCCGCGCTGGGTCGAGGCGGCCGGACGGTCTACGTCGACGCGACGCTCGGCCTGGCCGGGCACGCGGAGGCGGTGCTCGAGGCGCATCCGGAGACGGTCCTGATCGGGCTCGACCGGGACACCGAGGCGCTCGCTCACGCGCGGGTCCGGCTGGCCCGGTTCGCCGATCGGGTGCACCTGGAGCACGCCGTCTACGACGAGTTGCCGGACGTGCTGGAGCGGCTGGGCTATCCGGCCATCGACGGCATCCTGTTCGACCTGGGTGTCTCGTCATTGCAGTTGGACGCGCCCGACCGCGGGTTCGCGTACGCCCAGGACGCGCCGCTGGACATGCGGATGGACCAGACCCGGGGGGTGACCGCCGAGGAGGTGGTCAACACGTATGCGCATCCGGATCTGGCCCGGGTGCTGCGGGTCTACGGCGAGGAGAAGTTCGCCGGTCGGATCGCCTCGGCGATCATCCGGCAGCGGGAGCGGGCCCGGATCACCTCGTCCGCGCTGCTGGCGGAGCTGGTTCGGGACTCCATTCCGGCGCCAGCCCGACGAACGGGCGGTCACCCGGCAAAGAGAACGTTTCAGGCTTTACGGATCGAGGTAAACAGAGAGCTGGCAGCGCTGGAGACAGCGTTGCCATCCGCACTCGACGCACTGACCGTGGGCGGTCGCATGGTGGTCCTGTCCTACCACTCGCTGGAGGACAGGCTCACCAAGGCGGCCCTCACGGACCGGGTCCGCAGTAAGGGCCCGATTGACCTCCCGGTCGAGCTTCCCGGGTCCGGTCCGACGTTCCGGCTGCTCAGCCGGGGCGCCGAACTGCCCGGGGAGGCGGAGGTCGCCGCGAACCCGCGGGCCGCCTCGGTGCGGCTGCGGGCCGCGGAGCGACTCGACCCGAACGCGACAGAGCTTGGGCGGACCGACCGCGAACGGTCCCGCCGACGGGTGAAGGGAATGCACCAACCGGGCACGGGGTCCGCCTGATCCGTGGGGGGTCAGGGGCACCGGGACGGCTAGAGGGACGGATGTTGAGGGGGAGGGACATGAGCATTGACAAGCGCGACCGCCGGGACGTGACCGGCGGCGGGCAGCGCGCACCGCGGTCGGGGGGCCGGATCGCGGCGGAGCGGGCTCCACGCCTCGGAAACGGTACGCCACGCATCGATCGAGTGAACCGGCAGGGGGAGACTCGCGCCCGGGGGGCGCGCGAGTTCCCGACTCAGGGCACCGCCGCGCTGCGTCCGGTCGAGAAGGCCGGCAGTGCGACCGTCGCCCGCCCGCCCCGGTTGCGGGTGGCGCCGCCGCCGCCGATCTCGGTGCCGCGTGCGCCGTTCGCGGCGCTGATCGTGGTGCTGGTGGTCGGCGGGGTGCTGGGCATCCTGGCGGTCAACACCAAGATCAATGAGAACGCGTTCCGGTTGGAGCGGTTGCAGCAGCAGCAGGCTCGACTGGACCTGGAGAAGCAGCAGCTGGACAAGCAGATCGCCGAGGCCGAGGCGCCGGGCAACCTGACCGCCGAGGCGCGGCGGCTGGGTCTGGTCGACGCCGGCGAGCCCGGCTACATCCGGCTGCCGGACGGCAAGACCCTCGAGGTGCCGCAGCCGGCCAACGGCCAGCCGTCGGTGACCAGCCAGGGTGCGGGAGGCTGACCGGTGCCACCAAGGTCGGACGAGCCGCGCCGGGACCCTACGGGGTCCCGGCGCGGTTCTGCACGTGATGCCAAGCCCGTCGACGGCGAGCCGCGCACCGGCGAGCCGGGCATCGGGGGCATCTCCGGCGCGCGCGCGTACACCCCGAGGGGTCGCACGGTCCGCGAGGAGCGCGGCACGCCGACCCGTGGCCAGGGTGCCGAGCAGCGGCGTACGCCGCGCAGCACCCGCTCCGGTGACCCGTTCCGGCCGGCGTTGCAGGTGCTCGACGGCGGCCGGGCCGCCGCCCGTTCCGGCCGGCGCGACGCTCCGGCCGCCGGACGCGGTGGGGTGGTGCGGACCGTCGTGCCGCGTACCCCACGGGGTCCCGGTGGGGACGAGCCGCCGCCGCGTCGCCGCACCACGCCACGCGCGCCGCGTCGCACCGACCGACCGGCGGCCCGGCGGCCGTCCCGCAAGCCGCGACGCCCACCGAAGCTCGCCGACTCGCGGCTGCGGCTGCGGCTGGGCACCGTGCTCGCGCTGACCCTGTTCGCCGTCATCGGGATCCGGTTGATCTTCCTCCAGGCGGTCGACGCCCCGGCCTACGCCGGGGGCGGCGTCACCGACCGGACCCGCACCGTCGAGCTGCCGGCGCCGCGCGGCGCGATCTACGACAGCACCGGCGCGCCGCTGGCCCGCAGCGTCGAGGCGCGGTACGTGTACGCCGACCCGACCAAGGTCGAAGACTCCGCCGGCACCGCGAAGGCGCTCTCGCCGCTGCTCGGCATCCCGGTGTCGAAGCTGATGGAGCTGATGAGGCCGCGCAAGCTGGAGAACGGCATCGCGTCCACGTTCGCCTACCTGGCGCGGGGTGTGGAGATCCCGACCGCCAAGCGGGTGCAGGCGCTGGAGCTGCCCGGTATCGGGGTGCACCGCGACGAACGTCGCGACGTGCCCGGCGGTGACCTGGCGGCCAACCTGATCGGCTTCACCAGCCAGGACATGGACGGCCTGGAAGGGCTGGAGGCCCGCTACGACGACGTGCTCGCCGGGCAGGACGGCAAGCGGGTGTACGAGGCCGGCCTCGGCGACCTCGGAGCGCCGATCCCGGGCGGCTACAGCCGGACCACTCCCGCCAAGCCGGGCAGCTCCCTGAGCCTCACCATCGTTCGTGACCTGCAGTTCCGCACCCAGCAGATCCTCAGCGCGGGCATGGCCAAGGTGCCGGGCGGCACCGGCGCCGCCGTGATCATGGAGATTCCCTCCGGCGCGGTGCTGGCCCAGGCCAGCAACCCCACCTACGACGCGGCGAAGCCGCTCCCCAGCGACCCGGTCGCCCGGGAGGACGCCGCGACCAGCTTCGTGGTCGACCCGGGCTCGGTGCACAAGGCGATCACCTACGGCGCGGCGCTGCAGGAGGGGGTGATCACCCCGGACACCACGTTCCCCGTCGCCAACGGCATCAAGATGGGCGACACCTGGTTCCCCGACACCCACCCGGCCGACGGCAAGCGGATGAGCATCCCGGGCATGCTCGCCTACTCGTCCAACGTCGGCGCCATCACTGTCGCCGACCGGCTCGGCCGGGACCGGCTGATCGACTACCAGAAGCGGTTCGGGCTGGGTAAGCCCACCGGTGAGGGGATGCCCGGGGAGGCCAGCGGGCGCCTGTTGCCGGCCGATGAGTGGAGCGGGTCGTCGTACGGGTCGGTGCCGATCGGGCACAGCGTCGACGCCACGCCGCTGCAGATGACCGCCGCGTACGCCGCCATCGCCAACAACGGCACGTACGTGCAGCCGCACCTGGTCAAGGAGGTGATCGGCCCGGACGGCAAGCGCACCCCCGCGCCGGCCCCGGTGACCCGCTCGGTGCTCAGCCCACAGAACGCGGCGGCCCTGCGCACCATGCTGGAGGCGGTCACCACCGTCGACCGCGCCACCGGTCTGACGGCCGCCGTCCCCGGCTACCGGGTCGCCGGCAAGACCGGAACCGGGTGGCGGCTGGTGAACGGCAAGAAGCAGCCCGGTGAGGTGTCCTCCTTCATCGGGATGGCTCCCGCCGAGAACCCCCGGTACGTGATCTCGGTCTTCGTGTACGCACCCAACAACGGGGGCGCGGCGGTCGCCGGGCCGGCGTTCCGGGACATGATGCAGTTCACTCTGCGTCACTACCGGGTGCCACCTTCCGCCGCCGGATCCGCGCCCAAGTTTGTGGTCTATCCGCGCTGAGCAGCAATGGCGGGACATCATCGGTGAGTGCCGACGAACCACCGGGGCGGCTGTGCGGCCGGAACCGGACGACCGGGTAGGGTCTGACGCCGTGCCCGGCAATCCACGTCCACGTACCGTGACCGGAGTTCGGCTCGGTGATCTCGCCATCCGGCTCGCCGTCGACCTCCCGGCGGACGCCGCCGCGGTGGTCGTCACCGGGGTCACCCACGCCAGCCAGGAGGTCCGCTCCGGCGACCTGTACGCGGCGCTGCCCGGTGCCCGCCGGCACGGTGCGGAGTTCGCCACCGGTGCCGCCGAGGCGGGTGCCGTGGCGGTGCTGACCGACCCGGCGGGCGCGGAGCTGGCGGCGCAGAGTGGTCTGCCCGCCCTGGTGGTGCCCGACCCGCGCGCCGTGCTCGGCGAACTGGCCTCGGCCGTGTACGGCGACCCGACCGCCGGTCTCACCGTGATCGGGGTGACCGGCACCGCCGGCAAGACGTCCACCGCGTACCTGATCGAGTCGGGGCTGCGGGCCGCCGGGCACACCACCGGGCTGGTCGGCACGGTGGAGACCCGGCTCGGTGACCTGGTGATCGACAGTGTGCGCACCACCCCCGAGGCGACCGACCTGCACGCCATGCTGGCCACCGCGCGCGAGCGTGGGGTCACCGCCGTGGTCATGGAGGTCTCCAGCCACGCCCTGGCCATGGGCCGGGTGGGCGGGGTGCGGTTCGCTGTCGGGGGCTACACCAACTTCGGCTCGGACCACCTGGACTTCCACGCCGACAGCGACGACTACTTCGCCGCGAAGGCCCAGCTCTTCGACGGGCGCTGCGCCGTCGAGGTGCTCAACCACGACGACCCGGCGTTGAAGCCGCTGCTCAAGCCGGGCACCGTCACCTATTCGGCGGCCGGTGACCAGGGTGCGACCTGGTGGGCCGACGGGGTGGGCGGCGAGGGGTACGCACAGCGGTTCACCGCGCACGGCCCGGACGGGGTGGCCCTCTCCGCCGGTGTCGCGCTGCCCGGTCGACACAACGTGGCCAACGCGCTGCTGGCCATCGCCGCGCTGGTCGGCGCCGGGGTCGACCCGGTGACCGCCGCGGCCGGTGTGGCCGCCTGCGGTGGCGTCCCGGGCCGGCTGGAGCTTGTCGACGTGGCCGCGCCGGTGCGCGGGGTGGTCGACTACGCCCACAAGTCGGACGCGATAGTGGCCGCGCTGGCCGCGTTGCGCGAGTTGAGCGCCGGCCGGCTGATCTGTGTGATCGGCGCCGGCGGGGACCGGGACCGGGGCAAGCGGCCGGTGATGGGTGCCGCCGCGGCGGAGGGAGCCGACGTGGTGCTGGTGACCGACGACAATCCGCGTACCGAGGACCCGGGGGAGATCCGCGCCGAGGTGCTCGCCGGGGCGTACCGGGCCGGCACGTCCGCCCGGATCATCGAGGTGGCGGGCCGCCGTGCCGCGATCGACGAGGCGGTCCGGCTGGCCGAGCCGGGCGACGTGATCGCGCTGCTCGGCAAGGGACACGAGCGTGGCCAGGAGGTGGCGGGCGAGGTGTTTCCGTTCGACGACAGCACCGAGTTGGCCGAGGCCCTGCGGGCCCGCTTCGGGGACCTGGCGGGCCAGCGGTGATCGCGCTGAGCCTGGCCGAGGTGGCCGCCGCTGTCGACGGTCGGCTGGTGTCCGCCGACCCGGACGTCACCGTCACCGGTTCGGTGGAGTTCGACTCGCGCAAGGTGGGCCCCGGTTCGCTCTTCGTGGCCTTCCCGGGGGAGAAGGTCGACGGGCACGACTACGCTCAGACGGCGATCCAGGCCGGCGCGGTGGCGGTGCTCGGCAGCCGCGAGGTGCCCGGGGTGCCGATGGTGCTCGTCGACGACGCCCTGACCGCGATGGGTCGACTGGCCCGCGCCGCGGTGGACCGGCTGCCCGGGCTGACCGTGATCGGCGTGACCGGTTCGTCCGGCAAGACCACCACGAAGGACCTGATCGGTCAGCTGACCGCCCGGCTCGGGGCCACCGTGGCACCGCCCGGCTCGTTCAACAACGAGCTGGGCCACCCGTACACCGCGCTGCAGGCTGACCCGGACACCCGCTACCTGGTGATGGAGAAGGGCGCGCGCGGGGTCGGGCACGTGCGGTACCTGTGCGAGCTGGTGCCGCCCCAGATCTCCGTGGTGCTCAACGTCGGCACCTCGCACATCGGTGAGTTCGGCTCGCAGGACGCCATCGCGCAGGCCAAGGGCGAGCTGGTGGAGGCGCTGCCGCCGGACGGGCTGGCCGTGCTCAACGCCGACGACCCCAGGGTGGACGCGATGGCGGGCCGTACGCGGGCCCGGGTGGTCCGCTACGGCGAGGCGCCCGACGCCGACGTGCGCGCCGAGGACGTCACGCTCGACGAGCGGGGGCACCCGTCGTACACCCTGGTCACCCCGGAGGGACGCGCGCCGGTGCGGCTTCGGTTGGCCGGCCGTCACCAGGTCGGGAACACGCTCGCGGCGGCGGCGGTCGCCCGGGAGCTGGGTATGCCGCTGGCCGAGCTGGCCACGGCCCTGGGCGAGCTGGGGTTGGTCTCGACCCGCCGGATGGACGTCTTCGACCGTCCCGACGGGGTGACCGTGATCGACGACTCGTACAACGCCAACCCGGCCTCGATGGCGGTGGCGGTGCGGGCTCTGGCCAGCATGGGTCAGGGGCGGCGTACCGTCGCGGTGCTTGGTTACATGGCCGAGCTGGGCCCGTTCGAGTACGACGGCCACGCCGAGGTCGGCCGACTCGCGGCCGAGCTGGGTGTCGACCGGCTGCTCGTGGTGGGTGAGCCGGCTGCGCCGATCCACGAAGGCGCGACAGCGGTAGCGAACTGGGGAGGAGAGTCGGTGCTGCTCACCGATCAGGCGGCGGCCGTCGAGGTGCTGCGGAACGAGCTACGACCGGGTGACGTCGTCCTGGTCAAGGGTTCCCGGTACCGGACCTGGGAGGTGGCCGACGCCCTGCGCGCCGACGCCGACGGGGAGTCGACCCGATGAGGGCGGTCATCGTCGCCATCGGGGTGGCCTTCCTCGTCTCGCTCTTCTGCACCCCGATCGCGATCAAGGTGTTCACCCGGCTCAAGGCCGGTCAGCCGATCCGGTCCGACGGCCCCGCCATGCACCAGGGCAAGAAGGGCACGCCCACGATGGGCGGCGTGGTCTTCATCCTGGCCACGGTGATCGCGTACGTGGCCGGGCACCTCGCCCTGACCACCCTGCCGGACCAGCAGATCGCCCAGGTGGAGCCGACCATCACCGCCCTGGTGCTGCTGGGTCTGATGGTCTTCTCCGGCGCTGTGGGTTTCCTCGACGACTTCCTCAAGGTGCGCAAGCGCAACAGTGCCGGGCTGAACAAGCGCGGCAAGTTGCTCGGGCAGATCCTGGTCGGTGCGGTCTTCGGGGTGATCGCGCTGTGGTTCCCGAGCACGATGACCAACGGTTCGGGTCTGGCGACCAACACCGAGACGGTGGGCAGCACCACGCTGAGCTTCATCCGGGACATCGACTTCCTGGAGGTCAGCAAGGTCGGCGCGGTGATCATCTTCATCTTCGTGGTGATGGCGGCGACGAACGGCGTCAACCTCACCGACGGTCTGGACGGTCTGGCCACCGGCGCGTCGGTGATGGTGCTCGCCGCGTACGCGCTGATCGCGTTCTGGCAGTACCGGCACTGGTGCGCCGACCCGAACTACACCCAGCCGTACTGCTACGAGGTCCGCGACCCGTTGGAGATCGCGCTGATCGCCGGGGCGGCGGCCGGGGCCTGTGTGGGCTTCCTGTGGTGGAACACCTCTCCGGCCCGGATCTTCATGGGTGACACGGGGGCGCTCGGGCTGGGCGGTCTGATCGCCGGCATGGCGATGTCCACCCGCACCATCCTGCTGCTGCCGATCATCGGCGGACTCTTCGTGATCATCACGATGTCCGTGGTGATCCAGATCATCTCCTTCAAGACCACCGGTAAACGGGTCTTCCGGATGTCTCCTCTGCAGCACCACTTCGAGTTGGCCGGCTGGAGTGAGGTCAACATCGTGGTGCGCTTCTGGATCATCGCCGGCATCGGCGTGGCCATCGCCCTGGGCCTGTTCTACAGCGAGTTCCTCGCCAACATGACCTGACCCGCCCCCGCCCCCGCCCCCTCTCACCCTCTCACCCGTCGATCTTGCAGTTTCGGTTGACGAAACGTCCTTTCACGGGTGTTTTGTCGGCACAGAAAGTGCAAGATCGACGTGGGTGGGCGGTGTCGGGGGAGTGCGGTGGGGCGGGTTCGACACGCCCGGTGGGGCGTTGTGGGGCGGTGGGGCGTGTTCAGCGGTGATGATGTCGGGGTGGGGGAGGAAATCGGCACCGGGGATGGGACTGTCGGACGGCCGCGACGGTCGCCGAGCGCGGCGCGTACACCGGTGACCGCCGGGGCGCGCGGCCCGGAGCCCGGCGCGGCGGCCCGGGAGTCCGGGCCGGGGGCGCGGGAGTCCGGGCCGGCGGGACGCGAGCCGGAGGCCGTGGCGGCCACCCCGCTGCGCGGCATCGACGCGGCCGGTGGCCTCGCCGCGCTGCGCGGCCTGCTGGACCGACCGCTGACCTCCTACTACCTGCTGCTGTCCTGCGCCGGCCTGCTGCTGCTGATCGGGCTGACCATGGTCTTCTCGGCGACCAGCGTCAAGGACTACGCCGAGGACGGCAACGCCTCGGCCTCGGTGACCAAGCAGGCCATCTTCGCGGTGATCGGCATCGGCGCCTTCTGGATCTGCCAGCGCCTGCCGGCCAGCACCTACCGGTCGCTGGGCCGGCCGCTGCTGTTCACCTCGATCGGGTTGCTGCTGCTGCTCAACCTGCTGCTCGCCTACGCCCGGCTGACCCGGCAGGAGTCAGGGCAGATCGGCCCGGTCGAGGCACGGCTGAACTGGCTGTTCATCGGCGGGATCCAGCTGCAGCCGTCCGAGCTGGCCAAGTTCGCGATGGTGCTCTGGGGCGCGCACCTGGTCGCCCGCAAGGGCGCCGCGCTGGGCTGGTGGCGCGAGCTGGCCACCCCGCTGTTCCCGATCGTGGGCCTGCTCTTCGTCCTGGTCGGCTACAACGACACGGGCACGATGCTCTGCCTGCTGGCCCTGGTCGTCGGCCTGCTCTGGGCCGCGGGGGTGCGGATGCGGGTGTTCGGCGCCCTGGCGGCGGCCGGTCTGGTCGGGATCGGCCTGCTCGTCGCGGTGGCCTCGCTGGGCGCCGGCTCCGGCGAGCGCGGCGCGGACAACTACCGGCTCGCGCGGCTGGACATGTTCTTCAACCCACCGGACCCGGAGACCTGCAAACTCAACGACTGCCTGCAGTTCTACCAGGGGCGGCTGGCCATCGAGCACGGCGGCTGGTTCGGTGTCGGGCTGGGCAAGGGCAGCCTGAAGTGGGACTGGCTGCCCGAGGCGCACAACGACTTCATCTTCGCGATCATCGCCGAGGAGCTGGGCGTGATCGGCTGCACCGTGGTGCTCAGCCTGTTCGCGGTCCTCGCGTACACCGGGTTCCGGATCGCCCGACGGGTCGACGACCCGTTCCGCCGGCTCGCCGCCACGGCCGTGACCACCTGGCTGGTCAGCCAGGCCGTGATCAATATCGGTGGGGTGGTCGGGCTGCTGCCGATCACCGGCCTGCCGCTGCCGTTCATCTCCGACGGCGGAAGTGCCCTGGTGGTGACGTTGGCCGGCATCGGCATGCTGGCGTCCTTCGCCCGCGCCGAACCCGATGCGGCCAGAGCACTGCATGCCCGTCCGCCGGCCCGGTGGGTCCGACTACTCTGGGCCCCGTTGCCGCCGCTTCCCGGCCGGCGTCGCCGGCCGGCGTCGCCGCCCGCTGGCCGAGGGTCAGTGCCCCGGTCCCGCGAGCGGCGCCACGACGACCAGGCCGTGCCGCGCGGGGTCCGCCAGGACCGCAACCGCAGGGGTACGGCGAGCGAGAGGAGACGCTGATGGGTCCGCTGCGTTCGGTGGTGCTCGCGGGAGGTGGCACCGGGGGGCACGTCTACCCGCTGCTCGCCTTCGCCGACTGCCTGCGCCGACACGACCCGGGCGTCCGGATCACCTGCCTCGGCACACCCCGGGGCATGGAGAACGACCTGATCCCGCCGCAGGGCTACGACCTGCGGCAGATCCCGGCGTACCAGCTGCCCCGGTCGGTCAACATGAACCTGGTCCGTACCCCGGGCCGGATGTGGACGGCGGCCCGCGCGGCGGGCAAGGTGATCGACGAGGTGCGCGCCGAGGTGGTCGTCGGCTTCGGCGGGTACGTCTCGGTGCCCGCCTACCTGGCCGCGTGGCGTCGTGAGCTGCCCATGGTGATCCACGAGGTGAACGTGCCACCGGGCGTGGCCAACCGGCTGGGCATGAAGTTCACCAAGAACGTCGCCGTCGGCTTCCCGAACCAGCCGAGCCAGGCCGAGTCGTTGCGGGACGCCACAGTGGTCGGGGTGCCGCTGCGCCGCGCCATCACCGGTCTGGACCGGTACGCGCTGCGCAACGCCGCCCGCGCCCACTTCGGGCTCCGCCCGGACCTGCCGGTGCTCTTCGTCTCCGGCGGCTCGTCCGGCGCCCGCTCGATCAACCTGGCGGTCTCCGGCGCGGCCAAGGAACTGGCCCGCAACGGCGTGCAGGTGCTGCACGTGATGGGTGCCCGCAACGAGCCGGTGCCGATCCCCACCGACCTGCCGGTGCCGTACGTGACGCTGCCGTACCTGTCGGAGATGGAGCTGGGCTACGCCGCCGCCGACCTGATGCTGGCCCGGGGCGGGGCGATGACCGTCGCCGAGGTGGCCGCGATCGGGCTGCCCACGATCTACGTGCCGTACCCGCACAGCAACCAGGAGCAGCGGCGCAACGCGCTGCCGGTGGTGGAGGCCGGTGGAGGGCTGCTGGTCGACGACGCGGAGCTCACCCCGGACTGGCTGGAGCGCACCGTCATCCCGCTCATCCGCGACCCGCAGCGGCTGTACACGATGGGTGCCGCCGCAGCGTCGTACGGCCGGCGCGACGGCGACGAGGCCCTGCGTTCCTTCGTACTGGCGGCGGTGGCCCGGTGACCGCGCAGTTCACCCCGGCCGGCACGCTCACCGCCGAGGACCTGGGCGCCGTCCACCTGATCGGGGTGGGTGGGGTGGGCATGCTCGGCGTGGCCCGGCTGCTGCTCACCCGGGGCATCCGGGTCTCCGGCAGCGACCTGCGGGAGTGGCCGTCGCTGGCGGGCCTGCGGGCGCTCGGCGGCACCATCCACCTCAGCCACGAGGTCAGCAACCTCGACGGGGTCGACACCGTCGTCTACTCGTCGGCGATTCCCCAGGACCACCTGGAGCTGGTCGAGGCGCGTCGGCGCGGCCTGCGGGTGCTGCACCGCTCGGAGGCGCTCGCGGCGGCGATGACCGGCCGTCGCGCCGTGGCCGTCGCCGGCACGCACGGCAAGACCACCACCACCTCGATGGTGACGATGGTGCTCCAGCAGGCCGGGGTGGACCCGTCCTTCGTGATCGGCGGGGAGATCTCCGAGGTCGGCTCGGGCGCGCACCACGGCACCGGCGAGCATTTCGTGGTCGAGGCGGACGAGAGCGACCGCTCGTTCCTCATCTACCGCCCGTACGTCTCGATCATCACGAACATCGAGGCGGACCACCTGAACACCTACGGTGACTACGCGACGCTGGAGGCGGCGTTCGTGGAGTTCGCCCGTCTCACCGACCCGAACGGTTTCATCATCACCTGCGCCGACGATCCGGGCGGTCGACGGCTGGCCGAGAGCCTGCGGTCCGAGGGGCGGCGGGTGTTCACCTACGGCGAGGCGGACGACGCCGACCTGCGGTTGACCGAGATGGTCTCCTCCGCCCGGGGGGTGCGCTACCTGGCCGCCATCGACGGACGGTCGCTGGGCGAGTTCCGGCTGCCGGTGCCGGGACGGCACATGGGGCTGAACAGCGCCGCCGCGGTGCTGACCGCGTACCTGCTGGAGTTGCCGCTGGAGGCGGCGGAGGCCGCGCTGGCGGTCTTCCCCGGCGTGCGTCGGCGCTTCGAGCGCAAGGGTGTCGCGGACGGCGTGCTGGTCTACGACGAGTACGCGTACCACCCGACGTCGATGACGTTGGCGATGCAGACGCTGCGCGAGGTCGCCGGGGACGGCCGGCTGATCGTGGTCTTCCAGCCGTACCGGCTGTACCGCACCCGCGACAACCAGGCGGAGATCGCCGCGGCGTTGGCCATCGCCGACGAGGTGGTGCTGTTGGAGGTCTTCGGGCCGGGTGAGTTGCGTCAGCCCGGCGAGGGCTCGGCGGCGCTGATCGCGGCGGTGGAGCTGCCCGCCGACCGCAAGGTCTTTGTGGAGTCGTGGGAGCAGGCCCCGGTCGAGGTGGCCCGTCGGGCCCGTTCGGGGGACGTGGTGGTCACCATGGGCGCCCCGCCGATCTCGCTGATGGGCGACGAGCTGCTGGCCGCCCTGGGTGAGCGTACGGCCGGCTCGGCATCCACCGCGACCGTCGACCCGGTGGCCACCTCCCCGGCGATCGGTGATCCGGTGCCGGGTGGGGCCACGTCCGGTGGCGACGGTGCGGCTCTCGGTGGCACCGCCGTGCCCGGCGGCTCGGCGCCGACGGCCGGATGAGTCCCGGCCCGGCCCGGGGGCGGACCAGCGCCGCCGACGGCGGCGCCCCGCGCCGAGGTCCGGCCCGGCGGTGGCAGCTGGTCCGGGCGGGCCGCGACGCGGTGCCGCCGTCGACCCGCCGGTTCATGGCGCGTGCCCGGCAGCGTCGCATGCGTGCGGCGCTGCCGTGGGCGGTGGCCGCCGGGGTGCTCGCCCTGGCCGGGCTGGTCGCCTGGACGGTGCTCGGCACCGGGCTGTTCGGCGTGCGTGAGGTGCGGGTGGAGGGTGCGAAGCTGGCCACTCCGGTGCAGGTGCACGACGCGGTCGGCGTTCCGGACGGGGTGCCGTTGGCCCGGGTGGACCTGGCCGCCGCGGCCCGACGGGTCGGCGCGCTGCCGGTGGTGGAGCGGGCCACGGTGTCCCGGGACTGGCCCGACGCGCTGGTGGTGCGGGTGACCGAGCGGACCGCGGTGGCGGTGGTGCCGCAGGGGGAGGCGTTCGCCATGATCGACGGGAGCGGGGTGGCGTTCCGGACGGTGGAGCGACGCCCGGCCGGCCTGCCGCAGGTGACGGTGGCCCGGCCGGCCGCCGACGACCCGGGCACCCGGGCCGGGCTGGAGGTGCTCGTCGCGCTGACGCCGCAGCTGCGCGCGGAGCTGGTGGACGTGAACGTGGAAGGGCTGGCCCGGATCAGCCTGCGGTTGCGGGGGGACCGGACGGTGATCTGGGGGGACGCGACGCGGGGCACTGACAAGGCCCGAGTGGCCACCGCGCTGCTCGACGAGGACACCGACCGGATCGACGTGAGTGCGCCGGATGTGGTGACCTTCCGTTGACCGGTGAGCGTGCGGGGAGGTGACCCGTCGCGCTCCGCTCGGCGACACGCCGCCCGGGTCCTTGGCTCATCGGGCGGTGGCGCTTACGTTGCCCCGAAGAGGATCAGTGGTTGACATAACTGTAAGCCTCTAGTAGAGGGTTAGGGTTCACCCCTGATCCTCGCTGGTGACAGCTGTTGTCGGCCGCTGGGCTGGCCACGCCGTACCCGGTCGGCCGAAGCCAATCTCGAAGGAAAGGACCGGAGATGACACCTCCGCACAACTACCTGGCGGTCATCAAGGTCGTCGGCATCGGGGGTGGCGGCGTCAACGCCGTCAACCGGATGATCGAGGTTGGGCTCAAGGGCGTCGAGTTCATCGCGATCAACACCGACGCGCAGGCGCTGCTGATGAGCGACGCCGACGTCAAGCTCGACGTCGGGCGCGAGCTGACCCGTGGCCTGGGGGCCGGGGCCAACCCGGACGTCGGCAAGAACGCCGCCGAGGACCACCGCGACGAGATCGAGGAAGTGCTCAAGGGCGCCGACATGGTCTTCGTGACCTGCGGCGAGGGCGGCGGCACCGGCACCGGCGGCGCGCCGGTGGTGGCCAACATCGCCCGCAAGCTCGGCGCGCTGACCATCGGCGTGGTGACCCGGCCGTTCTCCTTCGAGGGCAAGCGCCGCCAGGTGCAGGCCGAGTCGGGAATAGACGAACTCCGCAACCAGTGCGACACGCTGATCGTCATCCCGAACGACCGGCTGCTGGCCCTGGGTGACCGCAACATCAGCATGATGGACGCGTTCCGCACGGCCGACCAGGTGCTGCTCTCGGGTGTGCAGGGCATCACCGACCTGATCACCACCCCGGGTCTGATCAACCTGGACTTCGCCGACGTCAAGAGCGTGATGAGCGGCGCCGGCAGCGCGTTGATGGGCATCGGCAGCGCCCGTGGCGAGAACCGCGCGGTCGAGGCGGCCGAGGCGGCCATCTCCAGCCCGCTGCTGGAGCAGAGCATGGACGGCGCGCGGGGCGTGCTGCTCTCCATCGCCGGTGGGTCCGACCTGGGCCTGTTCGAGATCAACGATGCCGCCCAGTTGGTCACCGACGCGGCCCACCCGGACGCCAACATCATCTTCGGCGCGGTCATCGACGACGCGCTCGGTGACGAGGTGCGGGTGACGGTCATCGCGGCGGGCTTCGACGGCGGCACGCCCGCGTACAAGGCGGCCGAGCCGACCCGCAAGAGCAACACCAACCAGCCGGCACCGCAGAGCACCCCGGTGCCAGCTCCGGCCACCAACCCGGCGCCGGCCCAGTCGCCACGTCGCGTGCTCTTCGACGACGTCGACGTTCCCGACTTCCTCAAGAACGGGTCCTGAGCACCGCCGATGACCGACAGCTCAGCCACGGTACGACCGGATCGGCGCGCCGAACTCGCGGCCGGTCTCGCACAGGTTCGGTCCCGGATCGATGACGCCTGCGCGCAGGCCGGCCGGGACCGCGCCGAGGTCACGATGATCGCGGTGACGAAGACCTACCCGGCCAGCGACGTGGTGGCGCTGGCCGGGCTCGGGGTGACCGACATGGGGGAGAACCGCGACCAGGAGGCGGCCGGTAAGGCCGCCGAGGTGGCTGCCGCCGGGGTGCGTCCCCGCTGGCACTTCATCGGCCAGTTGCAGCGCAACAAGGCCCGCTCGGTGGTCCGTTACGCCGACGTGGTGCACTCCGTCGACAGTGTCCGGCTGGCCCGGGCGTTGGCCACCGCGACCGTCGAACGGCAGGCGCCGCTCGACGCCCTGGTTCAGGTGAGCATCGACGGCGACGCGGCCCGGGGCGGGGCACTGCCCGGCTCGGCGGATCCGGGCGCCGGGTTGGAACCGGTGGCCGAGGCGGTGGCCGAGGCGCCCGGGCTGCGTCTGGTCGGTCTCATGGCGGTCGCCCCGCTGGGGTGGGAGCCGGAGCGGGCGTTCGCCCGGCTCGCCGAGGTCGCCGACGCCTTTCGGGTCGTCCATCCGGGAGCGACCGCGTTGTCCGCCGGAATGAGCGGAGATTTCGACATCGCGATCCGTTACGGCGCGACACATGTCCGCGTCGGTAGCGCGTTGCTCGGAATGCGTCCCACGCTGCGGTAGCCTGACCGCGAGACAAGCAAATTACATCAGTGTTGTTTCAGGGGCGGGCGTCTCCTAGTCGGGGGTCGTGGCGCGCGACGCGAATCGCGCGCCGGGGGGATTGCCGTTCCGGTCCGATGGGCATGGTTGTCCACTCGCGACGGGCGACATGGCACGGGGGCGCGTGCCGCACGGCGGACGGAAGGGCGCGGGATGGGTGCACTGCGCAAGGCGGGGGTCTGGCTCGGTCTGGTCGAAGAAGACGACGAGCGGGCCTACGACGACGGTGGCTACGACAAGGGTGGCTACCGCGACTCGCGTTACCGGCAGAGCCGGTACGCCGAGGAGTTCGCCGACGACGACGAGGACGACGCCGAGGAGCCGCCGGCTCCGCGGCCGCGCGACAGCGGGCGGGGTCGACTCTCCGAGCGGCCGAGCGGGCGGTTGAGCGAGTCCGAGCGCGGTGACGGTGAGCGTCCGGAGCGGATCGAGCGGTCCAGCGTACGGTCGATCACCCGGTCGTCGGCGGGCGAGACCTCCGGCGCGCTGACCTATCACACCCGGGACAACCTGGCTCTCGCGCCGCAGGTCACGGCGCGCGAGCGGGCCCTGCCCGAGGAGGAGCAGCGGTACCAGATCACGACGCTGCACCCCACCACGTACCGCGAGGCGCGCACCATCGGCGAGCACTTCCGCGACGGCGTCCCGGTGATCATCAATCTCACCGAGATGGATGAGGCCGATGCCCGCCGTCTGGTGGACTTCGCCGCCGGGCTGGCGTTCGGCCTGCGCGGTACGATCGAGCGCGTGACCAATCGGGTGTTCCTGCTCTCACCGGCTAACGTCCAGGTCACCGCTGAGGACAAAGCCAAGATCGCTGAGGGCGGCTTTTTCAGTCTGAGTTGACCCCGCCCGACCCGAGGGACGTCGCTGACCGTGTTGTCGATCTTACTGCAAGTGCTGTACCTGATCCTTTATGTCTTCCTGCTCCTTCTTCTGTCCCGGTTCGTGTTGAGCGCCGTCCTGCAGTACGGCCGTCGCTGGCAACCGGGGCGTGGAGCATCGGCAGGATTGGAATCCGTGTGGAGCGTCACTGATCCCCCTCTCAACGCGTTGAGGCGTGTGATCCCTCCGCTGCGAATTGGTACCGTGAGCATCGACCTGGCCTCCCTTGTGCTCCTGGTTATCCTGTTCGTGCTGATGGAGTTCGTGTTAGGGCCGTCGATCAGGGCATCTGCCTGATGACCGACGCGCTTTCGCGGCCGCAACTGACCCGAGGAGTTTCGATGCCGCTGACCCCGGCCGACGTCCACAACGTCGCCTTCAAAAAGCCGCCGATCGGCAAACGGGGGTATGACGAGGAGGAGGTCGACGCCTTCCTGGATGAGGTCGAGCGCGAGCTCGCCCGTCTCATCGAGGAGAACAACGAGCTGCGCGCCCAGGTGGAGCGCGGCGGCCGTGGCGGTGCCCCCGCCGGCCCCGGCGGCGACGCCCGACTGGCGGCGGAGCTCAACGACGTCAAGGCCCAGCTGGACCGGGTGCAGCGCGACAAGTCGGCGGCCGAGCAGGCTGCCCGCGCGATGCAGGCCGAGCTGGAGCAGGTCCGCGCGACCGGCGGCCCGGCCGGCGGCGTCACCGGTGACGGTGAGCAGCAGGCTCTGCGCGTGCTGATGATGGCCCAGCGCACCGCTGACGACCACGTGTCCGACGCGCGCCGCGAGGCCGACCAGCTGCTGTCCGAGGCTCGCAGCAAGGCCGAGGAGGTGACCCGGGAGGCGCGCGCGAAGGCTGACGCCCTTGAGCGGGACGCCCGCCAGCGGCACCAGGAGGCCATGGGCGGCCTGGACGCCAAGCGCACGGCCCTGCAGAAGCACATCGAGGAGCTCAAGCAGTTCGAGCGCGAGTACCGCACCCGGCTCAAGGCGTACCTGGAGAGCCAGCTGCGTGACCTCGACGGTCGTGGCCAGGGCCTCGAGGCCGAGATGACCCGCTCCGAAGCCGGCCGGGTCGCCGGCGGCAACGGGCTGGCCGCAGCGGGCCTCGCTGGTTCGTACGGCGGCGGCGGGCGCTCCGGCGCCCTCGAAGCCGGACGCTGAGCACCGGCCGGCGATCGCTGTCCGCCAATGGTGACGGTCGCCGGCCCGGCCTGGACGGTTCGACGCGGCGGGGGTGAGCCGTGATAGTCGCAAGTCTGCTGCTCATCCTCGTCGCGGTGGTGCTACTGGTGCTCGGCCTGGCCGGTGGCTCCAGCTTCTTGTTGGTCATCTCCATCGCGGCCAGTCTGCTGGCCGCCGTGGCGTTGGTGGTGGGCGCTCGCCAGGCAGCCGCCAACCGCGCCATGGCGGATCCCGGCCGGACCGACCGGCGGCACCCCGACGCACCCCGCACGGCCAGCCAGGCCACGCCGGATGTCGCGTACGGGCCGCCGCTGGTCGAGCCGGAGGTGCCGGTCCAGCACGTGCCCACGACGTTTGGTACCGGCGGCACCGGGTGGCGGCAACCACCCGGGCCGCCGGTCGACCACGTCCCACCGATCGACGAGGCGTCGCCGTACGACCCGCCGCGCGTCGACGAGGCGTCGCCGGTCGTGGCCGACGAGGTGTCCTCGCGGGCCCGGCCCGTCAGTCCGGCGTCGCCGACGGTGGCCTCGACCGACGACGGGTTCGACGGCGCGGTCACGGCGGTCGACGAGCCGGCCGCCCAGCAGATCACTACCGCCGAGGCGGCCCGGGTGGCCCGACTGCACGACGCCGTCGAGGTCGTCGACGGCCGCCCCCGCTACCACCTCGCCACCTGCCCCCACCTGGTTGGCTGGCAGCCCGAGACGTTACCGGTCGCCGAGGCCGTGGAGCTCGGCTTCACGCCGTGCGCGCACTGCGCGCCGGCGACCGCTCTCCTCGCCGACGTCCGGCCGATCTGAAGCGGCGCCCGGTGCCCGCGCAGGACACGCTCACCGTGGCGGTGCGGGTGAAGCCCGGCGCCTCCCGGGACCGGGTGGGTGGCCGCTTCGACGGCCCGCACGGCCCCGCGCTCGTGATCGCGGTCCACGATCCGGCCGTGGACGGTAGGGCCACCGAGGCGGCCCGGCGGGCGTTGGCCGGCGCGCTGGGCGTCCGGCGGGCCGCGGTGTCACTGCGCTCCGGCGCGGCCAGCCGGGACAAACTCTTCATCGTCGATCGGCCCGGCCCGGAGCTGCCCGAGGTGCTGCGCCGCCTGCGCGACGGATCCGCCGAGTGAGGACAGCCCGGGCAAGGCAGCCGTGACCCCCGGGTTGGACATCGCGCTGCTGCTCGGTGCGGCGGTGCTGCTGGTAGCGGTCGGCGCGGTGCGACTCTCCACCCGCCTCGGCGTGCCCAGCCTCCTGGTCTATCTGGCACTGGGTGTGGCGATCGGCGAGGGCGGGCTGGGCATCCGTTTCGACGACGTCGAGCTGACCCGGACCCTCGGCTTCTGCGCGCTGATCGTGATCATCGCGGAGGGCGGCCTCACCGCCCGGTGGACCACGCTGCGACCGGTGCTCGGGCTGGCCTCCGCGCTCTCCACTGTGGGCGTGATCGTCAGCATCGTGGTGGTCGGCGTCGCCGTGCACCTGCTGCTGGGGCTGGACTGGCGGTTGGCGCTGCTCTACGGAGCGGTGCTCTCGTCCACCGACGCGGCCGCCGTCTTCGCCACCCTGCGCCGGCTGCGGTTGCCGCCCCGGCTGGTGGCGACGCTCGAGGCCGAGTCGGGGATGAACGACGCCCCGGTGGTGCTGCTGGTGGTGCTGCTGTCCCACCGGGGTTTCTCGCACCCGTGGTGGTACGAGGTCGCGCTGGTCTGCTACGAGCTGGGCGTCGGCGCGGCGGTGGGGGTGGGCGCGGGTGTCGCCGGCACCTGGGCGCTGCGCAGGGCGGCCCTGCCCTCGGCCGGGCTCTACCCGATCGCCGCGGTGGGCATCACGGTGCTGGCGTACGCCGCAGGGGCGGTTCTGCACGCCTCGGGTTTCCTCGCCGTCTACGTGGCCGGGGTGCTGCTGGGCAATGCCCGCCTGTCGCACCGGCAGGCGATTCTCGGTTTCGCCGACGGGCTGGCGTGGCTCGCCCAGATCGGGTTGTTCGTGCTGCTCGGGTTGCTGGCCTCGCCGGGCCGGCTGGACGCGGCGGTGCTGCCCGCGGTGGTCGCCGGGCTGGCGCTGGTGCTGCTGGCCCGACCGCTGTCGGTGGCCGTCTCGGCGTTGCCGTTCGGGGTCGGGCTTCGAGAACAGGCGTTCCTGTCCTGGGCCGGGCTCCGCGGGGCGGTGCCGATCGTGCTGGCCACCATTCCGCTCTCCGAGCGGGTGCCCGGCGCGGAGCGGCTCTTCGACGTGGTCTTCGTGCTGGTGGTGATCTTCACGCTGGTGCAGACCGGGACGCTGGGGTCGTTCGCCCGCTGGTTGCGGGTGACCGCGCCGGCCGAGGCCGCCGAGATTCATGTGGAGACCGCGCCGCTGGAGCGGATGCGGGCGGATCTGCTCCAGGTGGAGGTGCCGCCGGGCTCGCGACTGGCGGGTGTGCACGTCGACGAGTTGCGGCTCCCGGTGGGCGCGTCGGTGACCCTGGTGCTGCGCGACGGGGTGGGTTTCGTGCCCGCACCGGACACCCGGTTGAAGACCGGCGACAGTCTGCTGATCGTGGCGACCGCCGGGGTGCGGGACGCCGCGGAACGGCGGTTGCGGGCGGTCAGTCGGCGGGGTCACCTGGCCCGATGGTTTGGTGAGTACGGGGATGAGGTGGTCAATTGATCTGCTAGCGTTCCCTTTGCCCCAGTTTGGCAGGGCTCGGGGCTGTTAGACGGTGCGACGGTGCGGCACGTTGTCGGACGCCTGTACGTTCCGTATTCTTGCCAACCTCCGGAGTGCGCGGCCATCGTCGCCGCGCGCCCCTTTTCGTACATAGGGGACGCCCTGGGCGGCGCCCCCTGACCCAGGCGCCGCGGACCGCGCGGTTCCCCGGCCGAGGGAGCGACCCCATGGCGAAGCCAGCCGACACCAGGACCGCCGGGCGCAAGCCGGTGGCCAAGGCCACCCGCAGCACGGCCGAGACCGAGAAGATCCGGGCGGCGCTGGCGGCGCGGCGGGACGAGCTTCGTGCCGAGTACGATCAGACGCTGAGTGAGATCACCGAGCTGCAGCGCGATCGGCTGACCGACTCGGCCGGGGACGACCAGGCCGACACGGGCACCAAGACGCTCGAGCGGGAGCAGGAGATCTCTCTCGCCAACAGCATTCTGGAACGGATCACGCAGGTGGAGCGCGCTCTGGAGCGTCTCGACGAGGGTGGTTACGGCTGGTGCGAGCGGTGCGGCAACCCGATCCCGGTCGAGCGCCTCGCCGCCTTCCCGTCGGCCACCCTGTGTGTGACGTGCAAGCAGCTGGAGGAGCGGCGCTGAGGTCCGCTCCCCGGCGGCGATGAGACGGTGAGCGATCACCGCCAAGACTGTCGATGGGGAGCGCATGACCGCAGCACCGTCCGCCGAACCCGGCCGCACCGACCCGGGCGGCGGCAAACGCCGGCCCCGGGCCGTCGCGATTCTGGCCGGAGTCGCCCTGGTGGCCCTGCTGGCCGACCTGGTCACCAAGCACCTCGCGCTGGCCGCGCTGACCGACCGGGAACCGGTCCGGCTGCTCGGCGGGTTCGTCTACCTGAGCCTGACCCGCAACAGCGGCGCGGCCTGGAGCATCGGTGCCGACCACACCTGGGTCTTCCCGCTGATCACCATCGGTGTGGTCGGCTGGATCGTCTGGATGGCACTGCGCCTGCGCTCGACGCCCTGGGCGGTCTCCCTCGGCCTGGTGCTGGGTGGCGCGTTGGGCAACCTCGTCGACCGGATCTTCCGGGCGCCGTCCCCCTTCCACGGGCACGTGGTCGACATGATCAGCCTCTTCGACCCGTACGGTCAGGTCTGGCCGGTGTTCAACCTGGCCGACAGCTCGCTGGTCTGCGGTGTGCTGCTGGCCGTCCTGTTGGAGCTGACCGGCCGGCAGCGTGACGGCCGGCGGGCGGGGCGCGACGACGACCCGGCCACCACGGACGCCGCGTCGGGCGCCGAGCAGCGGGAGCGGGCATGACCTCCGCGTTCGCCGCTGGCGGCGACCACCGTTCCCTTCCGGTTCCGGACGGCCTCGACGGCATGCGCCTGGACCAGGCCGTGTCCCGCCTGTTCGGGCTCTCCCGCACCGCCGCCGCAGCCCTGGTCGACGCCGGAGACGCGCTGGTCGACGGCGCCGCCCGGCCCAACTCGCACAAGGTCAAGGCCGGCTCCTGGCTGGACGTCACGCTGCCCGCCCCGGTCGCACCGCCGACAGTGGTGCCGCAGGCGGTGCCCGGCCTGCGCGTGGTCTACGCCGACGACGACATCGTGGTGGTCGACAAGCCGGTGGGGGTGGCCGCGCACCCCAGCCCCGGCTGGACCGGGCCGACGGTGATCGGCGCGCTCGCCGCGATCGGGCACCGCATCTCCACCAGCGGCGCCGCCGAGCGGCAGGGCGTGGTGCACCGGCTCGACGTGGGCACCACCGGGATCATGGTGGTGGCCAAGAGCGAGCAGGCGTACACGGCCTTGAAGCGGGCCTTCAAGTACCGCGAGGTCGACAAGGGCTACCACGCGGTGGTGCAGGGTCACCTGGACCCGCTGCGGGGCACCGTCGACGCGCCGATCGACAGGCACCCCACCCACGACTACCGGTGGGCGGTGGTCTCCGGCGGCAAGCCGAGCATCACCCACTACGACACCCTGGAGGCGTTCCCGGCGGCGAGCCTGGTCGACGTCCGGCTGGAGACCGGCCGGACGCACCAGATCCGGGTCCACTTCTCCACCCTGCGGCACCCCTGTGTGGGTGACCTCACCTACGGTGCCGATCCCACCCTCTCGGCCCGTCTCGGCCTGTCCCGACAGTGGCTGCACGCCCGCGAACTGAGCTTCCTGCACCCCCGAACGGGGGACGAGGTCCGGTTCGTCAGCGACTACCCTGACGACCTGGACCGTGCGCTCCAGATCCTGCGTGACTGAGCGGCGACCGCCCGACACCGATCCACAGAGGGGATCCCGCCCGTGCGCGCCGGCAACCTGCTGCGGCAGTTGGACCAGCGGCTGCTGCCGCCGCTGACCCGGGCCGTGGCCCGGCTGGGCGACCGGTCGGCGCGGTTCGGCGTGCTCAGCTGGGCCGCCGTGCTCTCCGCGGCGGCGGTGCTGGGCACCGCCGTCTGGGCCGTCGATGACGCCCCGGTCGGCGACCGGACGGTCGGTGAGGTGACCCGGGTCGGCGTCGTCGACGGCGACTCGGTCCCCGCCTACCTGCGGTCGGCCGCGGCCGACCTGGCGGCGCTGCCGGCGTCCGCCCCGGCCGCCGAGGGCACGACGTACGCGCTGGTCACGCTCGACGCGTACCTGCCTCCGCAGCGGCTGGCGACGGTGCTCGGCGACGTCGGGGTGTCGACCGTCTTCGGGCGGGTTCCGCTGCCCGGCCGGCAGACCGAGATCGTCAAGATCCCCGCGATGCGGGTGCCCGACGACGTGGTCGCCGGAATGCGACAGGTGGCGGCCCGCAAGGAGACCGAGGCCGCCGACTACCGGGCCAGGGCCGCCGCGGTCGACGGCGACGGGGAGGGCGAGCGGGAGCTGCGGGAGCAGTACACCAGCGGCGCGGAGGTGGCCGCCGCCGAGGCGGCCGGTTACCGGGCCGGCTGCGCCTGCGTCTACGCGGCGGTGGTCCGCGCGACGCCGGTGGCGCTGCGCGGCGTCGCGACCCGGCCGGACGTACGGGCCGTCGACCCCGCCCCCGAGGTGTACCGGTTGGACCGCACGGTCTTCACGCCGCCGCTGCCCGAGCAGCGCGATGTGGCGCGCCCGCCAGCCGACAGCGGGCTGAGCCCCACACCGACCCGGTCCGAGCCGCCCGCGCCACTGATCAGCGCACCGGCGCCCTCGCCGACCGTGGGCGAATCGTCGGAACCCGCACCAGCCGTGACGACCCCGTCACCCGAACCGTCGGAGCCGGAGCCCACCGAGTCGACGCCGCCGAGCGTCACCACCTCGCCGGACGCCACCGTCGCCGAGCCGCCGTCGCCGTCGCCGTCGTCGTGATCTGCGCCGGCTGGTGTGCGCTCTGAGGTGTGGTCCGAATAGGGTTGGGTTCGTAGCCTGTCAGACAGAGATCGATGGCGCTGGGAGGGCGGGCCGTGGAGGGCAGTGAGACCGGCTGGGGCCGGCCGGCCGAACCAGCGCCGCGGTGGCGTGCGTTGTTGGACCGAGCCCGGCTGGGCGGTCGCGGCGCCGAGCAGACCGAGCCCGAGCGGCGCGGCGAGGAGCCGCCGCCAGACCCGCTGCCCCGGCGGGCGGCCCCGAACGGCTACGCCGGGCGGGCACCGGCCATCGGGCATCCCGCCGACCTGTCGTACGGCGCGGAGCCCGGTTACCGGGCCGAGGCGAGCTACCGGGTCGACCCGGCCTACCGGGCCGAGCCCGCGTACCGCGCGGAGCCGGACTACCGGGCCGAGCCGGACTATCGGGCGGAGCCCGCGTACCGGGCCGAGCCGAGTTACCGGGCCGAGCCGGACTACCGCGCGGAGCCGGCGTACCGGACCGAGCAGCCCGACTACCGCGCCGAACCCGACTACCGGGCCGAGCCGGGCTACCGCGCCGATCCCGGCTACCGCGCCGAGCCGGACTACCGCGTCACGCCGGAGTACCGGGCTGATCCGGGCTACCGGGCCGAGCCGACGTACCGGGCCGAGCCCGAGCCGCCGGCCCGTGGACCCGAGCCGGTCCCGTCGCGCTACGCCCTGCTGGACAACGGCTACCGATCGGGTCAACCGTCGGTCGAGTCGCGGTACGCCCTGCTGGAGACCGGCTACCAGCCGGAAACCGGCTACCCGGCGGCCGCGCCACCGCCGGTCGCCCCGCCGCCGGTCGTCGCTGCGCCGCCGGTCGTCGCCCCGCCACCGCCGGTCGTCCCGCCGGTCACTCCGCCACCCGCCCCGGCGATCGGTTCGGCGGTCGCCGAACGTGCCTACCCGGCCCGGATCGAGTGGCGGCCGCAGGCCGTCGACCAGGAGCAGGAACGCGCCAACGGGGTGCTCAAGCGGGACCTGGGCACGCCCCGGGTGTTCGCCTTCGCCAACCCCAAGGGCGGCGTGCACAAGACGACCGCCACCGTGCTCGCCGCGGCGACGGTCGGCAGCGTCCGCGGCCAGGGCGTGCTGGCCTGGGACGACAACGAACTGCGCGGCACCCTCGGCCTGCGCGCCGGCAGCGCCCGGCACGCCCGGACGATCCGGCATCTGATCAGCGACCTGGCCCAGATCGAGATCCTGGAGGGCGCGACCCTGCTGGACCGGCTGGACGACTATCTGCGGCACGCCTCCGACGGCTCGTACGACGTGCTGGCCGGCGAGGAGAGTCCGCGCTTCGCCCAACGACTGGACCAGTTCACCGTCCGGCGGGTGCTGGAGTTGCTGCGGCGTACCCACGACGTGGTCTGCGTGGACACCGGCAACAACGTGGAGAGCCCCAACTGGCGCACGGTGATGCAGGCCGCCGACCAGCTGGTGGTGACCACGGTGCCCCGGGAGGACGCGGCGTTCAGCGCGGACTGGATGCTCGACCTGCTGCACGAGGAGGGCATGGGTGAGTTGGCGGACAACGCGATCACCCTCATCTCCTGCCCCACCCCGGGTCGCTCGACGCTCCAGGACGACCTGGAGCGGCACTTCGCCACCCGCACCCGTGGCGTCGCCGTCGTGCCGTACGACCCGGCTCTGGAGACCGGGTCGTCGATCGAGTACCACCAACTCCAGCCGGAGACCCGGCAGGCGTGGCTGCGGGCCGCGGCGATGATGGTGGAGCCGTTCGCCCGGTGAGCTGGTCTGCCGCCACCGGAGCCCCGGTCCCGCACCGGGCCTGAGAGGATCATCGGGTGAGCCCGGACAACCCCGACAGTGAGCGGCCCGTCGACGAGCCCGACCGACCCGCGCCACCCCGCACGCCGGAAGCGGATCCGCCGCAGGCCGACCCGTCGCCCGGGGCGGCGCCGGCGGGGTTCGACCCAGGTCAGCCGCCCACCTCGGCGGCGTACCAGAGCTCCTTGGAACTTCGGTTCGACGAACCGCGTCGTCCGCTGCGGGCCGTGGCGACGGTGGTGGGCGCCGTGCTCGCGCTGGCCGCGCTGGGTGTCCCGCTCGGGTTGCTCTGGGCCGCGCTCGCGCCGGACACCCCGGTGCTGAAGACCGCCGAGGGGGCGATCTACGCCGAGCCGCAACCGGAGCAGCCGATCGCCGCCGACGGCTGGTTCAGCCTGCTCGGGCTCGCCTTCGGGCTGCTCGTGGCGCTCGCCGTGTGGGTCGTGCTGCGTCGGCGGCGGGGCCCGGTCGGGTTGGTCGCCGCGGTGCTCGGCACTCTGGTTGCCGCGCCGGTGGCCTGGCAGGTGGGACGGCGGATCGGCCTGGCCACCTTCGACCGGTTACTGGTGACCGCCCCGGCCGGGCAGGCCTTCAACAAGCCCGCCGACCTGCGCGCCGGCGGGGTGGACTGGCTGCTCGGGGTGCTGCCGGTGCCGCACGGCAACCTGCTGCTGCCGGCGTTCGGGGCCGCGGTCATGTACACCCTGCTGGCCGGCTGGTCACGGTGGCCGGGGCTGCGCCCGGAGCCCGAGCCGGGAGAGTTCAGTTGGGTGTCGGCGGGGACGCCAGCTCCGCCAGCGGCACCGGAACCGCCCGCACCTGACGCAGCAGAGCCGCCTCGCGGTTGAGCAGCCGCAGCTCGGCGCGGAGCCGGGAGGCGGTGTCGTCGATCGCCAGCAGCCGTTGCCGGTCGTCGACGGTGAGCGCCGCCGTCGCCGCCACCAGGTGCGAGAGCACCGTCGGGTCCTCCGGCAACTGCTCGGAGATCTCCTCCGGGTCGGAGCGGATCAGGCCGAGGTACTGCCGGAACACCGCGATCACCCGGGCGGCCAGCAGGTCGGCCAACTCGTCCGGGCCACCCGGGTTGGGCAGCCACTCCACGTCGGCGGTGAGGTAGGGCTCGGTGCTGTCGTCGACCTCGGCGATCCGGAACCGGCGGCGGCCGACAGTGACGATGTCGAAACCACCGTCGGCCAGCTCGGTCACCTGCCGCAGCTCGGCGGTGCAGCCCACCTCATGCAGGGTGACCTCGCCGACGCCCGGCGTCGCCCGGGCGCCGGGACCGGCCGGCGCCACCTCCCAGCCGGCCTGGATGGCCACCACGCCGAACTCACGCGGGGCGCCCTCGGGCAGGCCGACCAGGTGTCGGACCAGCGCCCGGTAGCGCTCCTCGAAGATGTGCAGCGGCAGCACCAACCCGGGAAAGAGCACCGTTGCGAGCGGGAACACCGGCAGCCGTGCGGTCACAGGGTCGAGCCTAACCAATCTCGCCCACCGGGGCGTGGCCCGGCTCACCGTCCCGGCGGACGGGCGGCTCGGGTGGACCTCCGGTCGGCCGCCTAGACTCGCAAGGGTGCTGAATCGGATCGACCTGCGCGACGGTCTCGGAGACCCGCGCCGTCTGCTGCCCCGCGCCCAGCTCGACGTGTCCGTCGCCGTCGAGCGCATCCGGCCCCTGGTGGAGGCCGTCCGTGAGCATGGGTACCCAGCGATCCGGGAGGCCAGTGTTCGGTTCGACGGCATCTCCCCGGAGGTGCTGCGGGTGCCGGTCGAGGCGATCACCGAGGCGGAGGGGGTGCTCGACCCGGCGGTGCGGGCCGCGCTGCTGGAGTCCATCGCCCGGGCCCGTCGGGTGCACGCCGACCAGCGGCGCACCGACCACACCACCCAGGTGGTGCCCGGCGGTACGGTCACCGAGCGGTGGCTGCCGGTCGACCGGGTCGGCCTCTATGTGCCCGGCGGCCTGGCGATGTACCCGTCGACGGTGGTGATGAACGTGGTGCCCGCCCAGGCGGCCGGGGTGCGCTCGCTGGTGGTGGTCAGCCCGCCGCAGAAGGACAACGGCGGCCTGCCCGACCCCCGGGTGCTCGCCGCGTGCGCGCTGCTCGGCGTCGACGAGGTGTACGCCGTGGGCGGGGCCCAGGCGGTGGCGATGCTGGCGTACGGCGCGGCGGTGGACCCGGCGGGTGAGCTGCGCTGCGACCCCGTCGACCTGATCACCGGGCCCGGCAACATCTGGGTGACGGCCGCCAAGCGGCTGCTGCGCGGCGTGGTCGGCATCGACGCCGAGGCCGGTCCGACCGAGATCGCCATCCTGGCCGACGACACGGCCGACCCGGCGCACGTGGCCGCCGACCTGATCAGTCAGGCCGAGCACGACCCGCTCGCCGCGAGCGTGCTGGTCACCCCGTCGGTGGCGTTGGTCGAGGCGGTCGAGACGGAGCTGGCCCGGCAGGTGCCGGCGACCAAGCACACCGAGCGGGTCACCACGGCGCTGACCGGTGAGCAGAGCGGCGTGGTCCTGGTCGACGACCTCGAGGCGGGGCTGCGGGTGGTCGACGCGTACGCGGCCGAGCACCTGGAGATCCAGACGGTCGACGCCCGGGAGTGGGCGCTGCGGGTCCGCAACGCCGGGGCGATCTTCGTGGGCGCCTGGTCGCCGGTGTCACTCGGCGACTACTGCGCCGGCTCCAACCACGTGCTGCCCACCGGCGGTTGTGCCCGGCACTCCTCCGGACTGTCCGTGCAGTCCTTCCTGCGCGGCGTGCACCTGATCGAATACACCGAGGCCGCGCTGCGCGACGTGGCCCCGCACGTGGTCACCCTGGCCAACGTGGAGGACCTGCCCGCGCACGGCCAGGCGGTCCAGGCCCGCTTCCCGGGAGGGTCGGCGTGAGCGGCCTGGACGACCTGCCGATCCGCGCCGACCTGCGGGGGCTGTCGCCGTACGGGGCGCCGCAACTGGACGTGCCGGTGCGGCTCAACACCAACGAGAACTCCCACCCGGTGCCGGAGCCGGTGGTCGAGGCGATCAGCAAGGCCGTCGCGGCCGAGCTGCGCGAGCTGAACCGCTACCCGGACCGGGACGCGGTGGCGCTCCGCGCCGACCTGGCCGAATATCTCGGGCACGGGCTCACCGTCGAGCAGGTGTGGGCGGCCAACGGCTCCAACGAGATCCAGCAGCAGTTGTTGCAGGCGTTCGGCGGTCCGGGGCGCAGCGCGCTCGGTTTCGTTCCGGCGTACTCGATGCACCCGCTGCTGGCCCTCGGCACCAGCACCCGCTGGGTGCCCGCCGAGCGCGGCGTCGACTTCGGGTTGACCGCCGAGGAGGCGGTCGCCCAGGTCCGCGAGCACCAGCCGGACGTGGTCTTCCTCTGCTCGCCGAACAACCCCACCGGCACGGCACTGGACCCGGCGGTGATCGCCGCGGTGCTCGACGTCGCGCCCGGCATGGTGGTCGTCGACGAGGCGTACGCCGAGTTCGCCCGGCCCGGGACGGTCAGCGCCCTCGCGGTGCTGCCCGGGCACCCGCGGCTGGTGGTCACCCGGACGATGAGCAAGGCGTTCGGCTTCGCCGGCGGCCGGCTGGGTTACCTGGCCGCCGACCCGGCGGTGGTGCAGGCGGTGCAGCTCGTCCGTTTGCCGTACCATCTCTCCGCGCTCACCCAGGCCGCCGCCCGCGCGGCGGTGGCCCACCGCGACGCCCTTCTCGGTACGGTGAGCGCGATCATGGCGCAGCGGGACCGGATCGTGGCGACGCTGCGCGAGCGGGGGTTGCGGGTCGCTGACAGTGACGCCAACTTCGTGCTCTTCGAGGTGGGCGGCGACCAGACCGTAGTCTGGAACGCCCTGCTGGCGCAGGGGGTGCTGGTCCGTGACGTCGGCCTTCCCGGCTGGCTGCGGGTGACCGCCGGCACCGCCGCCGAGACCGACGCCTTCCTTTCTGCGATGGAGACTGTTCAATGAGCCGGACCGCCCGGGTGGAGCGGATCACCAAGGAGACCAAGGTCCTCGTCGAGATCGACCTCGACGGCACCGGTGCCGCCGAGATCAGCACCGGCGTCGGTTTCTACGACCACATGCTGCACCAGATCGCCCGGCACGGTGGTTTCGACCTGACCGTGCGCACCGTGGGCGACCTGGAGATCGACGCGCACCACACGATCGAGGACACCGCGCTCGCCCTGGGTGCCGCGTTCGACCAGGCGCTGGGCGACAAGGCCGGCATCCGGCGCTACGGCTCGGCGACGGTGCCGATGGACGAGGTGCTGGTCCGGGCCGCTGTGGACCTTTCCGGTCGGCCGTACGTGGTGCACGACGAGCCGGTGCTCGCCCCGTACATCGGTCCGGTGTACGCGACCAGCATGACCCGGCACATCTGGGAGTCCTTCGGCCAGGCGGCCCGGGTCACGTTGCACGTGGACGTGCTGCGGGCGGCCCGGCCGGGCGGTCACCCGGACGCGCACCACGTGGTGGAGGCACAGTTCAAGGCGGTCTCCCGCGCCCTGCGCGAGGCGACCTCGATCGACCCGCGTTCGGCAGGTGCGATCCCGAGCACGAAGGGTGCCCTCTGATGGGTGCGGCGTTGCCGACGTTGTTGTTGATCCTGGCCGGGGTCTTGGTGGGTGGCACCTGGTCGCTCTACCGGCAGGGCGCGCCGAAGGTCGCCGTGTTCGTCACCGCGGCGCTCGCGGTGCTCGCCACTGTCGCCGGGGTTCTGCGGCTGCTGCCGGAGAACGGGTGATCGGGGTGACGGCATGAGTGACGTGGTGGTGCTCGACTACGGCTCGGGCAACCTGCGCTCGGCGGAGCGGGCGCTGGCCGCCGCCGGAGCGGATGTCCGGGTGACCGACGACCTGGCCGCCGCGGCTGCCGCCGATGGTCTGGTGGTGCCGGGTGTGGGCGCGTACGCGGCGTGCATGGCGGGGATCGAGGCGTTGGGCGCCGGTCCGGTGATCGCCGAGCGGGTGGCCGCTGGCCGGCCGGTGCTGGGCATCTGCGTGGGCATGCAGGTGCTCTTCGAGCACGGTGACGAGCACGGCGTGGTGACCAAGGGGCTGGGGTTGCTGCCCGGCGGGGTGACCCGGCTGGCTGCCGCCCGGTTGCCGCACATGGGCTGGAACACGGTCCGGGCCCCCCGGGAGTCGGTGCTGTTCGCCGGGTTGCCGGAGCAGAGCCGTTTCTACTTCGTCCACTCGTACGCGATGGGCGACCCGGCGGCGCTGGCCGCCGCGGGGGCCACGGTGACCACCGCCCACCACGACACGGATTTCGTCGCGGCGGTGGAGCGTGGCTCGTTGTCGGCGGCCCAGTTCCACCCGGAGAAGTCCGCCGAGACCGGTGCCGCGTTGCTGCGCAACTGGCTTGCCACGTTGCCCAACGGTGGGTGAGCGTCGTCGCGCGGTACCCGGTCGGCGGGTGTCGCGGTGAGCCGGGAGCGGGCCCGCCGGCGGGCGCAGCGGGAGGCGGAGCAGGCCCGGGAGCGGGCGGTCCGGCAGCGCCAGGTCGCTCGCCGGCAGCGCCGTCGGGCGGTGGTCCGTCGGTTGACGCCGCGGCTGCGGCGGGGTCGTTCCGGGCGGCTGGCCCGGCACAGTCGGGGTGAGCGGGCCGCGATCGTGCTGCTCACCGGCGCGGCGTTGATCCTGATCTGGACGTTCGTTGACAACCTGGCGTTGCGTATCGCGCTGATCGTGCTCTTGCTGCTCGTACTGCCGGCGATCGTCGTGATCGCCCTGGACCGTCGTACCTGATCGAGGAGAAGACCGTGAGCCTCACCCTGTTACCCGCCGTCGATGTCGCTGACGGCCGGGCCGTCCGGCTCGTGCAGGGCGCCCTCGGAAGCGAGAGCGTCTACGGTGACCCGTTGGAGTCCGCGCTGGCCTGGCAGCGGGACGGCGCGGAGTGGATCCACCTGGTCGACCTGGACGCGGCGTTCGGTCGGGGCACCAACGCGCACCTGCTGGCGGAGGTGGTGCGCCAGTTGGACGTGAAGGTGGAGCTCTCCGGTGGCATCCGGGACGACGAGTCGCTGCGCGCGGCGCTGGGCACCGGGGCGGCCCGGGTGAACATCGGGACCGCCGCGTTGGAGGATCCGGTCTGGTGTGACCGGGTGGTGGCGGAGTACGGCGACCGGGTGGCCATCGGGCTGGACGTGCGGGGTCACACCCTGTCGGCGCGGGGTTGGACCCGCGACGGCGGTGACCTGTACGAGGTGCTGGAGCGGTTGGACAAGGCGGGCGCGAGCCGGTACGTGGTCACCGACATCACCAAGGACGGCACCATGCGCGGGCCGAACCTGGATCTGCTGCGCGAGGTGTGTGCCCGTACCGACCGGCCGGTGATCGCCTCCGGTGGGGTGTCCACTCTGGACGACCTGCGGGCGTTGGCGACCCTGGAGTCGGTCGGGGTGGAGGGTGTCATCGCCGGCAAGGCGCTCTACGCGGGTGCCTTCACGGTGGCCGAGGCGCTGCGGACGTTGGCGCAGGCGTGACGACGACCCGGCTCGGGTCGGGTGGCCCGTGGGAGCAGCGTTACGGCTACTCCCGGGTGGTCCGTGCCGGTGAGCGGGCCTGGACGGCCGGGTGCACGGCGACGGTGGACGGCCGGGTGGTGCACGTGGGTGATCCGGCCGCGCAGACCGCGCAGGCGCTGCGGATCGGGCTGGCCGCGCTCGCCGAGGTGGGTGCGGAGCCGGGCGATGTGGTGCGCACGAGGATGTACGTGACGGACCGGTCGCACGCCGACGAGGTGGGTCGGGCCCACAACGCGGTCTTCGGTGCGGTCCGGCCGGCGGCGACCCTGGTGGTGGTGGCCGGTCTGCTGGACCCGGAGCATCTGGTCGAGGTGGAGTTGGAGGCGTACCTCGGCGATCGCTGAGGTACGCGTCCGGTCGGCCTGACGGCCGGCTCACGGACAGATAAGTTGTGCACAACTTAATTGTGGGCTACTTTTCAACGGTGACCGATGACCTGGTGCTGCGCCGGCAGGTGTGCTTCGCGCTCTACGCCGCGTCGCGCGCACTGACCGACGTCTACCGGCCGATCCTCGACGAGGTCGGGTTGACCTACCCGCAGTACCTGGTGCTGCTGGTGCTCTGGGAGCGTCCCGACGACGCCCCCACGGTGTCCGAGTTGGGCGCCGAGCTGCGGCTGGACTCCGGCACGCTCTCCCCGCTGCTCAAGCGGCTGGAGGGGGCGGGCCTGGTGGTGCGGCGGCGGTCGGCCCGCGACGAGCGGCGGGTCGAGGTGGGCCTCACCGAGCAGGGCCGGGCGCTGCGCGAGCAGCTCTGCGACGTCCCGCTGCGGATCGCTCAGGCCACCGGGCTGGGCCTCGGCGAGTTGGTGGCGCTGCGCGACACCCTCACCCGGGTCACCGACACCATCCACCGACAGAAGGAGCAGTGAGCACCATGCAGGTTCTCTACACCGCGTCCGCTACCGCCACCGGCGACGGCCGGGACGGCCACGTCGAGACCTCCGACGGCACTGTCGCGCTCGACCTGGCCGTGCCGAAGGAGATGGGCGGCGCCGGCGGTGCGGCCAATCCCGAGCAGCTCTTCGCCGCCGGCTACGCGGCCTGCTTCCACAGCGCGCTGCGGGTGGTGGCCCGCCGGGCCAAGGCCGACGTGACCGGTTCCGTGGTCGCCGCCGAGGTGGGCATCGGCCCGAACGGCAGCGGCGGCTTCGGGCTCACCGTGCAGCTCGTCGTCGACCTTCCCGCCGCGTCCCGCGAGGTGGCCGAGCAGCTCGTCGAGCAGGCGCACCAGGTCTGCCCGTACTCCAACGCCACCCGTGGCAACGTCGACGTCACGCTGACCGTCCGCGAGACCCTGCCCGCGTGACACCGCGGCACCAGGCCCCCACCCGCGGACGAGAGGACAACCATCCAGTGACCGGCAACCGCGAGATCCACCTGGCCAGCCGCCCCCAGGGCTGGCCCACCGAAGACACCTTCCGGCTCGTCGAGACCGACGTCCCGACGCCCGGACCGGGCCAGATCGTGGTCCGCAACCAGTTCATGTCGGTCGACCCGTACATGCGCGGACGGATGAACGACGTCAAGTCGTACGTGCCGCCGTACGCGCTCGACGCGCCGCTCGACGGGGCCGCGATCGGCGAGGTGGTGGCCAGCGAGGCGGCGGACATCGCCGTCGGGACCACCGTCCAGCACGGGCTCGGCTGGCGGGAGTACGCGCTGCTCGACGCGACCGCCGCCCGTCAGGTCGACCCGGACGTCGCCCCGGTCAGCGCGTACCTGAGCGTGCTCGGCATGACCGGGCTGACCGCGTACGCCGGGCTGCTGGAGGTGGCCGCGATGAAGCCCGGCGAGACGGTCTTCGTCTCCGCCGCGGCCGGTGCGGTCGGCAGCCTGGTCGGCCAGATCGCCAAGCTCAAGGGCGCCGGCCGGGTGATCGGCAGCGCCGGCTCGCCGGCCAAGGTCGAGCGGCTGCGGGCGCTGGGCTTCGACGCCGCCTTCGACTACCACGACGGGCCGGTCCGTGAGTCGTTGCGCGCGGCCGCCCCGGACGGCGTCGACGTCTACTTCGACAACGTCGGCGGCGACCACCTGGAAGCCGCGATCTCGGCCATGAACCTGCACGGCCGAGCCGCGATCTGCGGCATGATCTCCCAGTACAACGCCACCGAGCCGTCGCCCGCGCCGCGCAACCTGGCGCTGGTCATCGGCAAGCGGCTCACCCTGCGCGGCTTCCTGGTCAACGACCACCACGACGTCCGGCCGGCGTTCGTGCGCGACGTCGCGGGCTGGCTGCGCGACGGCACGCTGTCCTACGACGAGACGATCGTGGACGGCATCGAGAACGCCCCGGCGGCGTTCCTCGGCCTGCTGCGCGGCGACAACCTCGGCAAGATGCTCGTCAAGGTGTGACCGAGGCCTCGTTCACGGCGGTCGACCCGATCGGGTCGACCGCCGTGCCGCGGGCGGAGGATAGGCTCGCGGCATGACGGTGGCGGTACGGGTGATCCCCTGTCTGGACGTGGACGCCGGGCGGGTGGTCAAGGGGGTCAACTTTCTCGACCTGCGGGACGCCGGCGATCCGGTGGAGCTGGCCGCCGCGTACGACCGGGCCGGCGCTGACGAGTTGACGTTCCTCGACGTCACCGCGTCCTCCAGCGACCGCGGCACCATGCTCGACGTGGTGCGCCGCACCGCCGAGTCGGTGTTCATCCCGCTGACCGTCGGCGGTGGGGTCCGGCAGGTCGCCGACGTGGACACGTTGCTGCGCGCCGGGGCGGACAAGGTCGGCGTCAACACCGCCGCCATCGCCCGGCCGGAGCTGATCGCCGAGATCGCCGACCGGTTCGGCCGGCAGGTGCTCGTGCTCTCCCTCGACGTGCGTCGGTCGTCGACCGGTGCCACGCCCAGCGGCTTCGAGGTCACCACGCACGGGGGTCGACGCGGCACCGGCATCGACGCCGTGTGGTGGGCACACCGGAGCGCCGAGTTGGGCGCGGGGGAGATCCTGCTCAACTCGATGGACGCCGACGGCACCAAGGCGGGCTTCGACCTGGAGCTGATCGCCGCGGTGCGGGCGGTGGTGGACGTGCCGGTGGTGGCCAGCGGGGGTGCCGGTGAGGTGGCCCACTTCCCGCCCGCTATCGGCGCCGGCGCGGACGCGGTGCTCGCCGCCAGCGTCTTCCACTTCGGCGAGCTGACCGTCGCCGAGGTCAAGGACGCGCTGCGCCTCGACGGCCACCCGGTGCGCTGAGCCGCTCAGCGCTCGCCGGAGTGCCCCTCCGGTGACCGACGCGGGGTGGGGATCGAACGGACCGCGTACTCCTGGACAGCCGCCGCGTGGTCGGCCTCGTCCAGGATCCAGTCGGCGCTGCCGGGCGCGTGCCGGCGGGTCAACACACCCTGCACGGTGTCCACCATGGTCGCCACACCCGCGCGCGGGCGGGTACGCCAGAGCGTCTCACCCTCGGCGGTGATCCGGAACCAGCCGTCGGCGACGCTGACCAGCCCGGCGCCGACCAGCCGCTGGACCGCGGCCTCCACCTCGTGCCGCTGCGGGATCGCGTGGTTGAGGTGGTCGGCGGTGGAGAGCACGTCGGCCAGGCGAACGCCCTCCGGTCGTCGGCTTGTCGCCGACCGACGGTGCCGTCCGGCGCCGCTCGCGATGACGAGCGACACGAAGATCCAGGCGTCCGTCCAGCGCCAACCGTTCTCCCCCATGCAGAGATGATGACGGCGCGCGTCGCGGAAGGGAACACCCACCCGCCAACCGGTGTGCAGCACCACCACCACGTACCGGTTCGCGGACGGTCGGTGAGGTTTCAGCCGGCGGGGGTGACCGGCGCGGGACTGCCCGGTGGCGGTGCGGGGCTGTCGGGTGTGCCGCCCTCCGGCACGGCGCTCTCGGGTGCCGGAGCTTCCGGCACGGCGAACAGCGGGATGAAGAACTGGGCCAACGGACCGATGGCCAACGCGTACGCGACGGTGCCCACCCCGACCGTGCCGCCGAGCAGCCAGCCCAGCGCCAGCACGGTGACCTCGATGACGGTGCGCACCAGCCGGACCGACCGGCCGGGCCGGCGGGCCACGTACCCGGTCATCAGGCCGTCGCGCGGGCCGGGGCCCAACTGGGCGCCGAGGTACAGAGCGGTGGCGGCGCCGTTGGCGACGATCCCGCTGACCAGCATCGCGATCCGGACACTGCGCGGGCCACCCTCCGGCAGCAGGGCCACCGTGGCGTCCACCACCAGACCGATCACCACGACGTTGCTGACCGTGCCGAGGCCGGGCCGCTGCCGCAGCGGGATCCAGAGCAGCAGGACCAGCGCGCCGACGCCGATGGTGACCGTCCCGAAGGAGAGCCGGGTCAGCTCGGAGAGCCCCTGGTGGAACACGTCCCACGGGTCGAGGCCCAGATCGGAGCGGATCATCAGGGCCATGCTGACGCCGTAGAGCGTGAGCCCGAGGTAGAGCTGGACCAGCCGTCGAACCGGCCGGTGCCGCAGATTGCCAAGCAGTGCCATGCATGCCACCCTAGGTGCCAATCCTCATCGAGGAAGAAGCCAATATCCGAGGAGTGGCCATGACCGGGCAGGTGCGCGGTGTCCAATTGGCCCGTCTGCTCGGGCAGTGGCATGCGCTCCCGGGTCGGCGACGCAGCCCCGACTACGCCGCGCTGGCCGGCTCGGTGCGCGGGCTGCTCGCCGACGGCCGTCTGCCGCTGGGCGTCCGCCTCCCGGCCGAACGGGAACTGGCCGAGGCGCTGCGGATCAGCCGGACCACTGTCACCGCTGCCTACCGGCAGCTACGCGAGAGCGGGCACCTGGCCAGCCGCCGAGGCGCCGGCAGCTGGACGATGCTGCCCGGCAACCACCGGGTGGCCAGCACCGGGCTGTGGACCCCGCTGGACGACCGGGAGATGCTCGACCTCGGCGTCGCGGCGCTGGCCGCCCCGCCGCAGCTGCTGTCGGCCGCCCGGGCCGCCGCCGAGGACCTGCCCCGCTACCTGAGCGGGGCCGGCTACCACCCGACCGGCATCATCGAGCTGCGTGAGGCCGTGGCCGACGCGTACAGCGCCCGGGGTCTGCCCACCTCGGCCGACCAGATCATGGTCACCAGCGGCACCCAGCACGCACTGGACCTGGTGCTGCGGCTCGCCCTCGCCCCGGGCGGCACCGTGCTGGTCGAGTCCCCGACCTATCCCAACGCCCTCGCCGCGCTGGCCGGCCGGCGGGCCCGGATCACCACCCACGGTCTGGCCGCCGACGCCGGCTGGGAGCCCGACCTGCTGCTGGGCAGTCTGCGGCAGACCCGGCCGAAGCTGGCGTACCTGATTCCGGAGTTCCAGAACCCGACCGGGCACCTGATGCCCGCCGCGCTGCGCGAGCGCGTGGTCGCCGCCGCGCACGCGGTCGGCACCGACCTGGTCATCGACGAGTCGTTCGTGGACCTGTCGATGGACGGCACCGAGCCGCCACCCCCGGTCGCCACCTACGACCGGCACAGTCGGGTGATCAGCATCGGGGGGATGAGCAAGCCCTACTGGGGTGGCCTGCGGATCGGCTGGGTGCGGGCGTCCGCGCCGCAGGTGCAGCGACTGGCCGCCGTGCGGGTCGGGGTCGACATGGCCAGCCCGGTGCTGGACCAACTGGTCGCGGTGCACCTGCTCGCCGACGCCGAGGCCATCGTCGCCGACCGCCGCGTCCAGTTGGCCGTGCAGCGAGACGCCCTGCTCGGCGCGCTGGCGCACCAACTGCCCGAGTGGCGGGTCACCGTGCCACGCGGTGGCGTGACGCTGTGGGCCGAGTTGGACGGCCCGGTCTCCAGCGCGCTGGCCCGGGCCGCGGAGGAGGTCGGCGTACGACTCGCGCCCGGCCCCCGGTTCGGCCTGGACGGCACCCTGGAGCGCTTCCTGCGGCTGCCGTTCACCCTGCCCGCAGCGGACCTCGTGGAGGCCGTCGGGCGGATCGCGGCGATCCGCTACGACCTGGACCGTGCCGCCCGTCAGCGGTGGCGCGAGCCGGCCGTCATCGCCTGAGCCGGCACCGAACACACCAGGGGCATCCGCCGGCACCGTTATGCCGGGAATATGTCATCCGACCTGGTCCGGCTGCCACACTCTCCTGGTGGTCGAGGGCGCGGGAGTGCGTGGGGTCCAGCGGAGCGCGCCTGGCTCCCGGGCGACCCGCCTCGAACTCTTCTACGACCTGATCTTCGTCTTCGCCTTTCTGAACGTCACCACCGTCACCGCCGGCAATCCGACGGTTGCCGGGCTGATCCGGTGCCTGGTGGTGCTGGCGCTGCTCTGGTGGTGCTGGACGGGATTCGCCGTGTTGGGCAACCTGGTCCGTACCGACCAGGGCATCGTCCCGCTGGTCGGCTTCGCCACCATGGCCGCCGCCTTCGTGCTGGCGCTGAGCCTGCCGAAGGCGTTCACCGACCGCCCCGGTGGGCTGCCCGGCCCGCTGGTCTTCGCGGCCGGCTATTTCCTGGTCCGGGTCGGCGAGACGTCCATCTTCCTGTGGCTGGGCCGTCGGGACCGGGACGTGCGTCGACGCTGGCGGATGCTCGCCCTGCCGGTGGTGCTCGCCACGTCGCTCATCGTCGTGGCCGCCCTGGTGCCGCAGCGGCTCTTCGACGGCACCGCCGAGGGGGTGTTCCGGCTGGCGCTGTGGCTCGCCGCCCTGGCCGTCGAGTACGGGGCCGGGCTGGCGCTGCGCGGCACCGGGTGGACGGTGCTCTCCGCCGGGCACTGGGCGGAGCGGCACAGCCAGATCGTCCTGATCGCCCTCGGCGAGGCCATCATCGCGCTCGGGTTCGCTCCCGGCGGCAGCGCCGGCCTGCCGCTGACCTGGCCGGCGCTGATCGCCGCAGTGCTCGGCATCGCGGTGGCCGCAGCGCTGTGGTGGGCCTACTTCGACACCCTGGCGCTCGGCATGGAACAGACTCTGCACCGGACCCGCGACCCCGTCGCCCGCGCCGCCCTGGCCCGCGACGCCTACACCTACCTGCACCTGCCGGTCATCGCCGGCGTCATCCTGTTCGCGCTCGGACTCAAGGGGCTGATCAACGACGAAGCCGACGTCAGCACGCCGAACTGGGGGGTTCCGCTGCCGGGCTTCGACCTGCTCGCGCTCTACGGCGGGGTCGCGCTCTATCTGCTCGCGCTCATCGTGCTCGGCCGGAAAATGCTCGCCGCCCCCCGCTGGCCCACGATCGGCGGAATCCTGCTGCTGCTCGTGCTGGTGCCGGTGGTCGGGTCGTTGCCCGAGCTGTCCGCGTTGACCCTGCTGGCCGTGGCCGCCTGGCTGGCAGTGGGGGCGCAGACGATCGTCGACGCCCAGCGCCGACGCGGGGTCCGCGAGGTGGCGCTGGCGGAGCAGCTCGCCGTGGAGGAGGACCAGACGAGGTGGCGGGGCCACCACCTGTGAGGGCCCCGTGCCGGCCGGGAGCCGGGCACGGGGCCCTCGACGGCGTCAGAGCTCGGCGAGGGTGCCGGCGTACATCTTGTCGATTTCGGCGGCGAAGTTGCTCTCCACGCCCCGCCGCTTGATCTTCAAGGACGGGGTGATCTCGCCGTCTTCGATCGTCAAATCGCGCGGCAGGATCGCCACCTTCTTGATCGTCTCCCAGCGGTTGAGCTTGGCGTTGAGCTGGGCGACGTACTCCTCGACCATCGTCTGGGCCTCCGCCGAGGCGACGATCTCGGAGTAGCTGCGCCCTTCGAGGGGGCCGCCGGCGGTCCAGCCGCGGATCGCGTCCGGGTCCAGGGTGACCAGCATCGTGCAGAAGTTGCGGGCCTGACCGACGACGACCGCCTGCGAGGTGTACGGGCAGATGGCCTTGAACATCCCCTCGATGTGCGACGGCGCGATGTACTTGCCGCCCGAGGTCTTGACCAGGTCCTTCTTACGGTCGGTGATGCGCAGGTAACCCTGTTCGTCGAGGGTGCCGATGTCACCGGTGCGGAAGAAGCCGTCCTCGGTGAACGCGGCGGCGGTCTCCTCCGGCAGGTTGTGGTAGCCGCGCATCACCGGCCGACCACGGACCAGGATCTCCCCGTCGGTGTCGATCTTGCACTCGAGGTCGCCCATCGCCCGGCCCACGGTGCCGATCCGCAGCCCGGCCGGGGGGTTGACGAAGTTGCCCGCGCTGGTCTCGGTCAGGCCGTAGCCCTCGGAGATCGGCAGGTTCGCGGCGGCGAAGAAGGTGGCGATCTCCGGGCTGAGGGGCGCGGCGCCGGACACCAGCACCCGCATCCGGCCGCCCAGGCGGGCCTGGAGCTTGCTGAACACCAGCTTCTCGGCCAACCCGTAGCGTAGCTTCAGCCCGGCCGGCACCGGCTTGCCGGCCTGCTCAAGGGTGACCTTCTCCTTGCCGATGCCGACCGCCCAGCCGAAGATCTTCGCCTTCGCGCCGCCGGCACCCTGCGCGGTGGTCACCGCCTTGTTGTAGACCTTCTCGAACACCCGGGGAGCGCCGCACATCAGCGTCGGACGGATGACCGAGAGCAGGTCGACCAGCTTGTCCACCCGGCCGTCGACGTAGGTGGGCAGGCCGACGTGGATGGCGCCGCAGAGCAGGGTCTTGCCGAACGAGTGAGCCAGCGGCAGCCACAGGTACTGCAGGTCGTCGTCGCGTAGCAGCCCCACGTCCGCCTGCGCCACCGCCTCCCAGCACCAGCCGCCGTGCAGCAGCTCGACGCCCTTGGGCTGCCCGGTGGTGCCGGAGGTGTAGATCAGGGTGGCCAGGTGGTCCGGGCCGATGCCGGCCACCAGCATGTCGATCAGATCCGGTTCGGCGGCCAGCGCCTGGGCGCCGCGCTCCTCCAGCTCGGCGAGCGTCAGCTGCGCGATCGCCGCGGTCGGGTCGGCGGCACCGTCGAGGAGCACCACGTGGGTGAGCGCGGGCAGGGTCGCCCCGGCGATCTTCGCCGCCTGGGCCGGGTTCTCCGCGAACAGCACCTTGGAACCGGAGTCGGCGATGATGTACGTCGCGTCGGTCGGCTCGGTGGTCGGGTAGACGGTGGTGGTCGCGCCGCCGGCACACATGATGCCGAGGTCGGCGATCACCCACTCCAGCCGGGTGTTGGCGAGGATCGCGACCGGGTCCTCCTGGCCGACGCCCAGGCCGTGCAGGCCGGCGGCGACCGCCTTGGCGCGCTGACCGACCTGCGCCCAGGTCAGCCAGACCGGCCCCGAGTCGTCGGGGTTCGGGGATGCGAACGCGTTTCGGTCGGGGGTGGCCGCCACGCGCTTGAGAAACATGTCCGGGATGGAGCGGTACGGTACATCGAGAGCCATCGCTGTAGCCGCCTTCGGGGGTGGTGGCGTGACGGTCGTCACGTCATGATGGTTACCGAAGAGTATTGCCTGTCGCCATGCATCGGCTAGCCCTGGTGATCGTCCGGCCGTCCCATCCCACCAACCGGTACGGTCGATCAGGCGTACCGGGCAGCCACCACTGACCAGTCGTAGGTGGCCCGGACCCAGTTGCGCCGGACCACCAACGCGTCGCGCAGCCGGTCGTCGCCGGTGGCGCGGAGCGTCTCCTCCGCGTCCAGGTACGTCGCCAAACCCTGGTTGAACCGGTGCGCCGCGCTCCGCAGCGCGGTCGCCTCGTCCGCCTCGCTGTCCTGGGCGATCACCGTGACCAGGTTGTGTGCGTCCGGGTCGGCCTGACTCTCCTTGCCGTACGAGAAGAGGTCGTTGCACCAGCAGACCAGGTCCACCGCCAGTAGGTCGAGGGTGGCCAGGCCCGGGTCGGCGCGTTGGGTCGGCCCGGAGGGTCGCCTCGACGCCAGGTCGGTCAGGGTGAGGCAGGGGTGCACACCGCCGATGTGCCGGCGCAGTTGGACGTACTCCGCCATCTCGGGCACGCGCCGACGTTCCCGGTTGCCCGCCTCCCAGAGCAGCGCCAACAGATACTCCCGCATCTGGCTGACGAACCGCAGGAGCAGCCCGGCGTGATCGTGCAGCCGGGTCCGGCGGCAGAGGTCGTGCAGCGCGTCACCCAGGGGCCCGACGGCGGGCGGTGCCACGTCCGGGTCACCGCACCGGTCGAGCACGTCGAGCAGGGTGCTGATCGCCGGTCCCAACCGCGCCGGGTCGGCGCCGAGGCCGTCCTCGTCGCAGGCGTCATCCATCACGAAGAGCCAGCTGATCAGGTCGGTGAGCAGCCGAAGCCCCTCCACCGAGCCGTCCGGGCAGGCGCGGCCGGCCAGGCCGGCGGCGTCGGCCCGTTCCAGCCGGTACACACGTTGGCCGGAATCGACCAGCCCGAACGTGCGTGCCCACTCGATGCTCTCACTCGCCACTTGGTCCGTGGCACCATGGCGCCCCGTGGGGAACGGCGGTTCCCGCAGCGCCGAAATCGCGAAGTCCCGCACAGTGTGCCCCCACTCCGTGCCGCCCGGCGCGGCGCGGCGCGGTGAAGCGTACGGGAGGGCGTATCAGCGTGCTTCGCTGGGTGTGGGGAATCCGACAGCTATTCAGTGACCGTTTCCGTACAGACGGTCACATTCCCAGGCTGGCGTCGCGCAGTCGTCCCGCCACCTCCGTCGAGCCGTTCAGTTGGACCCGGGCCACCCGTTGCCGGCCGGACAGGAACAGCACCAACTCCCCCGGGGAGCCCACCAGGCGCAGCGGCTCACCGCCGCGACCGACGGAGATCTCACCGTGGCCGGGCGCCTGCACGAGGAGGTCCGCCGGAAAACGGCGCAGGGCCAGCCGGGCCATCGGGGCCACGCGTTTCCAGAGTGCGCTCTGCAAACCGGTGGGCAGATCGCGCGGCTGCCACCCGGAGCCGGCCCGTCGGACGTCCTCGTGGTGGATGAAGAACTCCATCGTGTTGGCCAGTTCGTCGGTCAGCGGATTGCTGACCGGGCTCCACAGCGGCGGGCGCCGTACCTGCGCCACCAGTTCGGGGTACCCCTGTGCGGCGAGGCGCTGCCGGACCCGCTCGGCGTATCCGCGCAGCGGCGGCAGCAGGATCCCACCCGCCGCGTCCGGACGGCGCTCCCGCAGCACCAGATGAGCGGCGAGGTCACGGGTCGCCCAGCCCTCGTTGATCGTCGGGGCGTCCGGCCCGAGGGCCAGCAGAAGATCGGCCAGCGCCTCGCGCTCGGCTCGGGCGTACCGCGGCATGGCCCGATCGTAGGCCCGGTGGCCCGTCGGCGCGCGCCGACGGACGCCGGTCGCCGCCCGCGGACACCGCCGTCCGGTACGTGACGGTCGACATATCCAGTCAGGGTCGGCGGTGCTGGCCCTGACCGGTAAGGATGAGGGAGATAATTACGGCTTACGGCGGGGGAGAGCGTGGCGAGCAAGACAAGTCGGGACGTTCTCAGTCGAGGGCTGGGGGTTCTGCGACAGGCGATCCGTGAGCAGCCGCGGATCTTCTCGGTGGCGGTCGTCGGCAGCGTGCTCTTCGGCGGGATGATCATCGTCAGCGCCCGGGTCGTCGGGTCGGTCGTCGGTGAGGTGGCGCTTCCGGCCATCGAACGCGGCGAGGTGGGCGCCGGCACCCTGGCGCTGGCCGCGACCGCGTTGTTCGGGATCAGCGTGCTGCGGGTCGCGGGCATCTTCGGCCGCCGGCTCGGCGCCGGCTACATGCAGTACCGCCTCCAGGCCTCCTACCGCCGCCGGGTCACCCGTCGGTACCTGGAGCTGCCGCTGTCCTGGCACCACCGCAACTCCACCGGCACCCTGCTGTCCAACGCCAACTCCGACGTGGAGGCGGCCTGGTACCCGATCGCGCCACTGCCGTTCGCCGTCGGCACGTTGGTGATGCTGGTCGGCGCGATCGTGTCGCTCTTCGCCACCGACTGGGCGCTCGCCCTGGTCGGCCTCGCGGTCTTCCCCGCGCTGTTCGCGCTCAACGTCATCTACTCCCGCCGGATGGCACCCCGGCAGGCCCGGGCGCAGCGGCTGCGTGCCGAGGTCAGCGGCATCGCCCACGAGAGCTTCGACGGGGCCCTGGTGGTCAAGACGATGGGTCGCGAGGCCCAGGAGACCGCCCGGTTCGCGGGCCGAGCCGGTGAGCTGCGCGATTCGTTGATCGCGGTCGGTCGGCTGCGCGGCATCTTCGACCCGCTGTTGGAGACCCTGCCCAGCCTCGGCACCCTCGCCGTGCTGGTGGTCGGGGCGTTCCGGCTGCGCCAGGGCGCGATCAGCGTGACCGAGCTGGTCAGCGTGGCCTTCCTCTTCACCGTGCTGGCGTTTCCGGTGCGGGCCATCGGTTGGGTGCTGGCCGAGCTGCCGCGCAGCGTCGCCGGCTGGGACCGGGTCCGCCGGGTGCTCGACGCCACCGGCGAGATGCCGTACGGGCAGCGGGTGCTCGACCCGAACGAGACCGCGCCGGCCACCCTCACCTTCCACGACGTGCACTACTCCTACCCGCCCGCCGAAGCGCACCCGCCCGGCGCGCAGGTCCTCGGCGAGGTCGGCTTCACGGTGCCGTCCGGTCGGACGGTGGCCCTGGTCGGGCCCACCGGCGCCGGCAAGTCCACCATCGCCTCGCTGGCGGTGCGGCTCGTCGACCCGGACTCCGGCACGGTGAGCCTGGACGGCGTGGACGTGCGCGAGCTGACCTCCGCCTCGCTGGCCGGCACGGTGGCCCTGGTCGCCCAGGTGCCGTTCATCTTCGACGACACGGTCCGCGCCAACATCGCCCTCGACCGGCCCGGCGTCGACGACGAGGTGGTCTGGGCGGCGCTGCGGCTGGCCGAGGCGGACGGGTTCGTCGCCGCGCTGCCCGACGGTCTGGACACCATGGTCGGCGAGCGGGGCACCTCGCTCTCCGGCGGTCAGCGCCAACGGCTCACCCTGGCCCGCGCGCTGGCCGGCCGACCGCGCCTGTTGGTGCTCGACGACGCGACGAGCGCTGTCGATCCCCGAGTGGAGGCGGCCATCCTGGCGGGGCTGCGGTCGTCGACCGCGGCGGCGGGCGTTCCGGCCGCGTCGATCCTGGTGGTGGCGTACCGGCGGGCCACCATCGCGCTCGCCGACGAGGTCATCTACGTGGAGCAGGGACGGGTGGTCGCCCGGGGCACCCACAGCGAGTTGTTGGCCACCGTGCCCGGGTACGTCGACCTGGTCACCGCCTACGAGCAGGCCGAGGTCGAGCGCGCGCAGGAGAGTTCGTACGGCGACGACGTGGCGCCGCTGCCGTCGGGCCTGGAAATCGAGGTGGACCGGTGAGCGCGAGGAGTGCAGCGAAGCGGAGCCCCGCAGTCGCGAACGGAAGGCAGGCCCGGTGAGCGCGAGGAGTGCAGCGAAGCGGAGCCCCGCAGTCGCGAACGAAAGGCGTGACCCGGTGAGTGTCGAGGAGCGCGGGCAGCGGGAGGAGACGACCTGGCAGACCCTGCGCAGGGGCCTGGCGCTCTCGCCGGAGCTACGGATCGGCCTGGCCGGCACGTTGGGCCTGGCGTTGGTCTACATGGTCGGTCGGGTCGCCGTGCCGGTGGCGGTGCAGCAGGGCATCGACCGGGGCCTCGTCGGCGGTCTGAACCTGACCGTGGTCTGGACGGTGGTGGCGATCACCGCGGCGATCCTGACGATCACCACGATCTGCGGCTACCTGATGATGCGCCGGCTGTTCACGGTCAGCGAGACGGCGTTGGCCAATGTCCGGACGCGGGCGTTCCGGCACGTGCACGACCTGTCGATGTTGCACCAGCAGTCGGAGCGGCGGGGTTCGTTGGTCTCGCGGGTGACCAGCGACGTCGACCAGATCACCCAGTTCCTCCAGTGGGGCGGGGTGATCCTGCTGGTCAACCTGGGTCAGCTGGTGGTCACCACCGCCGTCATGCTGGCGTACTCCTGGCAGTTGACACTGGTGGTGCTGGCCGCGTTCCTGCCGGCGGTGTTCGTCATCCGGCAGTTGCAACGCCGCCTCGGCTCGGCGTACGCGACGGTGCGCCAGCGCACCGGGACGCTGCTCGGCGCGATCGGCGAGAGCGTGGTGGGCGCGCCGGTGATCCGGGCGTACGGGATCGCCGGGCGTACGGAGCGGCGGCTGGACGAGGCGATCGACAAGCAGCGGCTGGCGCAGCAGCGGGCGATCCGGATCAGCATCGTGGGCAGCTCGGTCGGGGAGTTGGCGGCGGGGCTGGCGCTGGCCGGCGTGGTGGTGCTGGGTGTGGTGTTGGGGGTGGACGGCACGCTGTCGATCGGCCAGCTGACCGCGTTCCTCTTCCTGGTGACGCTCTTCATCCAGCCGGTGCAGATCGCCACCGAGGTGCTCAACGAGGCGCAGAACGCGATTGCCGGCTGGCGTCGGGTGTTGGACGTGCTGGACGTCGCCCCGGACGTGGCCGACCCGGGGGAGCAGGGGCGGGAGTTGCCGGGCGGGCCGCTGGACATCCGGTTCACCGGGGTGCGGTTCGCCTATCCGGGTGGGCCGCCGGTGTTGCACGACATCGAGCTGGAGATCGCGGCGAAGAGTCGGGTGGCGGTGGTCGGTGAGACCGGCAGCGGCAAGACCACGTTCGCCAAGCTGCTGACCCGGCTGATGGACCCGTCGGCCGGGGCGGTGCTGCTGTCCGGGGTGCCGTTGACGGATGTCCGGTTCGATTCGCTGCGCTCGCGCGTGGTGATGGTGCCGCAGGACGGGTTCCTGTTCGACGCGACAGTGGGGGACAACGTCCGTTTCGCTCGGCCGGAGTTGACCGACGAGCAGCTGAGCACCGCTTTCACCGAGCTGGGTCTGTCGGACTGGCTGGAGGGTCTGCCGGCGGGCCTGGACACTCCCGTCGGGGAGCGCGGCGAGGCGCTCAGCGTCGGCGAGCGTCAGCTTGTCGCGTTGGCCCGCGCGTACGTGGCTGACCCGGATCTGCTCGTGCTCGACGAGGCGACCAGCGCGGTGGACCCGGCGACGGAGGTGCGGTTGCAGCGCACGCTGGACGCGGTCACCCGGGGCCGGACCACCCTCGCGATCGCGCACCGGCTCTCCACGGCGCAGGCCGCCGACGAGGTGATCGTGGTGGACCGGGGTCGGGTGGTGCAGCGCGGCCCGCACGACGAGCTGGTCCGCGACGCCGACTCGGTGTACGGGCTGCTCTACGCCTCCTGGTTGGAGCAGACCCGGTGAGGTGCTGCGGTGTGGTGGACGCCGACGGCCGGGTGCTCTAGGCTCCGGGTTAGGTAAGCCTAACCTTCTAAGGAGGTCGCGCCCATGCGGCCCAACTCCGCCGAGATCGTCCGTACCCTCGTCGCCGGCCGCCTGCCCGGTCTGGTGCACCTGGCCCACCGGCCGGGCCCGCACCACGCCCGGCACGTCACCGACTCGGACGGGCGGGTGCTGTTGCTGGTGCCGGTGGCCAGTCACCTGGCCGCCGCCCTGCAACCGGCGCCCGGCAGCGGTGACGTCGCGGTGGTGCTCGACGTGCTCGACCTGCCGCCCGCCGCCGGTGCGCCCGGCCTGGGGCGGGCCTGGGTGTCCGGCTGGGCGGCCGAGCTGCGCGGCGACGAGGCCCGCCAGGGCGCTGTCGACTTCGCCGCGGTCGAGCCGACCGGGGACCTGCTCGACCTGGGCACCCGGTTCCGGTTGTTCCGCTTCGAGGTGGTCGAGGTCCGTTGGGAGCGGGCCGGCGTCGTGCACCGGATCGACCCGGTGGCGTACGCCGAGGCCGAGCCGGACCCGGTGCACCCGGTCGAGGCCCGTCTGCTCGCCGACCTCGCCGAGTGCCACGGCGCCCAGGTGACCGAGTACCTGTGCCAGCAGCTCGGGTTGACCGGGCAGACCCCGGACGGACCTCCCCGGGTGGTGCGCATCGACCGCTACGGGCTGCTGGTCGCCCTCGGTCGACCCGGTGCCCGACGTCGGGTCCGGCTGACCTTCCCGAACCCGCTGGCCGACCCGGCCGACCTCCCCCGTCTGCTCCCCCCGCTGCGACTCACGGCCCCCACCCACCCACCCCACTCCCCCCCCCAGGCCCCGGCCCTCTGCCGCGCCGATCTTGCACTTTCGGTTGCCGATATGCGAGTTGCATCCCTTATGTCGGCGCAGAAAGTGCAAGATCGCGGGAGGGGGTTGGGGTCGAGGGGGCTAGGTGGGGTGGGGTCAGGTCGGCAGCGGGCCGGTGAGGTAACGCTGGATCGTGGGGCCGACCATGACCGCCAGGGTTTCCGGGTCGGCCGAGGCGACCGGCTCAAGGCGTACCACGTGCCGCATCATGGCCAGGCCGATCATCTGGCTGGCCACCAGGGAGCCCCGCAGCGGCAGCTCGGCCGGATCGACGTCGAGGTTTTCGAGTACCCGGCGCAGCACCTGGGTGGTGACGAACTCCCGCAGCAGTCGAGCCGTCCACTCGTTGCTCACCGCGGAACGCAGCAGTGCCTGCGCGGCGCTGCCGGCCGGGGAGTCCCAGACGCCGAGGAACGTACGCACCATCCGCTCGCCGACGGCGTCCCGGTCACCGGCGAGCACTTTCGGCACCAGCTGACCGGGGTCGACCGGAAAGTTCATCGCGGCCAGGAAGAGCTGGTCCTTGCTGCCGAAGTAGTGGTGCACCAGCGCGGGATCGACCTCAGCCGTGCCGGCGATGGCCCGGATCGAGGCGGCGTCGAAGCCCCGTTCGGCGAACGCCGCCCGCGCCGCGTCGAGGATCGCCTCCCGGGTGCCCGGTTTGCCGGGTCGCCGGCCGGTTCGCCGCGTCATCGCCGCCCTTCGTTCGTCCGCCTGGGGCCGTGGTGGGCCGGCCCGGTCAACGCCGGGGTCAGCAGCCGTGCCGGCCGCCGCCCCCGGCGTCGGCGGTCAGCCGCTGCGTCGGCGCAGGGTCGCCGCCGCGAGCACCAGCGCCAGCACCACCGCGCCGAGCACCACCGCGACATCCCGCCACATCCGGCCGGTCGGTTCGGCGTGGGCACCGACCTCCTGCAAAGCCTCGATGGCGTACGACAGGGGGAAGGCGTCACTGAGCGCCTGGAGCCAGCCGGCCATCTGGTCGCGGGCCACGAACAGCCCGCAGAGCAGCAGTTGGGGGATCACCACGACCGGCAGGAACTGTACTGCCTGGAACTCGGTGCGCGCGAAGGCACTGCACAGCAGCCCGAGGGCGACGCCGAGCACCGCGTCGAGCACGGCGATCCCGATCACCAGCCCGATGCTGCCGGCGGTCTCCAGACCGAAGATCCAGTACGCCACGGCGGCGGCGACGGCGGCCTGCACGGCGGCGGCCAGCCCGAACGCGATGCCGTACCCGAAGAGCAGGTCGAGCTTGCCCAGCGGGGTGGTGAGCAGCCGCTCCAGCGTGCCCGAGGTGCGTTCGCGCAGCATGGCGATGCTGGTCACCAGAAACATGATCACGAAGGGGAAGATGCCGAGCATCACCAGCGCGATCCGGTCGAAGGTGCTCGGCTGACCGGGCGGGGTCGGCTGGTCAGCGTACATGAAGTAGACCAGGGTGAGCAGGACGGCCGGCACCACCACGAGCAGCGCGATGGTCCGCCGGTCGTGCCGGAGCTGACGAAGGATGCGGCCGGTGGTGGCGGCGAGGATTCGCGGGCTCATGCTGTCTCCCGTGCGGCGGTCGCGTCGGTGCTGGTGGAGGCGGCCTCGCCGGCCCGGATGAGCCGCAGGAACGCCTCGTCGAGGTCGTCCACACCGGCGGCGGCGCGGATCGCGGCCGGGCTGTCGTCGGCGATCAACCGCCCCTGACGGATCAGCAGCAGGCGGTCGCACCGGGCCGCCTCGTCCATCACGTGGCTGGACACCAGCAGGGTGGTGCCGGCGGCGGCCATCGCGTGGAACCGGGCCCACAGGTCGGCGCGCAGCACCGGGTCCTGACCGACGGTCGGCTCGTCGAGGATGACCAGCTCCGGCTCCCCGACCAGGGCGCACGCCAACGAGGCTCGGCTGCGTTGACCGCCGGAGAGGGTGCCGACCAGCTGACCGGCCGCCTCGGCCAGCCCGACATCGCTGATCGCCCGATCGGCCTCGGCGCGCCCACGCCCGTACAGGGTCGCGAAGTAGCGGGCGTTCTCCCGGACGGTCAGGTCGGCGTAGACGCTCGGCGCCTGGGTCAGGTAGCCCACCCGGTGTCGCAGCGCGGGAGTGCCCGCCGGTTGGCCGAGCACGGTGACCGTCCCGCTGGCGACCACCTGCACCCCGACCACCGCGCGCATGAAGGTGGTCTTGCCGCTGCCACTGGGGCCGAGCAGCCCGGTGACCGCGCCGCGCGGCACCCGGCAGCTGATGCCGTCCAGCACCCGCCGCCCACCCCGGTCGACGACCAGGTCCCGGACGGCTATCGCATCGTCCATCGCACACCTCCACAAACTCATCACCTGTTGAACTCAACGCTAGATGAAATACCGCGCCCCACGCAACGGCCCGGAATCGACAACTGGGCGCCGACCGTTGCGCCCAGTGCGAGAACGGGCAGTAAGCTCCGGACCGGACACGAAGTCCGCCAACGGGCATTGCGCACCGATCGGACGTGCGGCACGATGGCGCCGTGGGTCACGCTCCGTTACCGGATAGCGGTTTTCTCGAGGATTGGGCCGCGCGGTTGCGGCAGGCCGCCGAGCGGCCGGTCGTCGGCATCCTGTTGCGCGGCAGCCACGCCCGCCGCGCCGCCACCGCGCACAGCGACGTCGACCTGGACGTGCTGGTCGGCGGCGCCCCATACGCGGCCCGCCGGGCCTACCTGGCCGAGTCCGCAGGCCAGCTCACCCACGTCTCGGTGGCCGCCCGTGACGTCCGGTCCTGGGTGCACCGCCTCGGCGAACCGGCCGACTGGGCGTTCGGGCTACCGGTCACCGCGCCGGCGCGGCTGCTCTGGGCCGACCCGCACTGGCGGCCCCGGATCGACCTGCCAGTGCTGTGTCAGCCCGCCGAGCCGCCCCGGCTGGAAGAGATGATCGCCACGCTGGGTAAGGCCGCCGCCGCCCGCGCGGCCAACGACCGCCTCGGGGTCCGGCTCGCCGTCGCCGACCTGGCGCGGCTCTGTCCCTCGGTGCTCCGCCCGGCCAACCCGTCCGTGCGGGTCCACTCCCGCCGGGCGGCCTTCGCGGCGGCCCTGGAACTGCCGGTGACCCCACCGGGCTACCGGTCGGACATGCTGCTCTGCCTCGGGCTGCGCCCGGGCGCTACCGGGCAGCTCTGGGCCGCCGCCGTCCGGTTGGTCGCCGGCACCCTGCCGTTGATCCGGCCGTACGCCGAGGAGATCGCCGACACGGCTGGCGCGGACCTGGCCGCCGCCCTGGTCGACGGCCGGTTGGACCGCTACGTCGCCCAGTTGGCGCGGCCGGCGGGGCCCGCGCCGCAGCCCTCGTCCCCGCCGCAGACCCGGCCCTCGGGGCCCTCGCCTCAGCCCTGGCGGGAGCGGTCGGCGGCGCCCGCGCCGCGTGCGGGAGAATTGCTCACTGTGCCCGTACCTGACCCGCCGGTGACCGGCGTACCCAGCGACCCGAACGAGCTGGCCGCGCCCGCGCCGGCGCGCCCCTCCCGGCTCGACCCGGCCATCGCGGCCCAGCTGCGCCGCACCGCCGACGGTCTGGTCGCCGCCGTGGTGCGCGCGCACGACTCCGGTGAGGTGCTGATGGTCGCCTGGATGGACGACGAGGCCTTGCACCGCACCCTGACCACCGGCCGGGCCACCTACTGGTCGCGCAGCCGACGCGAATACTGGGTCAAGGGCGCCACCTCAGGGCACCACCAGTACGTGCGGTCGGTCGCCCTGGACTGCGACGGGGACGCGCTGCTGGTGAGCGTGGACCAGGTCGGCGCGGCCTGCCACACCGGCCACCGGACCTGCTTCTTCACCGAGCTGCCCGTCACCGGGACGGAGGCGCACTCATGACCGACGGCTCGCTCAGCCCTGACCTGGCCACTTTCACCGCGTTGGCCGCCGAGTGGCGGGTGGTGCCGGTGACCCGGCGGCTGTTGGCCGACGCGGAGACCCCGGTCGGCGTCTACCGCAAGCTGGCCGGTGGGCCGGGCACGTTCCTGTTGGAATCGGCTGAACAGGGCGTTGGTTCGGCCGGGATGGCCTGGTCGCGGTACTCGTTCATCGGGGTGCGCAGCAGCGCCACCCTGATCGAACGCGACGGCGTGGCGACCTGGCTCGGTCAGCCGCCGAGCGGGCTGCCCACCGAGGGTGACCCGGTGCGGATGTTGCGGGAGACGGTCGCGGCGCTGGCCGGGCCGGTCGGGGACCCGTCCGACGGTCTGCCGCCGTTGACCGGGGGCATGGTCGGCTACCTCGGCTACGACCTGATCCGGCGGTTCGAGCGGTTGCCCGAGCTGACCGAGGACGACCTGGGCGTCCCGATGGTGGGCATGATGCTCGCCACCGACCTGGTGGTGCTCGACCACTACGACGGCTCGGCGATCCTGGTCGCCAACGCGGTGCTGCCGCCGTTGGACGCCCCGGACCGCGCCCCGCAGGTCGCCGCCGCCTACCACCACGCGGTGGGCCGGTTGGACGCGATGACCACGGCGTTGTCCCGGCCCATCCCGCCGATGATCTCCACCGTCGAGCGTCCGCCGGCCGGAGAGGTGCTCTGCCGTACGCCGGAGGGCGGTTATCCGAAGGCGGTGGAGGCGGCCAAGGAGGCGATCCGGGCCGGTGAGTGCTTCCAGATCGTGCTCTCCCAGCGTTTCGAGCGGACGACCCACGCCGACCCGCTGGACGTCTACCGGGTGCTGCGCACCAGCAACCCCAGCCCGTACATGTACCTGTTGCGCTTCGACGGGTTCGACATCGTCGGCTCGTCTCCGGAGGCGCACCTGAAGGTCACCGGCGGCGCGGACGGGCGGCGCCGGGCGTTGCTGCACCCGATCGCCGGCACCCGGCCGCGAGGTGGCACCCCCGCCGCCGACGCGGCGCTCGCCGCCGAGCTGCTCGCGGACCCGAAGGAGCGGGCCGAGCACGTGATGCTGGTCGACCTCGGCCGCAACGATCTGGGTCGGGTCTGCCAGCCCGGCAGCGTGGAGGTGCCCGAGTTCGCGACCATCGAGCGGTACAGCCACGTCATGCACATCGTCTCCACCGTCACCGGCACGTTGCGTGACGACCAGAGCGCCTTCGACGCGTTGGCGGCGACCTTCCCGGCCGGCACGCTCTCCGGGGCGCCGAAGGTGCGGGCCATGGAGATCATCGAGGAGTTGGAGCCGGTCCGTCGTGGTCTCTACGGCGGCACCGTCGGCTATTTCGGCTTCGGCGGCGACCTGGACATGGCGATCGCCATCCGGACCGCGTTGATCCGCGACGGCCGCGCCTACGTGCAGGCCGGGGCGGGTGTGGTCGCCGACTCGGACCCGGCCGCCGAGGATCAGGAGACGCGGAACAAGGCAGCGGCCGTGCTGGCCGCGATCGCGGCCGCCGAGACCCTCCGGCCCGCTCGGTGAGCGCGAGGAGTGCAGCGCAGCGGAGCCCCGCAGTCGCGAACGAAAGGCAGACTCAGTGAGTGGGGAGCGGGCCGTCGTGGGCCGGCGGGCGTTGACGTACGCCGTGCTGCTCTGCCTGGCCGGCGCGGGCCTGGCGCTGTGGGCGGCCACGCGGAGTTGGTCGGTCGAGATGTCGGTACGTCCGGCGCCGCTGCCGCCGGTGCGCGACACGCGCAGCGGTGCGAGTCTGCTGCCCTGGCTGCCGGCGTTGGCGCTGGTGACCCTGGCCGGGGGTGGTGCGGTGCTGGCCACCCGGGGCCGCCTGCGGCGGGCACTGGGTGTGCTGCTCGGCGTGCTCGGCCTGGCCGTGGCGGCCGGCGGCGGGTACGGGCTGGTGGCCGACGTGGGCGGCGCGGTGAGCCGGCAGTGGCCGGCGCTCTGCCTGCTGGGCGGTCTGCTGGCCGCGGTGGGCGGCTGGTGGACGGCGTTGCGGGGCGGTGAGTGGCCGGCGATGGGCGCCCGGTACGAACGTCCGGCGCGGACCACTGCGCAGGCGGCGTCGGCGCAGGGTGACCCGGCCGGGTCGTCGACCCCGTTGGCGGGGCGGCGGACCACCGAGGTGTGGGACGCGCTGGACCGGGGCGAGGATCCGACGGCCGACTGACGCGGTGGGCGCGGCGGTCGGCGGCTGTCAGCCGACCGGCTGGCGCTCCCACTCGGCGCGGCGACTCGCGGCGCGGGCGGCGGTCAGTTCGGCGACCAGGCGGTTGAGTTCCGCGCGCTGGTCGGCGCGGGCCCGGTCGGCGCAGACCGCCTCCCAGGCGTTGCCCCGTGCCGTCCGCATCCGTGCCTCGCCCACCACGGCCCGTTCCACGGTGTGCACGACCCCGACGGCGAGTGACGCGACCGTCCGCGAGATGGTGGTCAGTCCGATGGTCGGGTGCGGTTCGGAAATGCTCATGGTCACCTCGCACGAGGAGTTGTGGCGTGGGGCAGGCGCGCCATCGAGTCTGCCCGAGGACGATGCTGGCCCGTCGACGTTTCGCCGGGGTGACCGCCCGGTCAACTGTCCCGCCTCGGTCGTGACCTGGGACCGGCCGTTCGGCCTTGAGCTTGCTCACAGCATCGATCGATATCGTTGCCGTCGGGCGGCGGGCGGCAACTGGTGGCATGATCGATGGATCGGCCCGGTCCGACTGCGGCCGTCAGGCTCCGTACCGCGTGACGGTGGTCGATACCGGAGGTGGCGCTGCGTGACAACCCATTCACGGCAGGTCGGCCATTATGCCGCAGCCCTTTTCGTGAGCAGCGCCATACCCCCGGCGTCCGGCGTCGGTCGGCTGCCCCTAGCATCGGCCCATGACGCCCGGAGAGGGGAGTCCGTTCGTGACTGCTGAGCATGCGCACGCGGAGGGGGACGAGGCCGGCCAGGCAGCGTCCGTAAGCGTGCTCGACGAGATTCTGGCCGGCGTGCGTGAAGACGTCGCCCGACGCCAGGAGCAGGTTCCGCTGGAGCGGATCCGTGAACTGGCAGCGGCGGCGCCGCCGCCCATGGACGCGTACGCGGCGCTGCGTAAGCCCGGCGTGGCCGTGATCGCCGAGGTGAAGCGTTCGTCGCCGTCCAAGGGCCGGCTGGCCGAGATCGCCGATCCGGCCGATCTCGCCGTCGACTACGCGGCCGGTGGGGCGCGGGCGATCAGCGTGCTGACCGAGGGGCGCTGGTTCGGCGGTTCGTTGGACGACCTGGCGGCGGTCCGTGCCGCGGTCACCGTGCCGGTGCTGCGCAAGGACTTCGTGGTCTCCAGCTATCAGATCCACGAGGCCCGCGCGCACGGCGCCGACCTGGTCCTGCTGATCGTCGCCGCACTCGAGCAGAACGTCCTGATGGGTCTGCTGGAGCGGATCGAGTCGCTGGGCATGACCGCTCTGGTCGAGGTGCACGACGAGGAGGAGGCCGACCGCGCGCTGGAGGCCGGCGCGCAGGTGATCGGGGTCAACGCCCGTGACCTGCGTACCCTGGAGGTTGACCGGTCGGTGTTCGAGCGGATCGCGCCCGGTCTGCCCAGCAGCGTCGTCAAGATCGCCGAATCCGGCGTTCGTGGCCCGCACGACCTGATCCGGTACGCCTCCGCGGGCGCCGACGCGGTCCTCGTGGGCGAGGGCCTGGTCACTCAGAAGAGCCCCCGCGAGGCGGTCGCCGAGTTGGTCAACGCCGGCAACCACCCGGCAACGCCCCGGCCGGTGCGCTGACCCCGCGCCGGCCTGACGTACCACCGAGAGGATTCCCGATGAGCGCCGACGCGCTGGCCCCGGTGGCCGGCCCGCAGCCCGACTCCGCCGGTCACTTCGGCCGCTTCGGCGGCCGGTTCGTTCCCGAGGCCCTGGTGGCCGCGTTGGACGAGCTCGACGGGGCGTGGCGTACGGCGATGGCGGACGAGTCCTTCCGGGCCGAGTTCGGCGCGCTGCTGCGCGACTACGCCGGCACACCGTCGCTGCTCTACGAGGCCCGGCGGTTCTCGGCGAAGGTCGGCGCGCGGGTGCTGCTCAAGCGCGAGGACCTCAACCACACGGGCGCGCACAAGGTGCGCAACGTGCTCGGCCAGGCGCTGCTCACCAAGCGGATGGGCAAGACCCGGGTGATCGCGGAGACCGGTGCCGGTCAGCACGGTGTCGCCACCGCGACCGCCGCCGCCCTGTTCGACCTCGAGTGCGTGGTCTACATGGGCGAGGTCGACACCGAGCGGCAGGCGCTCAACGTGGCCCGGATGCGGATGCTCGGCGCGACGGTCGTTCCGGTCACCAATGGTTCGCGCACCCTCAAGGACGCGATGAACGAGGCGATGCGCGACTGGGTGGCCAACGTCGACGAGACGCACTACCTGATCGGCACCGCCGCGGGCCCGCACCCGTTCCCGGCGATGGTGCGCGACTTCGTCCGGGGCATCGGTGACGAGGCCCGCCAGCAGTGCCTGGACCTCACCGGTGGGCTGCCGGACGCCGTCACCGCCTGCGTCGGCGGCGGCTCCAACGCGCTCGGCATCTTCCACGCGTTCGTGGGCGATCAGGCGGTGCGGCTGTACGGCTTCGAAGCCGGCGGCGACGGGGTGGCCACCGGCCGGCACGCGGCGAGCATCACCGGCGGGTCCGCCGGGGTGCTGCACGGCACCCGCACCTTCGTGCTGCAGGACGCCGACGGGCAGACCCTGGAGTCGCATTCGATCTCCGCCGGCCTGGACTACCCCGGTGTCGGGCCGGAGCACGCGTGGCTGCACGACACCGGCCGGGCGAGCTACCTGCCGGTCACCGACGACGAGGCGATGGCCGCCTTCGAGCTGCTCTGCCGCACCGAGGGCATCATCCCGGCCATCGAGAGCGCCCACGCGCTCGCCGGCACCGTCGCGCTGGCCCCGAAGCTCGCCGCCGAGCTGGGCCGGGAGCCCACCATCGTGGTCAACCTGTCCGGGCGGGGCGACAAGGACGTGCACACCGCCGGCGACTACTTCGGCATCCTCGACAAGGAGCGGTGAGATGAGCCGGATCGGGGTGGCCTTCGACAAGGCCCGCGCCGACGGACGGGCACTGCTGGTCGGCTGCATGCCGGCCGGGTTCCCGACCGTCGAGGGCAGCATCGCCGCGATGACCGCCATGGTCGAGGCCGGCGTCGACGTCATCGAGGTGGAGATCCCCTACTCCGACCCGGTGATGGACGGTCCGGTGATCCAGCGGGCCAGTGACATCGCGCTGGCCGGGGGCGTACGCACCGCGGACACGATGCGCATCATCGAGGCGGTGGCGGCGACCGGTGCCCCGGTGGTCACCATGACCTACTGGAACCCGGTCGAGCGGTACGGCGTGGACGTCTTCGCCCGTGACCTCGCCTCGGCCGGCGGCACCGGCCTGATCACCCCGGACCTCATCCCCGACGAGGCCGACGAGTGGCTGGCCGCCTCGGACGCGCACGGTTTGGACCGCACGTTCCTGATCTCGCCGTCGTCCACTGACGCCCGGCTGGCGATGACGGTGCGGCACTGCCGCGGCTTCGTCTACGCGACCGCCGTGATGGGGGTGACCGGTGCGCGGGCGCGTACCTCCGACGCCGCCCCGACGCTGGTGTCGCGGGCCCGCGCGGTGACCGACCTGCCGGTCGGTGTCGGCCTTGGTGTGGGCACCGGCGCGCAGGCCGGCACCGTCGCCGGTTACGCCGACGGGGTGATCGTGGGCAGCGCGTTGATCCGGTGCCTGCTCGACGCGCCCACCGAGGCGGAGGGGCTGGCCGCCCTGCGTACCCTCAGCGCCGAGCTGGCCGAGGGCGTCCGTAACCCCAGCCGCTGAGCCCGCCCTCGACGACCCCTCGCCGCTCGCGGCGGCCGTCCGCGCCGCGTGGGGGCATTTTGCCTGTCGCTCATTCGCATGAGGCGGCGGCGAAGGTGTCTGCGGGCACGCGACGAAGCTCGGAACGGTTGCTGCTTGTCAGGGGTGCAGGGACGGGTTCGCGGCCTCGCCGCGTTGCTCCGGCGGCTGCCCCGCCCCCGGATGCCCGTCCTGGCCGGTGCCGGGCCGCTGCCCGTCCTGGCCGGTGCCGGGCCGCTGCCCGTCCTGGCTGGTCCCGGGCGACTGCCTGTCCTGGCTGGTTCGCGGCGGCTGCGTGCCCTGGTCGGCTGCCGGCCGGCCCTCCTCGGCGGGCCGAGCCGCCGGGAGTGACGCGGGGTCGGCGGTGTCGGGTGCCCAGGGGACGTCGCGGAGCACCCCGGAGCGGCCGGCGGTCGCGTCGGTGACGGCGGCCCGGGTGAGTGGGGTGACCACCGCGGGCAGCGCGTCGGGGGAGTGCCAGGACAACCGGCAGCCCGGCGGTGGGTCGCAGGAAGGTCGGGCCCCGGCCGCGCGGGCCCGGAACACGTGCGCGAGGACGTCCGGCAGCGGCCCGGCGCGCCCGGCGGCGGCCACCCCGGCCGGGCCGGCAAGGTGGTAGACGCCGACCAGGTCGACCAGTTCGATGTCCCAGCCGGTCTCCGCGCGGATGTCCCGGAGGGCGGCCCGCACCGGGCCCTCGGCCGGACGCAGCCGCCCGCCGGGCAACGCGTAGCGGCGGGTGCCCCGGCCCTGCTGGCAGAGCAGCACCCGACCGGTGTCGTCGGTGACGACCGCGGCGACCGCCCAGGTGAGCGCGCTCATGGACAAAGAGCCTACGACGGTGCAAACCAGAAGTCATCGGGATGCGCGCTCCCGCCGCCCGGGGTGCCGCTGCGGGGGTGTGCAGCGGTAGCGTGTGCACCCGTGACCCTCGCCTCGCTCTCTCCCCAGGCGGCCCTGCCCAGTCCCAGCACCGCGGTCTGGCAGCTCGGGCCGGTGCCGATCCGGGCCTACGCGCTCTGCATCATCGCCGGCATCGTGCTGGCCTGCTGGGTGACGGAGCGCCGGCTGCGGCAACGCGGCGTCGCGCCCGGCGCGGTGCTCGACATCGCCGTCTGGGCGGTGCCCGCGGGCATCATCGGCGCCCGGATCTACCACGTGATCACCTCACCCGAGAAGTACTTCGGCGCCGGTGGGGACCCGATGAAGGCGTTCGCCATCTGGGAGGGCGGTCTCGGCATCTGGGGTGCTGTCGCCGGTGGGGCGGTCGGCGCGTGGATCGCCGCCCGGCAACTCGGCATTCCGTTCAGCGTGGTGGCCGACGCGCTGGCCCCCGGGCTGCCGCTGGCCCAGGCGGTCGGCCGGGTCGGCAACTGGTTCAACAACGAACTCTTCGGTGCCCGGACCACACTGCCGTGGGGTCTGGAGATCCATCGGATGGACCCGGACAACCCGGGCCACGCGCTGCGTGACGACGCCGGGCAGCCCATCCTCGAACCGGGCCTCTACCAGCCCACCTTCCTCTACGAGGCGCTGTGGAACCTCGGCGTGGTGGCCCTGGTGCTCATCCTCGACCGCCGGCTCAAGCTGGGCCGGGGCCGGGCGTTCGCGCTCTACGTGATGGGTTACACCGCCGGCCGGTTCTGGATCGAGCTGATGCGCACCGACGAGGCCAACCAGATCCTCGGCGTACGCCTCAACGTCTGGACCGCCGCCCTGGTCTTCCTCGGTGCCCTGATCTACTTCGTCCGGGTGCGCGGCCCTCGGGACTACCTGATCCCGCTGGGCGCGGCGACGACGACCCCGCCCCCCACCTCCGACCTCTCCCAGGTCGACCTCTCCGAGCGGGAGACCCCCGCGCGGGCCGCCGCGCCGGAGGGTTACCGGGTGGTGAGCGAGGAGCAGTACGCCGCCTGGCGGGACACCGGCGTCGTACCGCCGACGAGCGCCGACGACTCCCGGCCGGACGACGGCGAGCCGTCCGGCGACACGGTTCCCGCCGACGTCGCGTCGCGCGACGACGAGCCGACGGACGAGCCGTCCGCAGAGCGCACCGAGCGGGCCGACGCCACTGGCGCGCGTCCCGCCGACCGGGACAGCTGAGCGGAGGCGGCACCGATGCGAAGCGCGGTGGTGGTCGGCGCAGGGGTCGGTGGCCTCGCGGTGGCCGGCGCGCTGGCCCGTTCCGGCTGGCAGGTCACAGTGTTGGAACGCGCCGAACGGGTTCGCCCCGAACCGACCGCCGTGGTGCTCTGGCCCAACGGTGTCCGCGCGCTGCAGGCCCTCGGTCTCGGCGCCGGGCTGGCCGCCATCGCCACCCCGTTGCCCGACGGTGGCGTCCGTCGCCCGGACGGGCACTGGCTGGTGCAGCCCCGGCCGATCCCGGCCGACCGGATGCCGGTGGTGGTGCACCGGGAGGACCTGCACGACGCGTTGATCGCCGGCCTCGGTGACCGGGTCGAGCTGCGGACCGGGGTGACGGTGCGCCACGTCCGTGTCGAGCCGGGCGAGCGACCGGGCGTCAGCGACGGGCGGCACACCATCGAGGCCGATCTGGTGGTCGCCGCCGACGGCACGGACAGCGGCATCCGCCGCCAACTCGCACCCGAGTCCCGGGTGGTCAGCTCCGGGTGCGCCGCCTGGCGGGCCGTCATCCCCTGGTACCAGGCCCCTCGACTCCCCGACGACCAGCCGTTGGCCGGTGAGATTCTCGGCGCGGGTTACCGGTTCGTGGCCGCGTCGCTGGGTGAGCGCGGTTCCTCGGGCGGGTCCAGCCGTGGCGGCATCTACTGGGTGGCCACCGCCGCCGGCGCGCCACGCCCGGAACCACCGGAGACCCAGCTCGCCCTGCTGCGCCGCTGGTACGCGGACTGGCCCGCGCCGGTCGGCGCGCTGCTCGAGGCCACCAACCCGGCCGACCTGGTCCAGCAGGAGGTTCGCGAGCTGCGCCCGCTGCCCCGGGCGTACGGCTTTCCGGTCGGTCCAGGTGGGGTGGTGCTGCTCGGCGACGCGGCGCACGCCATGCCGCCGCACCTCGGGCAGGGCGCCTGCCTCGCGTTCGAGGACGCCGCCACCCTCTCCTCGCTGCTGCGGGAGGCGCGGCTGCCCGACGCCGTCGTGGCGTACGACCGGGTGCGCCGTCCCCGGGCCGCGACGGTGGTCCGGCAGACCCGGCGGATGTCGGCGGTGCTGCAGACCCGGGGCCGGCTGGCGCTGCGCGCCCGGGACGCCGCCCTCGGCACGATCAACTCGCGGCTGCTCTCCAGCGCCGCCGCCTCCGCCGCGCAGTGGCGCCCACCGACCTGACCTCGGTCGCCGGGCAGGGCAGGCGGGCGCGGCGGGTCAGGAGATGAGGGCGGCGGGTTCGGCGATGCAGGCGGTGCCGATGCGGCGGAAGCCGACCCGCAGGTAGACCCGCGCGATCTCCTCGCTGCCGGCGGAGAGGAAGACCAGGTCGGTGCCGGCGGCCAGCAGTTCCCGGGCCAGGGTGGCGGTGAGCGCGGCACCCAGCCCGCGTCGCCGGGCGGACGGCAGGGTGGCCACCCCGGCGATCTCCGCGACGTCGTCCACCCGCATCGCCATGCCGCTGGCCAGCGCGCCCTCGGTCGGCGTGCCGGCCAGCGCGGAGATCCGCCGGCCGTCGGCGATCCGGGTGCGCTCCTCGTCGAGCGCGGCCAGTTCGAGTTCGGTGACGGCGGCGTCGCGCTCGGCCGGGCCGGCCTCACCGCGCGCGGTGCCGGCGGCGGCGAACGACACCGCTGCCACCGCACGCCGGGCGGCGACATCGGCGGCGAAGCCGGGGGAGTCCGCCGCCAGCACCCGCACCGCCGCGTCGGACAGCGTCGCCGGGTCGGGCAGCGCGCTGGGGTCGAGCACCATCAGCGGCGCCTCCAGCACGTTCAGCCCCGCCGAGCGGGCCACCGCCAGCAGCTCGGGCGTCGTCTCGTGCACCCACTCGAAGGCTTCCGGCAGACCCAGCTTCCGCTGGCGCTCGCGGACCGACGTCACGTCGGCGAGCGACGGCGGCTCGGTGGCGTCGATGCGCGGGCGGGCGTAGAACGGCCACCCGGCGCCATCGCGGACGAACAGCACCAGCCCACCATGCTCCTCCGCACCGGCGGCGTCGCGGGGCACCGCGTCGTAGAAGCGTTCCAACCGGTCGAAGACGTGCTTGTGTAGCGGATCCACCGCGCGAGACTACACGTCCCAGCCAGTGGACGGTGTGATCAATCTCGGGTGGCCGTGCGACCCCGGCCCTAACGTAGACTCAATAGACCCACGGGCCGACGTCGTCCCCATCATGATCCAACCTGAGTGACGACAGGAGGCCCGGTGGCTCAGCCGTACGCGGACACAGCACAGCCGCACCCGCACAGCCCGCAGGCGTCCCCGACGCCCCACCCCCGTCCGGCCGCCCAGGGCCTCTACGACCCAGCGCAGGAGCACGATGCCTGCGGCGTGGCCTTCGTGGCGGACCTGCACGGCCGGCGTTCCCACTCGGTCGTCGCCAACGGGCTCGGCGCGCTCTGTCGGCTGGACCACCGGGGCGCCCGCGGCGCGGAACCGAACACCGGCGACGGCGCCGGCATCATGATCCAGGTGCCCGACGCGTTCCTGCGCGCGGTGGCCGACGTCGCGCTTCCCCCGGCGGGCGAGTACGCCACCGGGCTGGTGTTCCTTCCCGACGACGATGCCGCCGAGGCGCGTGCCCGGCGGGTGGTCGAGAAGTACGCGCTGGTCGAGGGCGCCGATCTGCTCGGCTGGCGGGACGTGCCGACCGACGCGGGTGACCTGGGCGAGACCGCCCTGGCGGCGATGCCCCGGGTCCGGCAGATCTTCCTGGCCGCGCACCGGCTGACCGACGCGCCCGGCGGGCCGGCCGGCTCCCCGCTGCGCGGCATCGAGCTGGACCGGGTGGCGTTCTGTCTGCGCAAGCAGGCCGAACGGGAGACCGCCGAGCGGGGCGTTCCGGCGTACTTCCCGTCGCTGTCCAGCCGCACCATGGTCTACAAGGGCATGCTCACGCCGGACCAGTTGCCGGCGTTCTATCCCGACCTGCGCGACGAGCGGGTGGAGAGCGCCATCGCGCTGGTGCACTCCCGCTTCTCCACCAACACCTTCCCGTCCTGGCCGCTGGCGCACCCGTACCGGTTCATCGCCCACAACGGCGAGATCAACACGATCCGGGGCAACCGCAACTGGATGCAGGCCCGTGAGGCGCTGCTGCGCTCGCCGAACGTGCCGGGCAACATCCGGCGGATCTTCCCGGTCTGCACGCCCGCCGCCTCCGACTCGGCGAACTTCGACGAGGTCCTGGAGCTGCTGCACCTGGCCGGGCGGAGCCTGCCGCACGCGGTGCTCATGATGATTCCGGAGGCCTGGGAGAACGACCCCGGGATGGACCCGGCCAAGCGTGCCTTCTACCGCTTCCACGCCAGCCTGATGGAGCCGTGGGACGGTCCGGCCTCGGTGGCGTTCACCGACGGCGAGATCGTCGGCGCGGTGCTGGACCGCAACGGGCTGCGCCCGGGGCGCTGGTGGCAGACCGACGACGGGCTCGTGGTGCTCGGCTCAGAGGCGGGCGTCCTCGACCTCGACCCGGCCCACGTGGTCGCGAAGGGGCGGCTCCAGCCGGGCCGGATGTTCCTGGTCGACACCGTGGCCGGGCGGATCGTGCACGACGAGGAGATCAAATCCGAGTTGGCCGCCGCCGAGCCGTACGGCGAGTGGCTGCACGCCGGGCTGATCGAGCTGAACGACCTGCCGGCCCGCGAGCACACCGTCTACACGCACGACTCGGTGCGCCGCCGGCAGCAGACCTTCGGCTACACCGAGGAGGAGCTGAAGATCCTGCTCGCGCCGATGGCCCGCACCGGCGCCGAGCCGCTCGGCTCGATGGGTACGGACACCCCGATCGCGCCGCTGTCGACCCGGCCGCGGCTGCTCTACGACTACTTCCACCAGCTCTTCGCCCAGGTCACCAACCCGCCGCTGGACGCCATCCGCGAGGAGCTGGTGACCAGCCTGGCGTCGACCATCGGGCCGGAGGGCAACCTGCTCGACCCGGGCGCGGCGAGCTGTCGGCAGATCGTGCTCCCGCATCCGATCATCGACAACGACGAGCTGGCGAAGATCCTCTCCATCGACGAGGACGGCGACCTGCCCGGCTTCAAGGCGGTGCGGGTCTCCGGGCTGTACCGGATCAGGGAGGGGGCCGCCGGGATCAAGGCACGGCTGACCGAGATCTGCCGGCACGTCTCCGAGGCGATCGAGGACGGCGTGCGCATCCTGGTGCTCTCCGACCGGGACTCCAACGCCGACCTGGCACCGATCCCGTCGCTGCTGCTCACCGCCGCCGTGCACCAGCACCTGGTGCGGGAGCAGACACGTACGCAGGCGGCGCTGATCGTCGAGTCCGGCGACTGCCGGGAGGTGCACCACGCGGCGGTGCTGATCGGCTACGGCGCGGCGGCGGTCAACCCGTACCTGGCGTTCGAGTCGGTGGAGGATCTGATCTCCACCGGCGCGCTGGCCGGCATCGAGCCCGCCGCCGCGGTGCGCAACTACGCCAAGGCGCTCGGCAAGGGCGTCCTGAAGATCATGTCCAAGATGGGCATCTCGACGGTCTCCTCGTACTGCGGCGCGCAGGTCTTCGAGGCGGTCGGCCTGGACACCCGGCTGGTCGAGCGTTACTTCCGGGGCACCCCCAGCCGCATCGGCGGGGTGGGTCTCGCGGGCGTGCACACCGAGGTGGCCGCCCGGCACGCGCTGGCCTGGCCGCCGGCCGGCGCGGCGGCTTCCGACCGGCTGGAGGTCGGCGGCGAGTACCAGTGGCGCCGCGAGGGTGAGCTGCACCTGTTCAACCCGGAGACGGTCTTCCTGCTCCAGCACGCCACCCGCAGCCGGCAGTACGACGTGTTCCGCCAGTACACGGCGAAAGTCGACGCGCTCGCCGCGCAGGCCGGTTCGCTGCGCGGGCTGTTCACCCTGCGTACCGGGGTCCGCCCGGCGGTGCCCCTGGACGAGGTCGAGCCGGCCTCCGAGATCGTCAAGCGGTTCGCCACGGGCGCCATGTCGTACGGGTCGATCTCGGCGGAGGCGCACGAGACGCTGGCCATCGCCATGAACCGGCTCGGCGGCAAGTCCAACACCGGCGAGGGCGGCGAGGACGTCGATCGGCTGCACGATCCGGCCCGCCGTTCGGCGGTCAAGCAGATCGCCAGCGGCCGGTTCGGCGTGACCAGCGAATACCTGGTCAACGCCGACGACCTCCAGATCAAGATGGCCCAGGGCGCCAAGCCGGGCGAGGGTGGTCAGCTGCCCGGCAACAAGGTCTGGCCATGGATCGCCCGGACCCGGCACGCCACCCCCGGCGTGGGTCTGATCTCCCCGCCGCCGCACCACGACATCTACTCCATCGAGGACCTGGCGCAGCTCGTCCACGACCTGAAGTGCGTCAACCCGGCCGCCCGGGTGCACGTCAAGCTGGTCAGCGAGGTGGGTGTCGGCACGGTCGCTGCCGGCGTGGCCAAGTTGAAGGCCGACGTCATCCTCATCTCCGGGCACGACGGCGGCACGGGCGCGTCTCCGCTGAACTCGCTCAAGCACGCCGGCACCCCGTGGGAGCTGGGGCTGGCCGAGGCCCAGCAGACGCTGCTGCTCAACAAGCTGCGTGACCGGGTCACCGTGCAGGTCGACGGTCAGCTCAAGACCGGCCGGGACGTGCTGATCGCGGCGCTGCTCGGCGCGGAGGAGTTCGGCTTCGCGACCGCGCCCTTGATCGTCGAGGGCTGCGTGATGATGCGGGTGTGTCACCTGGACACCTGCCCGGTCGGCATCGCCACCCAGAACCCGGTGCTGCGGGAGCGCTTCACCGGCAAGCCGGAGTTCGTGGAGAACTTCTTCCTCTTCCTCGCCGAGGAGGTCCGGGGCTACCTGGCCGAGCTGGGCTTCCGGTCCATCGAGGAGGCGATCGGGCAGTCCGAGCTGCTCGACGTGGCCCCGGCGGTCGCGCACTGGAAGGCACACGGGTTGGACCTGGCGCCCGTCCTGCACCTGCCGGAGCTGCCCGCCGGTGCGGCCCGCCGCGGGGTCCGCGCCCAGGACCACGGCCTTAGGCACGCCCTCGACAACGAGCTGATCGCGCTGGCCCGTCCGGCGCTGGCCGAGGGGGCGCCGGTGCGGGTCGAGGTGGCGGTGCGCAACGAGCACCGCAGCGTCGGCGCGATGCTCGGCGGGGAGGTGACCCGTCGCTTCGGCGGCGCCGGCCTGCCCGAGGACACCATCGAGTTCGTGCTGCACGGCACGGCCGGGCAGTCGTTCGGCGCGTTCCTGCCGCGCGGGGTGACCCTGCGCCTGCACGGCGACGCCAACGACTACGTGGGCAAGGGCCTCTCCGGCGGTCGCCTCATCGTCCGTCCGGACGCCGCCGCACCGTTCCTCGACCCGGACGCCGCGCCCGGCCAGCGCGCGGAGGACCAGATCATCGCCGGCAACACCATCCTGTACGGGGCCACCGCGGGCGAGGTCTTCCTCCGCGGCCGGGTGGGGGAGCGGTTCGCGGTGCGCAACTCCGGCGCTGTCGCGGTGGTCGAGGGCGTCGGTGACCACGGCTGCGAGTACATGACCGGTGGCACGGTGGTGGTGCTCGGCGCGACCGGCCGGAACTTCGCGGCCGGCATGTCCGGTGGCACGGCGTTCGTGCACCACCTGGACCGGGCCCGCGTCAACGCGGAGCTCGTCGACCTGATGCCGCTGGGCGAGCAGGAGCAGTCGCTGCTGCACGAGCTGGTCCAACGGCACGTGGCCGAGACCGGGTCGGCGGTCGCCGAGGAACTGCTCAAGCGGTGGCCGGAGGCGATCGCCGAGTTCACCGCCGTGGTGCCCCGCGACTACCGCCGGGTGCTGGAGATCATGCGGGCCGCCGAAGCCGCCGGCCGCGACGTCGACGACGCGGTCATGACAGAACTGACCGCACCCGCTGTGCCGGCGATGCCGGTGCCGCCCGCCCCGCGGGTGGCTGCCCAGGAGGTGGCACGTGCCTGACCCGAACGGTTTCCTGCGCTACGACCGGCGACTGCCGGCCCGCCGCCCGGTGCCGGTGCGGATCAGCGACTGGCGGGAGGTCTACCCGCCGGCCGGCGAGGACCTCATCCGCGAGCAGGCCACCCGGTGCATGGACTGCGGCATCCCGTTCTGTCACGACGGCTGCCCGCTGGGCAACCGCATCCCGGACTGGAACGACCTGGTGCGCACCGGCAACTGGGACGCCGCTGTGGAGTCGCTGCACGCCACCAACAACTTCCCGGAGTTCACCGGCCGGCTCTGCCCGGCGCCCTGCGAGGCGGCCTGCGTGCTCGGCATCTCCGGCGGTCAACCGGTGACCATCAAGCAGGTCGAGGTGGAGATCGCCGACGCCGCCGCCGCGCGTGGGTTCACCCCCCGCGCCGTGCCGGCGCCGTCGGGCCGGTCGGTCGCCGTCGTCGGCTCCGGGCCCGCCGGCCTCGCCGCCGCCCAGCAGCTGGCCCGCGCCGGTCACGCGGTGACGGTGTACGAGCGCGACGACGCGATCGGTGGTCTGCTCCGGTACGGCATCCCCGACTTCAAGTTGGAGAAGCGGCACATCGACGCCCGGTTGGCGCAGCTCACCGCCGAGGGGGTGCGCTTCCGTACGGGCGTGAACGTCGGGGTGGACGTCACCGCCGAGCAGTTGCGTGCCGAGCACGACGCGGTGCTGCTGGCGTGTGGGGCGTTGCAGGGCCGGGACACCCCGGAGACCCGCGGGCGGGCGCTTCGGGGCGTACACCAGGCGATGGCGCACCTGGTCGCGGCGAATCGCGCGGTCGCCACCGCGACCACCGACCAGCCGGGCGTCGCCGTGACCGGCGAGGGGCGGCCGGGGCGGGCGGTGCTGCCCGACGGCACCCCGATCGACGCGGCCGGCAAGCACGTGGTGATCATCGGTGGTGGTGACACGGCGGCCGACTGCCTCGGGGTGGCGCACCGCCAGGGCGCCGCGGGCGTGCACCAGCTCGACCTGTACCCGCAGCCGCCGCAGGAGCGCGACGAGGCACGGGACCCGTGGCCGACCTGGCCGTGGGTGCTGCGCAGCTACCCGGCGCACGAGGAGGGCGGCGAGCGGGTCTTCGCCGTGGCGGTGCAGGAGTTCGTGGACGACGGCACCGGTCAGGTGCGGGCGGTGCGGATCGCCGAGGTGACGGTGGAGAAGCGCGACGGCCGGCGGATCGTCACGGTGGTGCCGGGCTCCGAGCGGGAGTTGCCGGCCGATCTGGTGCTGTTGGCGATCGGCTTCGAGGGCACCGAGCAGCAGCCGCTGCTGGCCCAGTTCGGCGTGGCCCGCAACCCGCGGGGCGCCGTCGACGCCCGCGACGACTGGCAGACCGCCGCCGACGGGGTGTTCGTGGCCGGTGACATGCACCGGGGCGCCTCGCTGATCGTCTGGGCGATCGCCGAGGGGCGGGCGGCGGCCGCCGCCATCCACGGCTATCTGGGTGGTGTCGGTGCCTTGCCGGCCCCGGTGGGCCCGGACGCGCAGGCTCTCGCCGCTCGCTGAGCTGCGGGCGCCCGGCCGGTGCGGCTGGTCCGCTGCCGCACCGGCCGGGTATTCCCGCTGGTGAAGCCGCTCACAAAAGTGGGCAAAAGGGTTTAAGCCGACAAGACTTGTCGGCTGCCGAACCGCGCCGCGATCGGTGTGAATGCTCGTGCTGCCGATCGCTGGAGGATCGCCGTGGCCAGAGGTGCCACCTTCGCCGCGCTGCGCCACCGCAACTACCGGATCTGGGCGCTCGCCGGCTTCGTCTCCGTCGTCGGCACCTGGATGCAGGTCCTCGGGGTCAACTGGTACGTGCTGAAGGAGACCGGCTCGGCGACGTCAATGGGCTTCGCCGTGCTGCTCCAGGCGGCGCCCACGTTGCTGCTCAGCGTGTGGGGTGGCGTGCTGGCCGACCGGCTGCCCGCCCGCCCGTTGCTGATCGCCGCCCAGGGCGCCCACGCGGCGCTCGCCGCCGGACTGGCGGCGGTCGCCCTGACCGGGGTCGGCGGCCTGCCACTGATCTTCGCGATCTCGCTGGCCACCGGTGCCGTCTCGGCCGTCGAAGGCCCGGTGATGGGGCGCTGGGCGGCAAGCCTCGTCGACCGGGAGACGCTGGGCAACGCCCTGGCGCTCGGTTCGCTCACCAACTCCGCCGGCCGCATCCTCGGCATGAGCCTCGGTGCCGTGGTGGTGGCCGCCGTCGGCCCCGCCCTGCTGTTCGGCATCAACGCGGCCAGCTTCATCGCCGTGGTGGTGGCGCTGTTCGCCGTACGCCAGGGAGCCGTGCCCGGACTCGCGGTGCCCGACGCCGGGCCGAACCGGGGCGGTGTCCGCGCCGGGTTCACCTACCTGCGGGGGCAGCCGGTGCTGCTCCTCGCGCTCGCCCTGTCGTTCGTGCTCGGCAGCCTGGGCCGCAACTACCAGGTGACGATGGCCGCGATGAGCGACGGCCCGCTGCACGCCGGCGCCTCCGGGTACGGCCTGCTGTCGACGGTGTTCGCTGTCGGCACGGTGGTGGGCGCGCTCGTCGCGGCCCGACGGCGATCGCTGGGCTACCGGACGCTTGTCGTCGCCGGCCTGCTCGCCAGCGGGTTGCAGATCGTCGCCGGTCTCGCACCGGGCACCTGGAGCTTCGCCGCGGTGATCCTGCCGATCGCCGCCGCCGCGGTGGTCATCGACACCACCGTCGGCACCCGCGCCCAACTCGACACCGACAGCGCGATGCGGGGGCGGGTGCTCGCCGCCCTGGCGGTCACCGGCTCGGTCTCCGCCGCGGTCGGCGCCCCGCTGCTGGGCTGGCTCGCCGAACACGCCGGGCCCCGTCAGACGCTTGTCCTCGCCGGATCGGCCGCCGCGATCGCCACGGTGGCGGCGAGCGTCGCGCTGGACCGGCAGCGCGCCCGCACGGCTACCCTCGCGCTGGTCGTGCCGCGGCCCCGCCATCCGGTACACCGGGCGGCGTTCCGGGCCGCCCGCATCGTGCGGCCCACCGGGGCGGTCTGTGTCATCGCGCCCGCCGACGCCGGTGCTGTCGCGTCGAACAGGACCCAGCTCAGGGAGCTGGCCACCGCCGGGCCGGCACCGACATCGCGGTGAGCGCGCCGTCCACCCCACGCCGAGATCCGCGCAACAACAGGAACGTGGTGCCTCCCTGAAGTTGCGCGGATCTTCAGCAGTGGTCGAACCTTCAGTGCGACATCAGGTCGTGGGCCTCGCGGATCTTGGCCCAGGACTTCGGCTCGGTCGGCGCGGCGGCCTTGCGGGCGACGCTGGCCACGTCGGGGCGGCCGGCGGTGAACAGCCAGGTGGTGAACAGGTCGTCCAGGTCCAGACCGGAGATCCGTTCGGCCAGCGCCTGGAACTGCTCGATGGTGGCGTTGCCGTACCGGTGCTCGGCGGTCCACGCCGGCAGGATCTCGAAGAACGCGTCGTCGCCGACGGCCAACCGCAGCTGGTGCAGGGTCATCGCGCCCCGGTCGTAGACGGCGTTGTCGAAGACCCGGGCGGCACCCGGGTCACCGGGCAGCACCTGCCAGAACTCGTCGTCGGCCGGGTAGCTGGCGTAGGTGAAGTCGAAGACCTCCTGGGCGGTGCCCTCGCCCTGCTCCTCCGACCACAGCCACTCGGCGTACGAGGCGAAGCCCTCGTTGAGCCAGATGTTGCGCCACTCGGCCACCGAGACCGAGTCACCGAACCACTGGTGGGCGTTCTCGTGGGCCACCACGTAGGTGTTGGCGCCGCGTCGCCAGAAACCCGGCCCGTACACCGGTCGGGTCTGCGTCTCCAACGCGAAGCTGATGCCGTCCACCGGCCCGGCCACGCCGCCCTGCGCCTCGAACGGGTACGGGCCGAAGATCCCGCTCTCCCAGTCGACGATCTCGGCGGTCCGCTCGATGCTGGCCCGCGCGGCCGGCCCGAGCGCCCCCAACGAGGTGCTGTACGCGTTGATCACCGACTGGCCGCCCGGTGTGGTGTCGGTGACGATGTCGTACTGGCCGATGGCCATGAAGGCCAGATAGGTGGCGGTGGGGGTGGTGGTCCGCCAGATCCACCGGGTGCGGTTGCCGGCCTCGGCCGCCGGGGGCCTCGGCTGCACGCCGTTGCTGATCACCTCGACGCCGGTGGGCACCGACACCGAGATGTCGTAGGTGGCCTTGTCCAGTGGGTGGTCGTTGCTCGGGAACCACCACCACGCCGACTCGGGCTCGTTGACGGCGAGCGCGCCGTCGTCGGTGCGCGTCCAGCCGGTGTAGCCGCCGACCAGCGTCTCCGACGGCACGCCGGAGTAGCGCACCACGATGGTGAGCTGCTGACCCCGGGTCACCGTGCGGGCCGGGGTGACCACCAGCTCGTGCGCCCCCGCGGTGCTGGTGGTCGCCGCCCAGCCGTTGACCCGGACCGACTCGACGTCGAGCAGGAAGTCCAGATTGAACGTCGAGAGGTCCTCAGTGGCGGTGGCGAGGATGGTGGTGGTGCCGGTGAGCAGGTCGGTGGCCGGGTCGTAGCGCAGCCGGACGTCGTAGTGCTCGACGTCGTAGCCGCCGTTGCCGTAGTCGGGGAAGTAGCTGTCGCCCAGGCCGGGCGCGCCGGGTTGCGGCGCGGCGGTGACGACCGGCCGGCCCCAGCCCGTCGGGGCCGCCTGGCCGGGGGTGCCGGCGAGCATGGTGCCGGCGGTGGTGAGGGTCAGGGCGGCGGTGGCCGCCGTGAGTGCTCGTCGCACGGGGTGGACTCCCTCCATCGGGGTGTTCGCCTCGTCAACCTAATCGACAACTGTGAACGTCGCCGACCCGCCGCGCGGCGTGGTCGCGCTATTCCATTGATGTCGATGTTTCGATAGCATTACCGCCTGGTAACAACCGTTCCGCCCCTGGCCACGCGCGCGGTCGCAGGATCCCACCATCCCCGTTCTGTGGAGGTCCGTCATGCCCCACCGTCCGCTGGCCCGCGCGCTGGCCGCGTTGGTCGCCGTCCTCACCGCCGCTCTGGGCGCCGTGCTCGTGCCCGGCACCGCGCAGGCCGCCGCCGTCAACTACGTCGCGCTCGGCGACTCGTACTCCTCCGGCGTCGGCGCCGGTCCGTACGATCTGTCCGGCTGCCTGCGCAGTCAGAAGTCGTACGCCCCGCTCTGGGCGGCCGCCCACGGCGTGACCACCTTCAGCTTCCCGGCCTGCGGCGGCGCTGTCACCGCCGACGTGCTCAACAACCAGGTGGGCGCCCTCAGCGCCAGCACCACCCTGGTCACCATCACCATCGGCGGCAACGACGCGGGCTTCGTCAACGTCATCACCAGCTGCCGATTCGGCAGCACCTCGTCCTGCACCAACGCCGTCAACACGGCCAAGACCTTCGCCACGACGACGCTGCCCGCCCGACTGGACGCGACCTACGCCGCCATCCGCAACCGGGCTCCCAACGCACGCCTGATCGTCCTCGGCTACCCGCGCCTGTTCGAGACGAACTCCTGCGGTTGGCTCGCGATGAGCACCTACAAGCGCACCATCCTCAACGAGGCCGCCGACGTGCTCGCCTCGGTCACGTCTGCCCGGGCCACAGCGGCCGGAGCCACCTTCGCCGACACCCGGTCCTCCTTCTCCGGGCACGGCGTCTGCGCCGGCGACCCGTGGATCAACGACGTCTCCGGGATCATCGAGGCCTACCACCCGGACGCCGACGGCTACCGCTACGGGTACCTGCCGGCGCTGAACGCGGTCACCGGCTGACGATTCCGCGCCACCGGATCCAACGCGGATCCGTCCTCGTACCCCCGCACCGGCCGGCGGCCGAGTGTCCCCTGTGGGCGCTCGGCCGTCGGCCGGCGTCGCGTCTGTACCCGATGCGTCACACTGAGTGGGATCGGAGGTGACGCGTGCGGCGCTCGGAGTTGCCCAAGCGGGAGTTGATCAGCCAACGGCAGTCGACAGCGGCCCGGGAGCGACTGCCGCCCGGCGGGTTGGAGCTCTTCGCGCTGCTCGCCCGGCTGCTGCGGCGGCCCCGTCGCGGTGACCGCCGGCTGCCGTTGCTGTGGCTGGTCCGCTCCGACACCGCGGATCTGGTGGTGCCGCTGCGCCGGTTTTTCGGCCAGGGCCCCCGACGGCGGGTCCCGCACGCCGTGCTGGACGCCGACGTGCCGCCCGGTGCCGGGGACGTGCCGGCGCTGCTGCGCGAGCTGCACCGGCAGCTCTCCCTGGAGGCCTTCGGCGCCGCCCGACTGCGCTTCCGGCACTATCCACTCGCCGACTGGCTCATGCAGCAGAGCTTCACCCTCGGCGTCGACGCCGACGACAGCCGCGCGGCTCTGGTCCGCCGGCTGCGCGACCGCAGGGGCCGCGTACGCCGGAGGCGTTGCCCTCCGGCGGTGACGCGGTCAGCATCGTCTCGCAGGTGCTGCTCTGGCTGGTCCGTCGCGCCGTGCCGGGGGTGGTCTTCCGGGCTGCCGTCTCCGGTCGGGTGCCGGTGCTCGGCCGGCACTACAACTGGTTCATGCGCCAGCAGTACCTGGCGCCCCGGCAGTCGGTCACCTTCCTCGGCTTCGCCGAGCGCCTCACCGCCGGCTGGCGCGACGGGGAGCAACCCGACCAGGTCAACAAGCTGCTGCTGCACGCCTTCCTGGAGGACCTGCGGCAGGCGTACCGGCGTCGGCCGTGGCGCCCGTCGGACTGGCGGCGCACCGCGTACCCGGCGCTGCTGATCGATCACGTCGCCCCCGGCAACGTCGGCGGGGAACTGGTCCGCCTGATCGGCGACGTCCGCACCGAGACCGGGCGCAACGACCCGCTGCTGATCGTCGCGTCCGGTGGGCAACCCCCACCGGACCTGCCCGAACCGCACCCGCTGACCGAGGCCGAGGAGGCGTACGACGAGTGGGCCGAGGCGCTGCCGGAGATGCGACGGCTGCGCCGCCCGGCCACCTGGCTGGTGGCGCTGCGCCCCGACGAGACCGACACCGGCCCACCGTCGCGGGGCGGAGTGCGGCCGTTCTCCGCGCCCGACCCGCCGTGGTGGTCGCGGCGCTTCCTGCCGGCGGCGCTCTGTCTGGTGCTGGTGGCGGCGCTCGGCCTGTGGGTGGCCAGCCGGTGGGGGCCGGGCTGTCACCCCTCGCTCACCGGTCAGGTCTCCGTCGAGGTGGCCCCCAGCGGTGAGTGTGTCGGCTACAGCGACAGCGCCGCGCAGGTGTTCAACAACGACCCCGGCCAGGACCGGCTGCGCACCGTCCAACGGCGCATCTTCGCGCAGAACCGGGCCGCCGAGGAGGTCTGGCAGCGCAGCGACCGACGTCGGCCCTTCCTCACCCTGGTCTACCTCGGCACCCTGACCGGAAACCTGACCCGCGCGGACGAGGAGTCGTACGTCTCCGAGCGCGAGGAACTCGAAGGGATGGCCACCGCCCAGTACGCGTTGCTGAAGGAGTCGGCCGGCGCCGACGGCGCGGCGCTGCTGCGGATCGTGGTGGCCAACGCCGGCCGACAGATGATCTACGCCGACCGGGCCGTGGCGATGCTGGCCGGGCTGGCCCGCGACGACCCCACGGTGCTCGGGGTGGTCGGGCTGGTGGAGAGTCGCACCAGCACCGCCCGCGCGCTGCGCGAGCTGAACCAGGCCGGGCTGCCGGCGCTGGCGCCCACTCTCTCCGCCGACAGGATGGACGCCAACTCCCGCCTCTACCTGCAGATCTCCGCGCCGAACACCGATCAGGTGAAGCTGGTCGACGCGTACGCCACCCAGGTGCTCAAGGTCAACGAAGCGCACGTCTTCTACACCACTCTGGAGGGCAGTTCGCTCACCGAGGACCTCTACGTGGGCACCCTCGTCGACGGGCTCCGACAACGGTTCGGCCCCCGGATCACCCGCCTCGACGAGTGGCACACCGGGCAGCGGCTGATTGACGAGTGCGGCTACACCGGGCTGCTCTTCTACGCCGGCCGATGGTCGGAGTTCGACGGTTTCCTGCGGGCGCTGCGCGAATGCGGCGGCAACCCGCCCCGACATCTCGTCGCCGACGACTCGGCCAACCGGTACATGGCCAACCCCGGGCTGCGCGCCGCCGCACCCGGCAACCTGCCCGTCACGTACGTCTCGAAGGCGGCCCTGGCCACCTGCGCCGCGCTGCGGGCCGCCCAGGACCGGCGCGACGACGCGCGGGCCAGTTTCCTGTCCCGGATCCAGGCCGACGACCTGCTCGACCCGCCGCGCTGCCGGCCGGGCGCCGAGGTGCAGGTCGGCGAGCGGGTCAGCCTCGCCTACGACGCGGCGATGATGCTGATCCGGGCGGTGGAGAGCCTCGCCGCCCGGCTGCACCACGCCGACCCCCGGCAACGCTGGGAGCCGAGCGCCGTCAACCCGGTGGCGGTGCACGCCGAGGTGTTGCGGCAGAACGCCGGTCAGGGCTATCCGGGGGTGGCCGGGCTGATCCGGTTCACGGCCGACTCGGGGGAGCCGGTCGACAAGCGACTGGCCCTGATGCGGGTGGAGCAGGTGCCCGATGTGGCGAGGGCGCCGGTGGAGGTGTTCCGCTGCGGGGTGGCCGACGTGCCCGGCCCGGCGGTGTGCGGCCCGGCCTGACCGACACGTCCTCGCAGGACTGTCCGGGCGCCGCCGGTGTCCGTTAGGGTTCCTGGGACCAGGCGGCCGTGGCGTTGGGGGCAGAGGGTGGGCAGGCTCGCGTCGGCGTACGGGCAGGCGGTCAACTCCCACCGGGCGGCCCGGGCGCACCTGGACACCGTCCGCGGTGTCCTCGGGGCGGCACCGACCGTCGCACCGGTCGGCGACGACGTGGTGGTCCGCCTCGCCCGCCTCGGCGGTGCGCTGGCCAACCCCGCCCCGGGTGTCACCCCGCTGACGGACCAGCCGGCAGCGGTGCGGATCGGTGCGGCGTCCACAGCGGACGGCGGCTTCCCGGTGCTGGTGCCGCTCGGCGGCGGCCACCACCTGGCGCTGGACGCCGACGCCCGGGAGCCGCAGGTCGCCGGGCTGCTGCGGGCGCTGGTGCTGCGGCTGGTCGCCACCGCGCCACCCGGTCAGGTCCGCGTCGTCGGCATCGACACCGCCACGCTCGGCGCCACCTTCGGCCCGCTACGACCGCTGCTCGACGCCGGGGTGCTCGACCCGCCGGCCACCAGCGAGGCCGAGGTGGCCGCGTTGCTGGACGCCGCCGAGAAACACGCCCGTGCCGCGCAGCACGGTGCGGCGACCGCCCGCCGCCTGCTGCTGGTCGTCGCCACCGCCGCGCCGCCGCCGCGCGAGCTGGCCCGGCTCGCCGCGCTCACCCACGCCGGCCCGGCCGCCGCCGTGTGCGTGCTGCTCGCCGGCCACCCGTCCCGGCAGCCCGGCGAGACTCCGCCGCCGCTGGGTGGCACCACGGCGGTGCGGCTCAACCAGGGGTACGCACACGTCGGCGACCCGCCCGGCGCGCCGTTCAGCGCCGACGGCAGCGGCCTCGCCGCCCGCGTCCTGCTCGACGGCGACCCGCCGCCCGCCTCGGTCCGCGCGCTCGCCGAGCACCTCGGCACCGCCACCCGTCGCGCCGACGCGTTGCCCTTCACCGACCTGCTGCCCGAACGGCGCTGGGCCGAGTCCGCCAGCACCGGTCTGCGTACGGTGATCGGCCGGGCCGGCGGCGGGTCGACGGCGGCCTTCGCCACCGCGCTGACGCTCGCCTTCGACGACGCCACCCCGCACTGGCTGGTCGGTGGGCGCACCGGTGCCGGCAAGACCGTCTTCCTCCTCGACGTCCTCTACGGGTTGGCCGCCCGCTACTCGCCGGCCGAGTTGCAGCTCTACCTGCTCGACTTCAAGGAGGGCGTGAGCTTCACCGAGTTCGTGCCCACCGGTCGGGACCCGTCCTGGCTGCCGCACGCCCGTGCCGTCGGCATCGAGTCCGACCGCGAGTACGGTCTCGCGGTGCTGCGCGAGCTGCGCCGGGAAGCCCAGCGCCGGGCCACCGCGCTCAAACGGCACGGCGTCACCAAGCTCGCCGACCTGCCCCGGGACAATCCGCTGCCGCGCATCGTGACCGTCATCGACGAGTTCCACGTGCTGCTCGCCGGCAACGACGCGCTGGCCCGCGAGGCGGTCGACCTGCTGGAGGAGTTGGCCCGCAAGGGCCGCTCGTACGGCATCCACCTGGTGCTCGCCAGCCAGAGCATGACCGGCATCGAAGCCCTCTACGGCCGGGCCGAGGCGATCTTCGGGCAGTTCGCGTTGCGGGTGGCGCTGCCCGGCGGGGGTGGGGTGCTCGACCAGCTCAACGACGCCGCCGCGGCCCTGCCGGTCGGCTCCGCCGTGGTCAACACCGCCGCCGGCGCGGTCGGCGCCGACACCGTGCTGCGCTTTCCCGACGCGCACGCCGCCGCGGCCGACCTCGCCGCGTTGCGCCACGAGCTGTGGCAGGCCCGCCCGCCGGGCTCGCGGGCACCGGCGGTCTTCAAGGGGTACGAAGCCGCGCGGATCGAGGACGACAGCACCTTCGCGGGGCTGCGCCCCGGTGGTCGACGCCCGATGGCCCTGGTCGGCCGAACCGTCGACGTGCACGGCACCACCGCACTGTTCCTCATGGACACCACCCCCGGCCGGCATCTCGCCGTGGTGGGCACCGCACCGACCGGCGCGGACGTGCTGCGCGCCGCGACGCTCAGCCTGGCCCGTCAGCACACCCCCGGCGACGCCCGGTTCCAGCTGGCCTGCCTGGTCACCGCCGCCGACCCGGTCGCCGACGACACCGAGGCCGCGCTGCGGGCCGCCGGCCACCCGGTGCAGCGCCTGGACGCGACCGGGCTGCGCGACCGGATCGCCGCGCTGGCCGCCGAGCCCACCGGCCGCGGATACCTGGTGGTGTTCGGGATGGACGCCGCCGCGCCCGTCCTCGGCGCCACCGACCCCGACACGTTCCGCTCCGGGCTGGACGACCTGCGTACCGTGCTGCGTCAGGGCCCCGGGCAGGGGGTGCACCTGCTCGGCTGGTGGCGGGGGCTGCGTCGGCTCGCCGACGACCTCGGCGGCACCCAGAACCGCGACGACGTCGCCTGCCTGGTCGCGCTCAACGTGCCCGGCGCCGAGCTGGCAGTGCACCTCGGCGCACACGACCTGACCTACACGCCCCGCGCCGACCGGGCGCTGCTGATCGACCGGCACGACCAGCGCATCCGGTTGATAGTCCCGTTCGTCGGCGACGGGCACGAGCCGGACGGGGAGCGGTGACAGTGTCCTTCGAGGAGTACGCGGCGCTGGCCCGGCAGCTCTCCGAGCAGCGCCGCGCCGGTGAACAACACGCCGCCACCGAATCCGCGCGCCGTCGTGACCTGCACGCCGCCGTCGACTCCCTCCAGCAGCGGCTGACCGCCCAGGGGCAGCGCCTCGACCAGCTCGGCCGGGCGATCGGCGTCGACCAGCCATCCCCGACCGCTGGCCCGGGGGCCGGGGCGTCGGGCGACGTCACCAGCTGGCCCGGCCCGCCGTCCGGCCCCGGTTCGGTGTCCGCTGCCGGCTCGGTGCCACCGTCCGGCTCCGGTTCGGCGTCCGCCACGGGGTTCGGCCCCGCCACCGCACCCGTAACCGGGGGCGGGTAATCCGCGGGGGCAGCCGGCGCCCCGGGGCGGGCGGGGGTCGGGGCGTACCCCGAGCTGCCGGCGGGGGAGGCGCGGCTGGCGCTGCCGACGGCGGTGACCCCGGCGGGCGGTGGGGTGCCGGCGCAACGCGCGGCCGCTGCCGACCCGGCGGTGGAGTTGGAGCTGGCCCGGCGGATGGCCGACGAGGCCGACCGGCACGGGCACCAGGCGGAGCTGCTGGCCCAGCGGCCGGTGCTGCTGCCGACGTGGTCGCCGCTGGCTCGGGCGGTCGCCGTCTACGCCGGCTGCGGCGCGGCGGCCGGGGTGCTCATGCTGATGCTGGTGCTCGCCTCCGGGGTCGGTCTGGTCGACGGGTTCACCCTCGGCGCGTGGATCTGCGCGGGGCTGCCGGCGGTGGCGTTCTTCGGCGGGTACCTGGTGCTGGGCCGGTGGGGACGACCCGCGATGGTCGCCGGCACCCCGCCGCGCTATCTGCCGCTGGGGTTCCTGATCTGTTTCCTGCTGGTGCCGGTGGCCTACTGCGCCTATCTGCTGCTGGTGCGCGGCCTGCGCTGATCGGTGTGCGCGCCCCGAGCGCTATCGGTGTGCATTCCGCTTGCCGAGGATCTGGGTCGTTCCACCTCGGGGGGTCGTGAGCGGTAGGCCGAGGGGTTGGTCGCGGTGCCGAGTCAGCTAGATGACTGAAGCGCATCCATTCGTTGGGCATGACCGATGGTGGAGACGGTGTCCGCGTCTGCCGGTAGCCGCCCCCGAGCCGAGAAATGAAGTGCAAATGTCTCGGATCTGGCGCGCCGGCAGAAATTGCGTCCCAGGGCTCTGGTCAAATGGAGGTAGTTCGGTGTTGGGTTCGACGGGTACGAATGCGTTACGGATTGGGATGGCCGGGGTCATCGCTCTTGCGCTGCTCGCGCTCGTCGGTGTGCTGGCCTTCTGCGACAGCGAGCCCGACCAGAAGCGGACGAGCGACCCGACGCCCTCCGCGGCCGGTTGCGCCGGCGTGCTGGACGACAGCACCCAGGAATGCCTCGGCCCGGTCACCGACAGTGCCACGCTCGACCCCGCGATCCGGGACGTCGCCGAGAAGATCCTCGTCAGCAATCGAGAGGTTGGTGCCCAGGCCCGACGGTACGTCCGGGTGGTGCTGCTGACGCCGTTGAGCATCGCCCCGAAACCCGCAGCCTCGGCCATGTCCCTCGAACCGATCACATTCAGTTTGCAGGGCGCCTACGTGGCCTTGCGCCGGGCAAACACCTCGTCGGCCTTCGGCGACCAGAACGCACCCGCCGTGCAGTTGCTCCTGGTCAACCAGGGCAGCAGGCAACCGGCCCTCGACGCGCTCGTTCCGGCGATTGTGGCGCTGGGCGACGCTGAGCATCCGGTGGTGGCCGTCGTGGGCCTCGGCTCCAGCTTCACGGGTACCGAAGGGGTCGCGTCGGCGTTGTCCCAGCGGGGCATCCCCATGGTCGGGGCGGTCACCTCCGCGACCAGCCTGAACGCAGAGCGATACTCGACGTTCCACAGTGTGTCGCCGAGCAACGACGACTACGCGATGTCGCTGAAGGACCTGCTGGACAAAAACCCGGACACGTTGCCCCGCAACGGAATCGTCGTCTACGACCAGAACAAGGACCCCTATCCGTTGACGCTGACCGAGGCCTTCACCAGTGTGCTGAAGGGCTACCTCAAAGCGCCGCCGCAGGCCTTCGCCGGCGGCACGGTCGGCAATCCAGCTATGCCGAACGTCTTCAGCCCGGTGGTGACGAACCTGTGCAACGCGGTGGCCGACGACGCCATCAAACTGCAAATGGTGTTCTACGCCGGCCGGGTCGCCGACTTTCCGAGCCTGGCCGCCGCACTGCGGGAGCGGACCTGCCGCAGTCACCCACTGACCATCATGGTCGGTGCCACCGGATTTCAGCTCTCACCGCAGCAGGTGAATCTCCTCGACGAGGCCAACGTCTCGGTGATCTGGGCCTCCTCGGCGGACGCGCCGGCCTGGATCGGCAGGCGACCCGGTACGCCGGCGGGCTTCGCGGACTTCCTCAAGGCATACCACGTCGACGAGAAGTTCCCGTCCGACAATCTGAACGACGGCTACGCGGTGATGTACCACGACGCCGTCGCGAGCGCTGTGAAAGCGATCCGGATGGCCACCGGGAGAGACAACCTGCCCGGAGCCGCCGACGTGCAAACCCAGTTCAGCAACCTCACGCTGGCCCACAAGGTCGCCGGGGCGTCCGGCACCCTGTCGTTCGGTGGCCGGGCGAACGGCGACGGGCGGGCCACCGGCAAGGTCGTGATGTACCGGCAACTCGGCAAGACCGGCCCCCGACTGCCGGCCAACGTCCCGCCGTACCTCACGCCGTGACGCCGCCCACCGGCCGGCCGTCGCCGCCGTCCGGCACCAACCAGTGTCGGCTGCGGGGATCCTCGTAGGTGTCGATCCACTCGTTGGGTCGCCACATCCGTACGGCACGCATCCGGATCCAGGGCTGCAGCCCCAGCATGGTCAGCGCCAGCCCCAGCTCCACCGTCGCCAACAGGACCGCCGCGGTGCCGCCGACCGGGCCCAGCAAGCCGCTGGGTCGGGCCAGATCCCAGCCGACCGCGACGAGCGCCGCCACCGAGAGCAGGGTCAGCGTCGCGCCCGTCGCCCGCTCGGCCCGGTGGCGGTCGACCCGGTGCGCCCGGAAGACCGGAACGACGACCGAGGCGGTCCGGTGCCGCCAGTCCGCCTCAAGGCTGGCCCAGCGGCCCGGGTCGGTGGCCTTGGCTTCCAGGAAACGGTTGACGTCCGGTGCCTCCGCGGTGACCTCCCTGGCCCAGCACAGCAGGGTCACCAGGTTCGATTGTCGGTCCAGTCCGCGCCGGAACGGATACACCTGCTGACGCAGCAGCGCGGTCGCGAACCTCGGCTGCGCGGCCGGTTGACGCTGCAACGTGTGGAAGCAGGCCGGGTCGGTGGCGAGCCGGAGCAGTCGGTCGACCAGCGGTACGAGGGAGGGGTCGTCGGTGCCCGCGCCCTCGGCGGTGCGTAGGCACCGCCACAACGGCTCGACGAATCGTGGATCATCAGGCACGACGCCCACCAACCGGGCGACCATCAAGCGGCTGATGGAACTCTCCCCCAACCGTTCCACCAGCATCGTCACCACCTCGAGCAGCGTCTCGTGGGTGCCGCCGAGCGCGTCCGCCGCGTCCGCCTCGCCGGCGACGTTCGTCAGCCAGGTGAAGGCCAGGTCGCGCGCGGTGTCGCGGATCGCCGCGCGGGGCGAGGCCGTGGCGCTCAGCACCGCTGCCAGCGCCGGGAGCATCACCGCGGGCCTCGGGTCGCGCAGCGGTTTGGCCATCCGCTCCAGGACGGCGAATCCGACCGGGTTGAGGCAGTCCGCCCCGGCCAGGCAAGCGCAGGCGAGGGCCGGGTCAAGGTCGGCCAGGTCCTCGATGAAGCCGGTGACGACGGCCTGGTCCGCCGTGGCGGTGTAGAAGAGCACCACTCGACGCCACTCGCGCTCCGTCGCCCGCTCACGTAGCAGTCGTAGGCCGTCGTCGCGTTGGCGTAGCAGTTCGGCGGCGACCAGGTGCTCCTGCAACGAACGGTGCACGAACTCGTACTGCTCGTCGGCGACACGGCTGAGCAGCCCAGACCGATGGATGATCTCGCCGACGAACTCCTCGGCGCGGCCGTTGAGGTTCTGCCGTAGTCGATCTCCCGTCGCCGACACGAAGTCGACGAGCGTCAACCGGTCGAACGGTCCGAACCCGGGCGGGCCGAGCGCCGCCCGCAGCGCGAACTCCCGCAGAACTCGCAGCTTGTCGGCCTGATCGAACTCGTTCGCACCGCTGGTGAGGTCATCGGCCCGGAAACTGTGCCGGCCGAGCATCTCGTCGATCATCTCGTCGTACAGCCGCGCCGTCGAGTGCGCGATGGCGGGGAACTTCCGCCCCGCGTAGAGGCCGACCGACATCGAGAGGACCAGCGGGTTGCGGTGCATGCCCAGCGTGCCCGATGCGTGTAGCTGCCGCATGAAGCGCTGCGGTCCGTCCACCTCCGGGAACCGGTCCGGGAAGGCCCGCAGGTAGGCGAGTATCTCGGTGTCCCGCAGTGGTGCCAGCACATAGCTGCGGTGCGCACCGAACGGCTGGGGCTGCCAGTCGTCGGCGATCCGCAGGAACGTGAGTCGCCGGCAGGTGATCACGATGCGGGCGTTGGCGGTCGGCAGCTCCGGGGTGTGGTCGGTGAGGAAGCGGTACACCTCGTCCCGGACGGCCGCGTAGACGGTCGGCGTCACCTCGTCCAACCCGTCGAGCAGCACCACGCAGCGCCGCTGCTGCAACACCTGGGCGAAGAGCTGGTGGGCCTCCTCCCTGGTCAGCGCCAACCCCTTCTGCGACCGCAACATCGCAAGGATGTAGTCGGTCAGGGTGACCGGTTGTCCGACGCCGCGGAGCAGCCGTACCGGCACCAGGAACGGCACCTCACGGTTCCGCCCGTCCCCACTGTGACCGTCGACGCCGCCGAGGGCCGCGATCCCGAACGCTTTCAGTGTGGTCGTCTTGCCGGACCCGGCGTCACCCAGAAGGACGACGTGGCTGTCCCGGTCGGCGATCCGTTCGCCGGCGTCGGCTGCCCGGTCCGGCTGCCCATCCTCGGTGACGAACAGCGGCACCAGGGTCCGTTCGAGTCGTAGCGTCTCCGGCGCAGCCAGGTACGGGTTGTACACCCGGTGCTCGGTGATGAACCATCGGCGGTACCGCTCCTCGGGCGCCCCGCGCCGCAGTTGGCGCATCCGGAGCTTCGCCCAGCTTGAGACCACCACGATGGCCAGCAGGGTGCTCAGCAGCAGTTCACCCCGGTCCAGCCAGTCCCACATCCGCAACCACTCCAGCGCCATGTCCACACCGTCGATCGTGCGCCACCGCTGCTACCTGGCGTCGCGGCCGAGGCTCGACTCGCCGAACGACCCGCGTGGTCCGGTCGACGGTGCCCGCGTGCCCGGCCACGCCTCCCGGCCGTCGCCTCCACTGTGCCTACACCGGTGCCGTAGTCTCGCGCCCCGAGCGCTGTCGGTTCCGCTGGGGAGACCGGGGCTGGAATGTCCAGCCTCGGCATCTCATGAGCGGCTGTCGAAAGGTTGGTCGGGCAATTGCAGGGTCTGGTGTCCACTCACGGGGATCCGGTGTCGGTGCGGGAGAGCACGACCGTTTCGCCACCTGAAGCCGATGCTGCCGCACCGAGGACGACGCCCGGCTCAGACCAGGAGCGGGCGCTGTCGGTCGTCGCCGCGTCGCAGCAGGCCGGCGTGGGCGCGGTGGTTGCGGGCTTCGGGTTGATCGGCGTCGGCGCTGTCGCCGGCTGGCTGATCTGGCGTAGCGGCGCCTCCGCGGCGAAGATCCAGCCCGAGGACACCACCGGTGTGTTCCTCACCCTGTTGGTCTTCGCCGCGGCTGTCGAACGGATCCTCGAACCGTTCTCGCGGTGGCTGCCGGGACGCGCCGCCGAGGCCGCGTTGTCCCAGACGATGACCGACGCGAACAGCCGGATCGACGGCCCCACCGAGGCCGACCGTGCGGCGATCGCCGTGGCCACGGCCAAGGTCGCCCGGGCGAAGGCGAACCGCACCATCGTCGCGTGGGGTCTCGCGAGCGGGTTGGCCACCGTGGCGTCCAGCGCCGGCGGGTTCTACGTGCTGCACGCGGTCGCCGGTGCCGACTGGAACGGGGTGGCGGTCTGGGTCGATGCCGTGGTGACCGGTGTGATGGTCGGCAGCGGCACCAAGCCGCTGCACGATCTGATCACCCGGGCCCAGAACGGCCCGCCGTCGCCGTAGCCCGCCTCGGCCTGGCCTGCCGGCTGGTGTTGCTGGAGATCTTGGACAGTTTCCGTCAGGACGTGACGGAAACTGTCCAAGATCTCGTGTCCGAACCTGGAGAGGCGGGAACGAGCGCCCGATCGCGTGGGGTGCCCGGATCTCGTAGGCTCCCAGGTGGTCTCCGCGGTGGAGCTGGTGGTCGAGCACGGGAGGTGCGCGTGAGCGCGGCACAGATCATCGCGAGGCTGGCGGCGGCGGCGCAGAAGCTGGACGAGGCGAAGGCCAAGACCGCAGCGGCGGCACAGGACGCGGCCGAGGCGCGGGCGCTGGTCGCCGGTGCCCTTGAGGGCGTTGCCGCTGGTCCGCTGGTTGGCATGATCGACTCGTACCGTCAGGCGCTGGCACAGGCCGCCCAGGGTGGCGACCCGGCCAAGCAGCACGTCCAGGAGACGATCGCCAAGGTCCGGGCGCTCGGCAACTGACCACCTGCGAGGGCAGCGCAACCGTGCTCAGCGGGTGATGCGGAACGTCTGCTCGAAGGTCGGGTAGTCGCAGACGTCCTGGTTGCAGAGTTCGAAACCACCGCTGATCAGCGCGACGCCCTTGTGCAGGACCAGCCCGTCGGGCTGCGCCCACGCCCTCCCGGTCACTGCTTGCGGCTCGCCCGTGCAGCTGTTGAGGGGTGCCCAGCCACCCGCGTAGGCGACTCTGTCGCCCGACCGCTGCCGGACGATCAGCTCGGTGGCGCCGGACAGGCCGGCTGGGCAGGTCACCGTGAGGGTGATGTCCACGGCGACGCCGCGTGCGACAAGGGCCGCGGAGGTGACTTCGACGCTGCTGGCCGCGCTCGCCGGGGTTGGCGCGAGCGCGAGGGAGAGGGTCAGCCCGAGTAGTGCGATGGCGGTGATGATGCGGCGCACGATGGTCCTCCTTGCCGGAGTGGGTGCCTACCTGCGGTCACCCTAGCCTGCCCCGGCAGTTACGGATATCAATCGATGCGGTCGATGACGATGACCGGGATCTCGCGGTCGGTCTCCTTCGCGTAGCGGGCGTACGTCGGGAAGACCTTCGTCATCACCGGCCACAGCCGGACGCGCTCCTCGCCGGTCGCGGTCCGGGCCCGCCCGGCGATCCGCTCCGCCCCGACCTGGATCTCCACTGTCGGGTCGGCGGTCAGGTTCAGGTACCAGGCGGGGTGTCTGGCCGCGCCGCCGTTGGACGCCACCAGCACGTAGTTGTCACCGTCGCGCCCGTACATCAGGGCGGTGCGGCGCAGTGTGCCCGATCGGCGTCCGCGGGTGGTGAGCAGCAGCGAGGGTACGCCGTGGAAGGTGCCCCCGTCCGCGCCGTCGGTCTGCACGTAGCGCCGGATGTGGCTGGCGACCCAGCCGACCGGGCTGTCCTCGACCGTTTCGTGCTGCTCGTGGGTGGTCACGGCATCGCCTCCATCGTCGAGCCCGGACGGTCGAGCGGGGTGTCGATCATACGCGGCGGGGGAGGGTCAGCCGCGTGAGCGCGGCAGGCAGCACTTCTTGTACTTGCTGCCGGACCCGCACCAGCAGGTGTCGTTGCGGCCGGGCGGCCAGGCTGTCACGCCGGCCTCGTCGAGGCTGTCGGCGTACTCGTCGAGGGTTTCCTCGCTGGTGGGGTCGCTGCCGGCGGTCTGGGCGAACGCCGCCAGTCCGTCGACGGTGCCGACGACCACGCCCAGGTCGGCGCCGCCCATGCCGGAGGCGTCCACGAGGGCGCGTTCGATCTGGGCGCGGTGCTCGTCCCAGGTGGCGGGGTAGCTGTCGACGAGGGTGGGCCAGCGCAGCAGCAGCGCGGTGAACTCCGCCTGCGGCCAGAACAGCAGTGTCGCTGGTCCGTCGTCGAGGGCGTCGAGCGCATGGGTGCTCGCGGCGCGCAGCCGGTCGGCGAGGTTGTCGTACTCGTCGTGCGGTAGGCCCGCCTCTTCGCGCAGGTCGTGCCGTTGCTGGGCCAGGCCGTAGATCATGGCGGCGGCCTCGTCCTGGGCGTCCTCGGACGCGTGCTGCTGGGTGCGGGTCCGCTCCAGGATGGCGTCCAGCGCCCCGGTGAGCCACTCCAGTGCCAGTTCGCCGTGGCCGGACTCGGCCAGCTCGTCGATCAGGTACATGGACTTGGGGTCCGTCTCCAGCAGCGGGCGCAGGGCGGTCAGCTCGGTCAGGCCCTCGTCCGAGCGGCCGAGGCGCAGCAGCAGGCCGCCGCGCACCGCTCGGGCGTACGCGTTGTCGTCCGGCTGTTCGGCGACCGCACGGGTGGCCAGGGCGAGCGCGTCGGCCAGGTCACCGGCCTGCTCCAGGATGTCAGCGGCGACCAGCAGGGCGTACCCGGTCTCGTCGGGGTCCGCCACCCGACCCTCGTCGACGGCGCCCACCAGTTCGGCGACGAGCGCGGCCGGGTCCGGGCTCTCGGAGCCCAGGGCGGCGATCTCTTCGATGCGGTCGGCGGTCAGCAACTCGGACATGGGCGCATCCTGAAAGACGACGGTCGGTGGGCGGGGGAGCGGCCAGCGTACTCCGGGACATGGCGCAGCCCGGGCGGCGAACCGCCCGGGCTGCGCCACGGTCCGTCAGCGGGTCGCCGGCATGGTGGCGAACTCGCCGGCTAGCTCCGACTCGACGATCGTCGTGGCGGACGGCCGGCGACCGGCCGACGCCCGCCGGGCGGACGGGACGGCGAGGGCCGCGAGCGCGGCGGCCAGGGCGATCGCGGTGAGGACCAGAAACCCCATCGTGAAGCCGGCCTCCCGGGGAAGGCCGTTGGCCTGCGGGTGGGCGGTGATCACGCCGCTGACCACGGCGGCGCCGATCGCCCCGCCGATGGTGCGGATGTTGGCGTTCATGCCGGTGGCCACGCCGGTCTGGCTGGCCGGCACGCTGGCGACGATCAGGTTGGCCATCGACGCGAAGGCCAGGCCGATGCCGAGGCCGACCAGGCCACCGGCGATGGCGACCTCCCAGCGGGTGTCGTGTGCGGCGGCGAGCATCGCGGCGGCGACCACGTTGAACGCGGCGCCGGTGGCGAGCTGCGCCTTGGCGCTGAACACGGCCTGGAGCCGGCCGGCGACGAGGCCGGCGACGAACATCGCGACGAGCATCGGCAGCATGAGCAGGCCGGCCTGGCTGATGCTGGCGCCGAAGCCGTAGCCGGCGGCGGTCGGGGTCTGCACGAACTGGGGCAGGAACGCGTACACGGAGAACATCGACGCGCCGTAGAGCAGAGCGACCAGGTTGGTGGTCCAGACGCCGGGCAGGCGCATCATCCGCATGTCGATGAGCGGGTTGGCCGAGCGCACCTCGGCGACCAGCCACCCGGCCAGCAACACCACGGCGAGGGCCAGCAGGCCGAGCACCCGGGCGGAGGTCCAGCCCCAGGCCGCGCCCTGGCTGATCGGCAGCAGCAGCGCGACCAGCCAGCCGGAGAGCAGCACTGTGGCGCGCCAGTCGATGCGTCCGGGGGTGCGGACCGGCGACTCGGGCACGAACAGGTGCGCGGCCACGGCGGTCAGCCCGACCACGACCATCGGGATCCAGAACAGCCAGCGGTAGTCCAGCGTGCTGACGATCGGGCCGGCGAGCACGATGCCCAGGCCACCGCCGACGGCGACGATCGCCGAGATGGCGGCCACGGCGGTGGAGACCCGGGCGGCCGGGAACTCGTCGCGGATGATGCCGAACGACAGCGGGAAGACAGCTCCGCCGATGCCCTGGACGACCCGGGCGATGATGAGCACGCCGATGTTCGGCGCGATGGCGGCCAGTAGGCAGCCGAGGGCGAGGGCGGCGAGCGAGACGACCAGCATCCGCTCCTTGCCGACCATGTCGCCGACGCGTCCGAGGATCGGCGTGAAGATCGACGCGCTGAGCAGGTAGGCGGTCAGGACCCAGGTCACTGTGTTCTGGGAGGTGTGCAGGTCCTGCTGGATGGTCGGCAGCACGGGGGTGATCAGCGATTGGAGCATCGCGAAGAACCCGGCGCCGGCCGCGAGCACGGTGAAGGTGAGCCGACGCGAGCCGCGTCGGGAGGTCACTGCCACGAGAGATAACTCCCTGATTACGTACGGGATGGAGGCGTGTGGCCCGTCGTCTGTGACGGGTCGTTTGTCGGGGTCCGGGCGATCGGGGTGGCCAGGCGGCGATCGGGCGGGTCCCGAGGTAAGCTAACCGGAGGCAGGCCTCCGGGATTCCGGAGGGGTGCCTCCACTAAGTTAGTGGAGGGTTGCCTCCGGATGCAACCAGGGTGAGGTGACGCACGTCATGACCAGCGCGGGGCAGGTGCCCGAGGTCTTCGCCCAGCGGCCCAAGCGGGCCGACGCGCGGCGCAACTACGACGCCCTGATCACGGCGGCGCGCGAGGCGTTCGCCGAGAACGGGGCCGCCGCCTCGCTGGAGGACGTGGCCCGCCGGGCCGGGGTGGGCATCGGCACGCTCTACCGCAACTTCCCGACCCGCCGGCACCTGTTCGAGGCCGTCTACGTCGAGGAGGTCCGGGAGCTGTGCCACTCCGCCGAGGGCCTGGCCGAGCTGCCGCCCTGGGACGCGCTCGTCGCCTGGCTGCACCGCTTCGTCGCGTACGTCGCCACCAAGCGGGCGCTCGCCGAGCAGTTGCTGCACGACTCGGAGATCTTCGCCAGCTGCCGCACCGAGATCTTCTCCGCCGGTGAGCCGCTGATGCGTCGCGCGCAGGCCGCCGGCGTGGTTCGTGACGACATCGGCTTCGACGACGTGGTGCGGCTGATCAGTGGCCTCACCATGGCCCAGTTCCCGTCGCCCGAGCAGCGCGACCGGGTGCTCGGCGTGGCCCTGGACGGCCTGCGCCCGCCGGCCGCCCCGCGCTGAGAGCCAGCCGCGCCCCGGTCGGCCGGGTCGCGTCGACGCCTCCGGCGGTCAGCGGTCGACCAGCAGCAGCCACTCGTCGTCGAGGCGTTCCACTGTGGTGTCGGCCGGCCAGCGGTGACCGAGGTCGGCCACCGCCCGGGCCTGCTCGACCTGCGGCGGCCGGCTGAACCGTGTGTCGCGGAAGCTGGCCATCCGGTGGAACCGGGCCCGGCCGAAGTTCGCGGCGTCGAGGAAGTGCGCCCGGTCGAACAGCGCCTCCGCGCCGAACACCGTCCAGCGGAACAGCGCCATGTTCGTGAAGCGGACCGAGTGGAAGCCGGCCGCCCCGCCGAACTCGGTGTGCTCCATCGACACCGCGCCGTCGAAGACGGCCTCCCGGAACGAGGTGGCGTCCTCGAAGCGGGTCGCGTCGAAGCTGGTCGGTTGGCCGAAGGTCACCCGACGACATGAGGTCGGGCCGGCGAAGCGGGACCGTCGGCAGGACAGACCGTCGGTGAACGCGGCCCCGTCGAAGGTGGCCAGACCGCTGACGCGAACGCCGTCCAGCATCACCTCGCCGTCGGCCGCGAGGTTGTCGAAGTGCACGTCGTCGAAGGTCGCCGCCCCGAGCAGCAGCCGGCCCCGCGTCGTCGCGGCGGCGAAGGTGGTCGTGCCGGTGAACACCGCCTCGGTGAAGTTCGCGTCGACGAGCGTGCAGCCGGCGGCGTCGAAGTCGACAAGCTCGGCGCCGGCCAGGTCGAGCGTCAACTCCGGCCAGAAGGCGTCGTCGTCGGCGGCGCGCAGGTGCCGGGTGAGCACGCGCTGCGCGCTGCGCCGGACCTCCGTCTCGCGCGGCTCGCCGTTTGGCGCCGGCATCCGCAGGTACGCGCAGAGCACCGCCGCGATCGTCGGGCGCTGCCCCGGATTGTCCTGACCGAGGCGCTCCAGCGCGTGCAGGCCACCGAGGCGTACCGCCGCGCTGTCGTTGCCGAGCAGCTCCACCGCCCGGGTGTAGAGCTCGGTCAGCCGACGTTCCGCCGCGTCGTGCTCGGCCGCCCCGGACTGCCGATCCTGGTGGCGCTGCGCGGCCTCGGCCACCGCCTCGGCGTGCGCCTGCACCCGGTCCCGGTGCACCTGGTCGCGGGCGGCGACGCTCTCCTGGTGCCGCTGCGCGCGTTCGGTGATCCACTGGCGGCGGGCGGCGAGCAGCAGCGCGAGCCCTCCGCCGGTGCCGGCGACGACGGTCAGGCCGGTCCGGATCGCGTCGATGCGCAGCGTGGCACGGGTGTCGGGTTGGCTGGCCCGGTCGGCCTCGGTGAGCAGCAGGTCCAGCACCAGCCAGCCCAGGACGACGGCGGCCAGCAGGCCGACCAGGACCAGCCACCACGGCATCACCCGCAGCTCGCGCTCGGTGGGTTCGTCGACAGCCACGGCCACAGCATGCCAGTGAGCGTCCGGGGTCCGATATGGAGCGTGGCGGTATGACCGTTTACACCCCCGGCGGAACAACGGGTTACCGGCGCGTAACAAGTCATTGACGTTTCCAAATTGTTGCGGGCATCATCGTCGCACGGTCGACCGGACACCCCCACCCACCTGCCCGGTTCGCCGGGCGCCTCCCCCCGGAGGTGCAGCGATGCTGCTCCGAAAGACCGCCCTCGTGCTGGCCCTCGCCACCGCCGCGCTGCTCGCGTCCACCGCCACGGCGACCGCGGCGCCCGCCGACCCGGCCCCCACCCCCTTCGCCGCCGCCGTGGCGGCCAACCCCGTCATCGTGGTCGGCGGGCTCAGCGGCGTCGCCGTCGCGTACGAGCCGATCGCCGCCCGGCTGCGCGCCGACGGCTACCGCACCTTCATCTACCAACTTCCCGGACTGGGCCTCGGTGACATCCCCACCTCGGCCCGCGCGTTCGCCACCTACGTCAACCAGGTACGCGCCAGCACCGGCGCGGCGACCGTCGACCTCGTCGCCCACTCCGAAGGGGGCCTGGTCAGCCGGTACTACCTCAAGCGGCTCGGTGGCACCGCCGCCGTCGGCCGGTACGTCAGCCTGGGCACACCCCAGTACGGCACGTACGTCGCCAACATCGTGGCGTTCCTGGGGCTGGGCACCTGCGCCGGAGTGGTGGCCTGTCAGCAGATGACCATCGGCTCGGCGTTCCTCGCCGACCTCAACGCCGGCGACGACACCCCGGGCGCGGTGCGCTACACCACCATCCGCACCCTGCAGGACGAGCTGGTCCGGCCGACCGGCAACGCCGCCGTCAACGACGGTGCGACGAACGTGCTGATCCAGGCGTACTGCCCGCTGCGGGTGGTGGGGCACCTCGGCCTGGTGCTCGACGGCACGGCGTACACCATCGTGCGTGGCGCCCTGGTCGACGGCCCGGTGCGCCCCAACTGCCTGGCGCTCTGACCCGCCCGTGCGGGTGGTCCCGCCGGGACCACCCGCACACGGACGCGGATCGGTAAGTGTCGGTTGCCCGACGTTCCCGGAAAAGGGTGTGGCAGACATCAGATGTTCCCGATAACCTGCTGCGACTGTCCACTGGCGACGGAGGACGGGTGACCCTCCCGAAGGAGCAGCGCGCATGACCGAGCCGCACACCGTGCCGCCGGAGAACACCCCGCCGACAGTGCCGCAGCTCGACGTCCGGGCCGCCGAGCCGCCAGCGGCCGACCCGCCGTCGTCGGTCGGCGGGTTCGCCGACCGGCCACCGGGTTATCCCAGCGCGCTGGTCTGGTTGCGGGCCGGGATCCTGCGGGACTGGCGCGGTGTGCTGGGCGCCTTCGCCGCCACCTGGTTCTACCTGCCGATCGGGCTGCTGCTGGCGTTCTGGGGCGGCCTCAGCCTCGGCGTCGTCGGCCTCTTCGCCGGCGGCATCGGGGCTGACGACCAGGTGCCGCAGGTGCTGCGCGACGCGCCGCTGATCGGCTCCCTGCTGGAAACGTTCATGAGCCGCTCCGCCGGAGTGCTCGGCGGCGTCGTCGGCTTCGCCGTCGGTTTCGTGGGCGGCTTCATCTCCGTGCTGGTGCTGCCCTGGGTCGGTGCCGAAGGACCGCTCCCCGTGATCGCCGGCCTGCTCGGCACCGTCGCCGCGGCGGCGCTGATCGGGGTCCTCTACACGCTCTACCGCGTGCTGCTGGAACCGCGACTACTGGTCGTCTCCGGTGCCCGCCAGCCCAGCCGCCGCGAGGCGGCGCGGCTGCGGCCCGTGCTGGACGACTGTGCCCGACGACTCGGCCTGCCCAGCGTGCCACGGTTGCTGATGGAGGACGACCCGGTCCTGAGCAACGCCCGCACCTACGCCCGGCACGTGGTGGTCACCACCGCCGTGCTGACCGAACCGGACGACGAGATCGCCGCGCTGTTCAGTCACGAGTTGGTGCACTGGCGTACCGGGGACGAGATCACCAGCGCCTTCGTCCGTGGTGTCGGTCTGCCGCTCACCCTCGCGCACGCCCTGCCGACCTGGCTGATGCGGACGTTCCCGCACCCGGCCACCAACTTCGTGGTCTTCCTGTTCTTCTGGCCGGTGCTGCTCATCATGCGGTACGTGGTGCTGCCGCTGCACGCCCGCGACGTCCGGGCCGCGGAGTACCGGGCCGACCTCGGCGCCGTGCTCACCGGGCACGTCGACGGGATGCGGCGCATCCTGGAGCGCCGGCTGTCCTTCGAGTCCGGCCGCAGCGGTTGGGACGAGGCGGTCTGCGCCACCCACCCGCCGCACGAACTCCGGCTCGACGCGCTGGAACGGGCCTCGGTGGCCGGCGCGTCCGCCGGTGCGGACGCCGCCGCGGACGTCACCGTCGAGCGGCTGTTCGGGCACACCGGCGCGGTCGGCACGCGCCGCACCTGGCTGCTGGTCGGCGTCCTCGTGCTGGTGGCCTGCGCCGGCACCGGCGGGCTCGGGGTGGTGCAGTGGGCGTTCTTCCGCCCCCAGGCGACTGTCGACGGCTACTTCGCCGCGCTCGCCGACCGGGACAGCGACGCCGCACTCGACCTCCTGGCCGACGGGAGCAGCGCCCCCGACCGCGAGCTGCTCGCCCAACTGCTGCGCGGCGAGGGCTACCAACCACCGACCGACGTCGAGATCAGTTCGCTGGAGCGTGACGACGACACCGCCACGGCCACCGTGACGTACCGGCTGGGCGGTGAGCGGCAGACCGCGACACTCGGCCTGCGTCGCGACGAGCAAACCACTGCCGGAATGTTCCACGGCTGGCGGGTGAGCGGAGGCCTGACCTCGCTCGGTGTCGCGATCGGCGGCCCCGGGGTACGACTCAACGGCGTCGAGCTGCCCGGCGGCACCGACGGTCCGGCGCTGGCGCTGCTGCCCGGCGGCTACACCGCGACCGGGCCGTCCAGCGCGCTCAGCGAGACGCCCACCGAGACCTTGGCGGTCGGTCCGGGGCAGGACACGGCCACCCTGCAACTGGCCCCGGTGCTCAAGCCGGCGGCGGTCGAGGCCGTCGACGCCCGGGTGCGCGCCTGGTTGGACGAGTGCGCCAAGCAGACGGTCCCCGCGCCACCGGGCTGCCCGTTCCGCTACTACGGCGGGTCCGCGCAGAAGGTCACCTGGAAGATCCTGGAGTACCCGAAGCTCGCCATCGAGTTGACCGGCCCGGCCAGCGCCGAGGTCACCACCCCGAGCGAGACCCGGGGTCAGGTGCAGGTCAGCGGGACCAACACCTACTTCGGGGGCGACTCACCGTTCACCGACGACGACCCGTTCTCCGTCACCGGTGTCGTCACCGCCGACGGGGAGGGTGTCACCTTCCGCCCCGCCACCAACTGACCGGGAGAGTCCGTGACCGACAGCAACACTGCCGCCCGGCTGCCCGTACGGCTGACCATCAACCCCCGGCAGCGACAGCAGCCGTCGGTCGACCTGCTGACCTGGATCCACCGCCGGCCGGAGTACCGGCCGGTGGTCCGCCAGGCCGGCGGCGGCGGGGGCCGGCCGGGCTTCAGCGACGCGGTGATCATCGCGGTGCTGGCCCAGGGCCTGCTGCCGGGTCTGTTCAACCTGCTGCAGTCCTGGGTGGACCAGCAGCGCACCGAGGCCAGCATCCGGATCCAGTCCGGCGACACCGAGGTGGAGTTGCAGGTGAGCGGGCGCACCGACTCGGCGCGCCTGCTGGCCCAGGCGACCGAGGCGCTGCGGGCGGCCCGGGAGCCCGGTACGGACGCCGCCGACTGAGTCGACGGCGTCCGGGTCGACTGGTTCGGCGGCGTCCGGGGAGCGGTCAGCTCGCCTTGGCGAGCGCCTCGAACTCGTCGTCGGTGAGCCGCACGTCGGCGGCGCCCACGTTCTCCTCCAGGTGCGCCACCGAGGACGTACCGGGGATCGGCAGCATCACCGGTGAGCGGCGCAGCAGCCAGGCCAGCGCGAGCTGGGCGGGCGACGCGCCGTGCGCGGTGGAGATGGCGTCCAGTGGGCCGCCCGGGCGGGCCAGCTCACCGGTGGCGATCGGGAACCACGGGATGAACGCGAGGTCGTTGCGCTCGCAGTACTCCAGCACGTCCTCGGCGCTGCGGTTGGCCAGGTTGTACAGGTTCTGCACCGACACGATGTCGGTGATCGCGCGGGACTCCTCGATCTGCGCGACGCTCACCTCGGACAGCCCGATGTGCTGGATCTTGCCTTCCTCCCGCAGCAGGGCCAGCTCACCGAGCTGATCGGCGAGCGGCACCTTCGGGTCGATCCGGTGCAGCTGGTACAGCGGGATGCTGTCCAGGCCGAGGTGGCGCAGGCTCAGCTCGCACTGCTGGCGCAGGTACTCGGGGCGGCCCAGCGCCCGCCAGTCGCCGGGGCCGGAGCGGCTCAACCCGGCCTTCGTCGCGATGACCAGGTCATCGGCGTACGGGTGCAGGGCCTCCCGGATCAGCAGCTCCGAGACGAACGGCCCGTACGAGTCGGCGGTGTCGATGAACGTCACGCCCAGCTCGATCGCCCGGCGCAGCACCCGGACCGCCTCGGCCGGGTCCTTCGGGTCACCCCAGACACCCGGACCGGTGATCTGCATGGCCCCGTAGCCGAGCCGGTTGACGGTGACGTCGCCACCGATCCGGTACGTGCCGGACGCCTTCGCGGGTTGCTCACTGATATTTGTTGCCATTGCCCGATCCCCAATCGTCTCGTCGTGGCGGGCGTGGACAGCGCGGGCGTGAAGAGCCCACCCGCCACCGATGGATCATCCCCCGGAACTCCGCTGCCATGCCGCCGGTCGGTCGAGTGTGGGCGCGGACACGCCGTGGGCGCGCCGAGCCGAGTTGCCGGGAAGCACCCGGTACGACCGGGGTGTCCGTGCGACGCTGGCCGGAGCCGGTGCGTTTCCGGCGCGACGGCGGAGGGAGCACCCATGGGAGTGCCGCAGGTCAACTTCGCGCTCGACACGTACGAGTGCATCGTGATCTATCCCGGCGCGGCCGGGCGGGCCCTGCCCGCCGAGACGGTGCAGCGGTTGCAGGCCGAGCACACCGAGCACATGCAGGCGTTGCAGCGACGCGGCATCATCCTGGTCGCCGGCTCAGTGGACGGGCCGGCCCGCGAGCCGGATCCGCCGATCGGGTTCGGGCTGGCCCGCACCGGCAGCGTCGACGACGTCCGCAGCGTGCTGGAGGCCGACCCCGCGGTGCAGGCCGGGCTCTACCGGGTGGAAGTGCTGACCTTCCTCTGCCCGGCGGGTTCCCTGGAGTTTCCGCTGGTCAAAGCGGGGAGCTGAGCAGCCGTCCATCGGTGGCTGTCGTGATGGCGACGGCGCTCGCCCGCCTGCCGGTGCTACGGTCGCGCCCTGCGCGGGCCGCCGCCGGGGCGTACCCGGTGTCGTGGGTCGGCCCCGGTCGAGGAGTCGCCATGACCTCCGCCGCCACCGGTGATGTCGCATCCGCCGCCGCCCGACTACGTGCCCTGCTCGGCGACCAGCTGCACGAGCCGGGCGATCCCGGTTACGCCGCCACCACCCAACTCTGGAACGGTGCGGTGGCGCGGACGCCCGCGCTGGTCGCCCACTGCCAGGAGGCCGACGAGGTGGCCGAGGCGGTCCGCGTCGCCGCCCGCTGCCACCTGCCCGTCTCGGTCCGCTCCGGCGGGCACGACTGGGCCGGCCGGGCCCTGCGCGACGGTGCCCTGGTGCTCGACCTGACCGGGCTGCGCGCCGTCCGGGTCGACCCGGACGCGCCCACGGTGACCATCGGCGGCGGCGCCACGGCGGCCGAGCTGCTCGCCGCCGCCCGCCCGTACGACCTGGTGGTGCCGACCGGCGTGGTCGACGCCGTGGGGATGGCCGGGCTCACCCTCGCCGGCGGGTACGGCCCGCTGTGTGGTCGGTTCGGTCTGTCCCTGGACAGTCTGCTCGGCGCGCAGGTGGTTCTCGCCGACGGCCGCCGGGTCACCGCCGACCCGCGCCACGACGCCGAGCTGTACTGGGCGCTGCGCGGCGGCGGCGGGAACCTCGGCATCGTCACCGAGCTGCGGTTCCGCGCGCACCGGCTGCGCGGGGTGCTGGCCGGCATGATCATGTTCGCGCTGTCCGAGGCCCCGGCCGTCCTGCGCGGCTATGGCGCGCTGGTCGCCGAGGCGCCGGACGAACTGACAGTGATGGCCGGCTTCCTGCCCGGCCCGGCCGGCGAGCCGGTGATCTTCGTCTGCCCGTTCTACAGCGGCCCGGACCTGGACGCCGGGCTGCCGTGGATGGACCGGCTGCGCGCGCTGGGCACCCCGCTGGTCGACCAGATCGGCCCGATGCCGTACGCGGACGCGCTGCGGATGTTCGACGGCGGAATGGTCGACGGCAACCACTACCTGCTGCGGACCCGATGGCTGCCCGCGCTCACCGACAGCACCGTGGGCACGCTCGTCGACGCGGCCCGGCAGGTCACCTCGCCATTCTCCGCGCTGGCAGTGCACCACTTCCACGGCGCGGCCACCCGGGTCCGACCCGCCGACACAGCGTTCGGACTGCGTGCCGACCACCTGATGACCGAGATCATCGCGGTGTGGGCGCCGTGCGAGCCGGCCGGCCCGCACCAGGAGTGGGCCGAGCGGACCTCCGCGGCGCTCGCCCCGCAGGCCCTGCCCGGTGGTTACCCCAACCTGCTCGCCCCGCAGGAGACCGACCGGGTCCGGCTCGCCTACGGCGCGAACTGGGCGCGGCTGCGCCACGCCAAGCGCCGCTACGACCCCCGTGACCTGCTGCACGCGGTGCCGACCCTGCCGCCCTCGGTGCACCCGGAATGAGCCGCCGCCTGCCGCTCTCGGTGCACCCGGAATGAGCCGCCGCCTGCCGCCGTCGGGGCGTCCGGAGTGAGCCGCCGCCGGGAGCACCCCGACAGCGCACGCCACCGGAGGCGTACGATTCCCGGCGCGCGGTCGCTGATGCCCGTCGCCACAACGTTCCCGGTGCGGTTCCGCCCGCCGGCCCGACGCGCGCCGCGCGTCGTTGGACACATGTTCCGCTGCCTGCAAGGGGTCGGACCCGAGTCCGACCTGAAGGAGAGACTAGCCTGATGGGCGTGACACGCCGCGCGAAGATCGTCTGCACTCTTGGTCCCGCCACCTCGTCCCCGGAGCGCATCCGGGGTCTCGTCGAGGCCGGCATGAACGTGGCGAGGCTGAACTTCAGTCACGGCAGCCACGCCGACCACGAGGCGGTCTATCGACTGGTCCGGGAGGCGTCGGAGGCAGCGGGTAAGCCGGTCGCCGTCCTCGCCGACCTGCAGGGCCCCAAGATCCGGCTCGGTCGGTTCGCCGACGGCCCGCACGAGTGGCGCACCGGTGACTCGGTCGTCATCACCGGCGACGACATCATCGGCACCAAGGAGCGGGTCTCCTGCACCTACCGCAAGCTGCCGCAGGAGGTGAAGCCCGGTGACCGGCTGCTGATCGACGACGGTCGGGTCGCCGTCGAGGTCACCGACGTCACCGGCAACGACATCCGCTGCCTCGTCACCGAGGGCGGCCCGGTCTCCAACAACAAGGGCGTGTCGCTGCCCAACGTGGCGGTCAGCGTGCCCGCCATGTCGGAGAAGGACGCCGAGGACCTGCGCTTCTCCCTGGGTCTCGGTGTCGACCTGGTGGCGCTCTCCTTCGTCCGCTCCGCCGAGGACATCAAGCTCGTGCACGGCATCATGGCCGAGGAGGGCGTGTTCCGGCCGGTGCTGGCCAAGGTCGAGAAGCCGGAGGCGGTGGAGCACCTGGAGGCCATCGTGCTGGCCTTCGACGGCGTCATGGTCGCCCGTGGTGACCTCGGTGTCGAGATGCCGCTGGACGAGGTCCCGCTGGTGCAGAAGCGCGCCGTGCAGCTGTGCCGGGAGAACGCCAAGCCCGTCATCGTGGCCACCCAGATGCTCGACTCGATGATCGAGAACTCCCGCCCCACCCGGGCGGAGGCGTCCGACGTCGCCAACGCGGTGCTCGACGGCGCGGACGCGGTGATGCTCTCCGGCGAGACCAGCGTCGGCAAGTACCCGGTGCTCACCGTCAGCACCATGGCCAAGATCGTGACGACCACCGAGGCCGGTTCGATCGGGGTGCCGCGGTTGCAGCACGACCCGCGTACCCACGGTGGCGCCCTCACCGTCGCCGCCTCGTCGATCGCCCGGGCCATCAACGCCAAGGCGCTCGTCGCCTTCTCGCAGACCGGTGACACCGTGCGCCGGCTGTCCCGGCTGCACTGCGACCTGCCGCTGCTGGCCTTCACGCCGGTCCCCGAGGTGCGCGACCAGCTCGCCCTCACCTGGGGCGTGGAGACCTTCCTGATGCCGTTCGTGCAGCACACCGACGACATGTTCCGCCAGGTCGACCAGGCGCTGCTCGGCCTCGACCGGGCCAACCCCGGCGACTACGTGGTGATCGTGGCGGGTAGCCCTCCCGGCACCCCCGGCTCGACCAACACGCTGCGCGTACACCAGCTCGGCTCGCTGGTCGACGCCGCGTCGGCGCGGGCGCTGCAGTGAGCGACGGTCGGGTCGCGGTCGGCCAGGCGGCGGTGGACCAGCTGCTGGAGGTGCTGGACCTCGATCCGACCGGGGAGATGACCTTCCGGGGGATGAGCCCCCCGGTCGGCCCACAACGGGTGTACGGCGGCCAGGTTGCCGGCCAGGCCCTGGTCGCCGCCGGCCGCACCGTCGACCCGGAGCGGTTCGTGCACTCGCTGCACGGCTACTTCGTCCGCCCCGGCGACCCGGTCGAGCCGATCGAGTACCAGGTGGAGAACATCCGCGACGGGCGGTCCTTCTCGGTCCGCCGGGCCGTCGCCCTGCAGCACGACAAGCCGATCTTCTTCATGTCGGCGTCGTTCCAGCGGGCCGAGGAGGGCCTGGACCACCAGGTCACGGCCCCGCTGGACGTCCCGATGCCGCAGGACGTGCCGACGATGAGCGACCGGCTCTCCCGCTACCCGGAGCGGCTGGGCATCTGGGGTCAGATCCCGCGTCCGATCGACGTGCGTTACGTGGGTGAGCCCGGCTGGGTCCGCCCCGGCGACCGGCCCGCCGACCCGCACCAGCGCGTCTGGATGCGCATCGACGGCAAACTGCCCGACGACCCGCTGCTGCACGCCTGCGCGCTCACCTACGCCTCGGACCTCACCCTGCTGGACTCGGTGCTCTCCGCGCACGGCGAGGTGTGGGGGCCGGGCGGGTTGGTCGGCGCGAGCCTGGACCACGCGCTGTGGTTCCACCGGCCGTTCCGGGCCGACGAGTGGTTCCTCTACGACTGTTTGAGCCCGTCCGCGTCCGGCGCGCGCGGGCTGGCCACCGGCCGGATGTTCACCACTGACGGCCGGCAGATCGCCAGCGCCGTCCAGGAGGGTCTGCTGCGCCGCGTCGGCGCCTGACGCGTCCACCCATCCCCGCCAGGCTCCTGGCGGGGATGCGGCGGGTCAGGCCTGGTAGATGGCCTCTCCGGCGATCTCGATCTGCACCGTCTTGCCGACCAGCACCCCGCCGCTCTCCAGGACGACGTTCCAGAGCAGGCCGTAGTCCTCGCGGTTGATGCTCGCCGTCGCGCTGAATCCGAAGATGTTCTGCCCGTACGGATCACGACGAGCGCCGCCGAAATTCACCTCCAGGTCGACGGCCCGGGTGATTCCCTTCACGGTCAGCTCACCGGTGAGGACGAATCGTCCGGGAATACCGTCGGACTGCGGCGGAACAATGTGACTCCGGCCTCGTCCGCCCAGCCGGTGGTTGCGCAGGCGCGCCCACTGGAATATGGGGTCCTCGTTGCCCTGCCATGTGATACCGGTGCTTCGATATTCGAGGGTGGGAAAGCGCTCCACGTCGAGGAAATCGGCACTCTTCAGATGCGTGTCCCGATCGACGCTCCCGGTGGTGATGCTCGCCGACATGATGGTGGCCGTCACCGAGGAGAGCAGCGGGTCCTCGGCGACGGTGATCTGCGCAGTGGCCTCGGCGAACTCGCCGCGTACCGGGCTGACCATCATGTGCCGGGACAGGAAACCGATCCGCTTGTGCGCCTGATCGAGAAGATAGGTGCCGGCGACCGGGATGGTCATGCCATCCCAGGTGCGGGTCGCGATATCGGTCATCGTGTTGCCTTCCCCCCGAGCGGACCCGGGTGTTTATCAATATGTTGCTGGCGGCCGGGTAAAGGGCCGGACATTCGTCTTCACGCCCAGCATAGGGACGCTCCGGGCCGGCATTTCGGCCGCCACCGCGCGGTGGATCATGACGGGCCGCACCGGTCAGTTCCGGCGGCGCGCGTCGGGTGCCGGCGGCGGCACTTTTGATCGATGCGTGGCCGATCGGCCGAGGGTCGCCCGCCTGCCCGGTTGACCAGGGACTAACCTTGCCGGCATGCGCCTCTCCGCCCGGGTCGACTATGCCCTCCGCGCGGCCGCCGAGCTTGCCGCGACGGCCAGCGGTCCCGGGCGCGGCCGACCGGTCACGGCCGACCAGATCGCCCGTGCCCAGGAGATTCCGCCGAAGTTCCTGGAGAGCATCCTGCTGCAGCTGCGCCGGGGCGGCATCGTGCACGCCCAGCGCGGCCCGGAGGGCGGCTACTGGCTGGCCCGCCCCGCCGAGGAGATCTCCCTCGCCGAGGTGATCCGGGTGATCGACGGCCCCCTCGCCCACGTCCGCGGGCAGCGCCCCGAGCAGCTCGGCTACCACGGCCCGGCCCGCGCCCTCCAGGAGGTCTGGATCGCGCTGCGGGCGAGCGAGCGGGAGATCCTGGAACTGGTGAGCGTCGCCGACGTGGCAGCGGGCGCGCTACCCGCGCGGGTCACCGAGCTGGCCGCCGACCCGCGCGCCTGGATCTGATCGCCGGCCCACCACCCGGATCGGCGTCACCCGGGCGCTGACCCGGCGCGTCCCATCCACCGATCGGGGGCTTGACCCTGGCTGCCCCATCCCGCATTGTCGACCAAGTCGATAGGAGATGCCGAAAAGTCAGGGGGCGCTCGTGCGCAAGCTGTTGGTCCTTGCTCTGGTCGGGCTCGTCGCGCAACTGATCGATGGTTCGCTCGGCATGGCGTACGGCTTGACCTCCTCCACGCTGCTGCTGGTCGCCGGGGTCGCCCCGGCCGCCGCCTCGGCCTCGGTGCACCTGGCCGAGATCGGCACCACGCTCGCCGCCGGCGTCGCGCACTGGCGGTTCGGCAACGTCGACTGGCGGGTCGTGACCCGCATCGCGCTGCCCGGCGCGATCGGCGCCTTCGCCGGCGCCACAGTGCTCAGCTCGATCTCCACCGAGGCCGCCGCGCCGTGGATGGCCGGCATCCTCTTCACGCTCGGCGCGTACCTTCTGGTCCGCTTCGCCCGCCCGCTGCGCACCGACCGGGTCGGCGGACGGCTCCGCGGTCGTTTCCTCGGCCCCCTGGGCCTGGTCGCCGGTTTCGTCGACGCGACCGGCGGCGGCGGGTGGGGCCCGGTGGCCACCCCGGCGCTGCTGGTCTCCGGCCGGATGGAACCCCGCAAGGTGATCGGCTCGGTGGACACCGCCGAGTTCGTCGTGGCCGGCGCGGCCAGCATCGGCTTCCTGATCGGGTTGGGCTCGGAGGGGTTCCTGCTGCCCACCGTCGCCGCGCTGCTCATCGGCGGGCTCATCGCCGCCCCGCTGGCCGCCTGGCTGGTGCGTATCGTGCCCGCCCAACTGCTCGGCGCCGCGGTCGGCGGGGTGATCGTGCTGACCAACGCCCGCACCCTGCTCCGCTCCGCCGAACTGGGCGGCCCCGCCCGCCCCGCCGTGTACGCGCTCCTGGCCGCCGGCTGGCTGGCCGCCCTGGTGCTGGCCGTGCGCGCCC